>JAGFXO010000076.1 GCA_017861285.1 Geobacteraceae bacterium | reverse complement strand
CGTCGGAGCGGAATTTCACCCCCAGCTGAACCGCACTGTCCGCACCGGCATCGACCACGCCCGGAACCGTCGAGGCACTCCAGATCGTGTAAGACGACTGTCCGGCTCCCTGCACGGTAAGGGTCGTACTGCCGGTGACGGTGCCCAGGGTCGCCCGGATGGTGGAAGTTCCCGCGGAGACCCCCGTGGCGAGCCCTGCCGCATTGATCGTCGCGACGGCCGTGTTCGTGGAGGCCCACGTCACCTGCGTGGTGATGTTCTGCGTACTGCCGTCACTATAGCTCCCCGTCGCGGTGAACTGCTGCGTTGCACCCGTCTGAATCGTCGGGTTCGCGGGTGTCACTGCGATCGACTGCAGCATCTTCTCGCCCGCAGGGCTGAACGCCACGTCCACCCAGTAATTGGTACTGTTATAGCCCTGGTTCGGGAAAGTGCTCGAGGATCCGTAGGCGAATACGCCGTTAACCCCCGAGACCCCGTTCGCCAGGGCATGGAGCGGCGGTCTGTCCACGCCGCTCGCAAAGTAGCTCGGGCTATAACTGTAGTGGCCCACCGTGGTGTGGTACGAGGCCACATAGACAGTGTCGGCAATGATGGACACCGGGCTGGAGAAGTTCACCTGCTGCCAGCCGGATTCGGTTTCGTTTGTAAACGTTGCCGTGGCCAGGCGGACGCCGGTATTTGTCCAGAGGCTCCCCACGTGGGTACCCGTGTTGGCGGTCGCCTTGTAGAAGCGGACGCCGGTGATGGAGCCGTTCGCGTCGGAGCGGAATTTCACCCCGAGTTGTACCGCCCTGTCCGCACCGGCATCAGCAACACTCGGAACGGTCGCGGCAGACCAGATCGAGTATGCGCCGGTGAATACCTCTCCAGTGGTGAAAGTCCAGCTGAAATCATTAGTTAACGGATTGCCAACTGCGTCCCTTACACCGCTCGCACCACCTTTGATGGTTGCCGTGTACGACTTTGAACTTGCAAGAGTGCCGCTTGGATCAAGGGTGGCAACCTCTGAAGTGGCATCATAAGTAACAGTTGCCGGAACAAGGTTGCCTGCTGAATCGCGTAGTTCAAAGGTGGCTGTGCTTATTGTTGCGGGGTTCATCGACTCGTTGAAGGCAGCGGTTGCGTTTGTAGCCGTGCTTACGCCGGATGCCCCGTTATTTGGAGTGACTGTTCTGATTACAGGTGGGAAGGAATCGATGGTGTAATTAACCTGGTAAGTCCCTGTTTCCGCAAGGAAGCGAGCGTATTGAATTCCTTTGACAGTGGCCGTCGTAAACGGAATGGAGCTCCCGTTTCTCGTTATGCCCGTTACAGTCCGGCCATCGAGCATCGGCACCATGGCCGTCAATCCCGTCGCCCCCTGAGACGCACTGATGGAAAAACTCAGGAAGTTCGAGTCCATGGAAACTGAAGCAATTGCTGAGGTATTCCGCCCATCCAGCCATTCCAGCATCTGGCGGGCCGTAATCACCGGAATCCCCCTGGCAGACGCGGAGATCACGATTGCATCGGATACTTCCGAATCGGAATCATCCGTATGGGCATTCGCAACAAAAGCACCGTAGTACCCTTCCGGCCCGATAGCCCTGCCGAGCAATGTGTCGATCGTGTAAGGGTATGTCTGACGCGACTCGTCAGTCATCTGGGTTGCCGCCTGATAGACATCGATGAGAGCGCCGCTGGCTGTGGCAAACCTCATGGGCATCCCGGAGCCGGTGAAGAACCCCGGGCGATTGGCCACCCATTCCTCCGGATAATAGTAATAGTTGGTATCCAGGCGAACCCCGTGATTGAGTTCCACCTGCGCCTCGGTCACGTAATCGCTCCAAGTGATACAATGGTTCCGGTTGGTGACCGGCGAAGGAAGGCTGGGGTACTCGGTAGCCCATGCATTAAACCAGGTGGTGAAATAGGACACCAGCCCGGAGGGTGTCCAGTCCTCGCAGTTGGTGTCCAGGTGGAGGGCGATTTCGAAACCCGCGTTGTCATAGGAAGATGCCTCCGAATCGCTGAGTGGGTTGTCGGTAAAAATGTAGGATGTGCCCCGGATGCACTCCCAGTTCTGCACCGAGCATCCTGGGGGGCTCATGGAAATGTAGCCATTAAAGCGTCCCTTGGTCCCTCCGCTTCCATGATCGTCTCCGGTCATGACCACGACCGCCTTCAGGCCACGGGGGAAATACCAGAAGCGGGGAATGGGCTTTTTGTCCGAGTTCATCCGGATGATCAGATTGGCAAGCAACCGCTGCTGCTCGTCAGCCTGGGGGATCGCCACCTTGCTCAGGTTGACCCAGTCGGGCTGGGGGTCGAAGCTTGCCGCGCCATAGAACAGGTCATTGGAGCGGATTGGTGCCTCACCGTCACGGTCCTGACCGGCCCAGGCGGGGTTGCCCTGCCTGGTGTACACGACGGATCGGGCAAGATCATAGACGAATGCCGCCGCCTGCCCGCCAGACGACCCGACACTCCTCAGGGTAACCGCCGGGTTGGAAGTCGCCGTTGAGGCGTTGGAGTACAGGGTCGCAATGGTTGAAGCACCGTTCAGGCTGTAGCGGTCGGCGGTGCCGTGGTACTGGATAGTCTGGTTCACGATCCCGGTCCCCGGGGACGAGGACGTATTCACCAGGAGATACGCATTCGACATCGTTGTCCCCAGGTCGGTCAGTCCGAGCAGGGCGGCCAGTTTCTTGTCCGGGCGCATGGCGATCAGGCGGCCTCCCCCGTTGACCCAGTCACTCAGCATCGTGACCTGGGAATCACTCAACGCCATCTCCCCCAGTACAGCAACGTCATAGGCTGCCAGGACTGAGGAGGAAACCGATGAGATGTCGCTCACAGCAAATGCGTTCATACCTTCTGCCCGCAGAATTTCAGCATAGTAGCTGCTGAAGGGATTCGAAGCAGTGGTGATCACCAAAACCGGTTCGGCGGAAAACGCCGGCACGGCGGCCGAAATCTTCAGTACGAAGACCAGTAGCGGCACGAGGGTCGATAATGTTTTCCATATTCGACGATGATGATTTTTCATTGCTTGACTCCTGAAAGGTATTTTCCTACCCTCTTTTCAATGTAACGGCAAGAATCGTTCCTAAAACAAACAATCATAAAATCAAGACGTTGCAGAATAAAAACAAAAGCGAACCAAACGCACTTTACAGTGCATTTACACAAGGCATTACACTTTTCGTATTCATAAACACCCAACAGATATAATCATCTCCACCTAAGCCAGGAAGCGCAAACCGATCCTGAACCCGCCCTCGATGGGACTCGACCACTTCACATCGGTATAGACCGGCAGGCTTGCGTTAGCTGAGGCAATCGGAAAATACAGCTTCACAACGCTACCCACTTCCACAGGAAAAGACGTGGTTAACCCTATTCCCCCGGAACTTATATCCAATCCTAACCCGTTATTCAGGATGTTTACGAGCGTACCTGAGTACCTTTCCGTTATCTCAAAACTGATGGACTCATGAATGGGTACCCGGCTGATTGATCTTTTATCCGCTTTCTTTTCCATATGTGTAAATGATAGAATCTTTATAAAATTCATCAATTACTCGAAAGAAGTATTTTTCACTTGTTTGATATTTTTTTAGATGGTTATTTTATTGAGAAAGATAGGAAATTTGATGAGAATACATCAAATGGTATTGCAGGTCCTCCAGCAGGAGGTGGAACATAAGGAGGACCTCCAGGTTATCCTGGAAGATCTCGAGTTGATAATCAAGGCAATCAGGCAGTAATGTCCGCTGAATTCATTCGGGTGTGCGCCATATGTCCGGCTTTAAGGGAGGTATCCTTGCCATGAGACTTCTTTGTGCTGCGGCAGTTCTGAACTGCCGCCCTTTATAATTTCGACAAGAAAAAAAGCCCCTAGACAAAATGTCTTGGGACTCTTCATTTACTGGCGAGACCGACCCCGCATAAGTTATTTATATATTTGATATTTATATTGTTTTATGATGTGGCTTTTGCACCAATCCCCTAAAAAAAGCCCCCAGGGCTTATACCGTTGCCCCCCAGTGTGGACAAAAGATGGTAAATTGAAAAGCAGATATTTCTATACTGGATTATATATTACTATTTACTAATTTGTAATTTCCATTTTCTTTAAACTTTCTTTTCTACGTGATGTGTTGCCTTCACTGAATATATCAGCACCTTTTGTACGATTCATGACACAAAAATCCTCATCTCTTACATAATCTCCATAAATATTTTTTGCTTTATATATTATGTGTATCTCTCTAGCACCTTCCGAATAATTGAGCCCGATTCTTTTTTCATACTCCGTTTGCACAATATCTTTCCATTCATAACTCACGAGTCTTGCACTATCAGGGTCTTGTAAGTCTTTCCGTATGTAATCAAGACATATTTGGGCAGGGTCATTGCTTGATCTTCTCCACTTTTCTTTAAAATTATTGATTCTTTCTTCAGGCCCCAATATTAAAAATAAGATCGAGACTAAACATGCAACACCAAAACACACAAGCCCTGCTAAAATCAGCTTTTTCATAATCCCCCCCAATACTCCTTGATCTATCCTGTTTTCTATTATAGGCGCTCTATTTTCTTTGCTCTATACGCATGAAAATCATCAATTCTGATAATAACAATATATATTTCCCCAAGATCTTATTCAGGAACCATAATCCAACTTCATCAATGCTACAACCAATATTTGAGTTAGGTTGGGGACTGGCAGAAATGAAACAGATTACTAGCGTGTATTTTTATCGAGAAAATAAGGAATTAATGCATTCCCGGTACTGCAAACGTTCGTTGCCTGGGACAGTGGTATTGTCAATGAGAGATAGCATAATGCTCACTAATTATCCACCTGTGTCAAAATCTGCGTCAACAATAAACCAGTGAATAAAAACAGGGACTATGCATAACACATAGTCCCTATATTTACTGGTGCCCGGGACCGGAATCGAACCGGTACAATGCCAAGCATCGAGGGATTTTAAGTCCCTTGCGTCTACCAATTCCGCCACCCGGGCCTTGCAAACATCCTGCTTACGAGTTATTTACCCTTTCACGGAGTTCCTTGCCGGTTTTGAAAAATGGTGTCTTCTTCGAAGGTATATTCACAACCTGGCCATTTTTCGGGTTTCTGGCCTCCCTGGAACTTCGTTCCCTGATGGTGAAGCTTCCAAAACCGCGAATCTCGACTTTTTCTCCATTCTTCAAGGCATTTCTCATACTGTCGAAAACGATATCGACTACCATTTCCGAGTCCTTGCGTGTTAGGACCGAATTCTCCGAGAGCAGTTTCTCAACTAATTCGCTTTTGGTCATATATAAAAACTCCTTGTACAAAAGATTTTGCAGACAGGTTGCAAACTCATCTTCCCTGTTCGGTGTAACCCATCTTTTACACCAATGTACCCGGCTGCTGTCCGACCGGTCTTATTCCTCGTTTTTCTTCAACTCTTCCTTGAGGAGTTCACCAAGATTGGAGGTCGCCTCACCCTGTGAATCCATATAGGCCGAGAATTCAGCTTTTTCATTGGAGACGTTTAGGGCTTTCACGGAAAGCGCAATCTTTTTATCCACGGTATCCACACTCAGGACAATTGCATCGATTTCATCACCGACAGCAGCAAATCCCTTCGGCGTGGCAACTTTCTCCTGGGAAAGTTCAGATACATGAATCAGCCCTTCTATGCCTTCCTCTATTTCAAGGAAAATCCCGAAATCCGTAACGGACGTAACCTTGCCCTTGACCTTGGTTCCAGCCTTGAATTTCACCGGGATCTCGCTCCAGGGATCGGGAGTCAGCTGTTTTATGCCCAGCGAGAGTCTCTCGTTTTCCGGATCGATGTTGAGCACGACCGCCTGCACGGTCTGCCCCTTGCTGTACAGTTCGCCGGGATGCTTGATGCGTTTCGTCCAGGACATATCGGAAACATGAACCAACCCGTCAATTCCCTCTTCCATGCCGATAAAGACGCCGAAGTCGGTTACATTCTTGATCTGCCCTTCTATTTTCGTGCCGACGGGGTATTTTTCCCCGATGAGTGTCCACGGATTAACCTGCACCTGCTTGAGGCCGAGCGAAATGCGCCTGTTGGCAACATCAACGGCAAGAACCTCCGCCTCGACCTGATCTCCTACCTTGAGAACCTCGGAAGGATGGCGCACCCTTTTGGTCCACGACATTTCAGAAACATGAACCAGGCCTTCCACCCCCTCTTCGATGGATATGAAAGCACCGTATTCGGTGAGGCTCACAACTTTTCCCAGCACCCTGTCGCCTACGGAAAACTTCGATTCCACGTTCATCCACGGATCCGGTTTGGTCTGTTTGATACCTAAGGAAATTTTTCCCTTTTCCTTATCATATTTCAGCACTTTTACTGTAGCAACATCACCGATCGCCAGGATTTCCGAAGGATGATTCAGTTTCCCCCAGGACATATCGGCGACATGGAGCAGACCGTCTATTCCACCCAGATCGACAAAGGCACCGTAGTCGGTAATGTTCTTCACGGTCCCCTCTATGATCTGGCCTTCGACGAGATTCGCGAGCGTCTCATTTTTCTTCCTGTCCCTTTCCTCTTCCAAAAAGACCCTGCGGGACAGAACGATATTTCCCCGTTTCCTGTTGTGCTTTATAACCTTGAACTCGAAGGTCTGTCCAATCAGTTTGTCGAGGTTGCCAACAGGCCTGATGTCAACCTGTGAAGCCGGCAGAAAGGCGGGTATTCCCACATCTACAGTGAGGCCGCCCTTGACATTGCCAATGATTTTCCCTTCAATCAGGCCCCCCGCTTCTTCGATTTCGATAATCTTGTCCCAGATCACTTCTTTTTCGGCCTTCTTTTTGGAAAGGACGACGTACCCTTTGACATTCTCTTTTCTCTCGAAGTAGACTTTAACCTCGTCTCCCACCTTTACGGTAAGCTGACCGTCTTCGCCGATAAATTCGCTTACAGCAATGCACCCTTCGGATTTATACCCGATGTTTACGAGGACGTAGTCGGGATCGATTTGAACTACGACACCTTTTACGATATCCCCAACCCGTGGCTGTTGCAAACTCTCCTTGAAAAGTTCCTCGAACTCTTCCTTGGAGCCCAGATCCATCTCATCATCACTATCATTAATCCGGCGAATCGGCTCGTTGTTGGTCATTTCTTTTTCATCACCCATTAAAATCGTACCCCCTGAATTTTTCTGATGTATCCACGTGCTATGCTACCATATATCCTTGAAAACTCAATTCTTTTTATCTTTGTTCAACAGTTCGATCCGTTCGATAACTTCATCGATGAGCCACTTGGGAGTCGATGCTCCGGCGGTCACTCCTACCGTTTCAACTCCTTTGAACCACCTGTGATCAAGCTGTTGCGCCGTTTCGATATGATATGTCTTCGGCTGCAGTTCGGAACAGACTTCTGCAAGGCGTTTTGTATTGGCGCTGTTATAACCGCCAATTACTACCATGCAATCGACCTTTTTGGCAAGCTCTTTGGCTTCTTCCTGGCGAACTGCGGTGGCATCGCAAATCGTGTTGAAAACCCGGATCTCGCTACCCTTCATCAAGCATTCGAGCACGACGCTTTTCAGATTCTCGAAAGATTGGGTAGTCTGGGCAACGACACCGATTTTGCCCATTTTCCCGAGCTTGGCAGCCTCTTCCCCAGAGCCGACGACATATACCTTGCCTTTGGCATAAGAGACGATTCCCTGAACCTCCGGATGGTCTTCGTCCCCCACGACCACTACATCGTAGCCAGTCTCTGACAGTCTTTTGACATGTTCCTGGGCCTTCTTGACGAACGGGCAGGTCGCATCGACTATTTCGAGGTTTTTGCGTACCGCCGCATCGAGTTCTCCGGAAGCGACGCCATGAGAGCGTATAATGATTACACCATTATCCAGTTCGGAAATGCTTTTCAAGACCCCGACACCCATCTCCTCCAACTTTTGAACAACCTGCGGCGAATGGATTATCGGTCCGAGGGTAAAAGTCTTGCCGCCTTTGTCCGCGGCTTCAAAGGCCATTTGCGTCGCTCTTTTGACGCCGAAACAAAAACCCGCCTGTTGAGCAAGTATAATTTTCAATTTATTTTCATCCTTTTCACCGAAGCGAATCCGTGACGAAACGTATGATAATTTTTGTTTTCTCCGGAATCAAGCCATCCTCTCCCTGACAATCCCTTCCATACTGGTGAGCACTTCACCGATAGAAAGGGATGTTGTGTCGATCTCGACCGCATCGTCCGCTTTTCGAAGCGGGGCATGTTCACGCTGCTCGTCCTGGGCGTCACGTTGAACAACCTGAGCAATAGTCTGCTGCAGCGTTATTTCTTCATTCTTCGCGCTCAACTCCAGGAAACGCCTTTTACCCCTCTCCTCCGCGGAGGCGGAAAGGAAAAATTTAACGTCCGCATCGGGAAAGACCACAGTTCCTATGTCTCTTCCCTCCAGGACCACCCCCCCAGCGGATCCCATTTTTCTCTGCAAACGGAGAAGAATATCCCGGACTGTTTTAACGGCTGAAATCCGCGAGGTGAACATGCTGATCTCAGAGGTACGAATCGCATGGGAGACGTCCTCCCCGTTGGAGAAAACACTGTAGCCACCGTCTCTCGAACGTGCAAATGAAATGTTTACCCGGTTGCAGACCTCCGCAAGGGCACTTTCATCGTCTATCGAAACGCCCGACCTTTTTACCATCAACGCAACAGTCCGGAACATGGCCCCGGTGTCGAGGTACAGGTAGTCCAGGCGATCCGCGAGAAGCCGAGCAATGGTGCTTTTGCCGGCCCCCGAAGGCCCGTCGATGGCGATGATGAGACCTTTTCTGGGGTCATTCCCGGCACCATTCGGAAAGGACGTGGCTATACAGTCCACATCGTTGACTGTCACAGCATCATCGGCTACAAGACCCGCAACCAGCATGGACATGGCAATCCGGTGATCTCCGAAACTGTCCACTTCACCACCCTTGAAACGATCCGTCCCCCGAATCTCCATACCGTCAACGGTTTCCGTAACCAGCACCCCGATTTTCCGTAGGTTGGCCGCCATGGCGGCAATCCTGTCTGTTTCCTTCACGCGCAGTTCCCGGGCGTCCCTGATAATCGTTGTTCCTTCGGCAAGAGCAGCGGCAACACATATGACGGGAAACTCATCAATCGCCCTGGGAACCAGCTCGCCTCCTATTTCAATCCCCTTGAGGCGGGAAGACCTGACGAGCAGGTCCGCGACCGGCTCTCCCGAAATTTCCCGCCGATCAACCATCTCCAGGGAGCCGCCCATAGCGGACAGGATATCGATGATTCCAGTCCTGGCCCGGTTTACACCGACGTTCCTGACCAGCAGTTCTGAACCCGGGACGAGAAGCGCGGCAACGATAAAAAAAGCGGCGGATGAAATATCACCGGGAACGCAAACTTCCCTTGCCTGCAATTCTCTTCCCCCGCGAACAGTTGCGCCGTTCGGCATTGCCTCAATATCAGCACCGAAATACCGCAGCATCCGTTCCGAGTGGTCCCTTGAAAGATGGGGCTCGATGACGGTCGTTTCTCCGGAAGCATACAGCCCGGCGAGCAGGATTGCCGATTTTACCTGGGCGCTGGAAATTGGCGACTCATAGGTGATACCGTTCAAAGCACCACCGACGATCGCCAGAGGCGCCAGGTTGCCGCCCATTCGGCCGTAGATCTCCGCCCCCATCCGGCCAAGCGGATCGAGAATTCTTTTCATGGGACGCCTGCGCAGATATTGATCGCCGGTCAGGACCGAGAAAAACTTCTGCCCAGCCAGCAGTCCGCTGATCAGCCTGATGGAAGTGCCCGAATTTCCGCAATCAATGACGTCAGACGGCTCCTCGAGGCCATGCAGTCCACGCCCGTCGATCAGTATCACCTCTCCCTCGTCGCGAATAGTGACTCCCATTGTGCGAAAAGCGCCGAGAGTCGCAATATTGTCTTCTCCGCGGAGAAAACCGCGAACCACCGTAGTGCCGCGGGCAATGGAGCCCAGCATGATCGAGCGGTGAGAAATGGATTTGTCTCCGGGGACCTTCATTTCCCCCTGAACAGATTGTGCTTTTTGGGTTGAATACCGTTTCAAGAACGTCTCCAGAGGGGACTATAAAAAATCCCGGGCATTTTCATTTACAGAATCGAATCCCTGCTCTTTTTCGACCTGGCAAAAAAATCTTCCAGCCCCGGGCCGTCCCCGCGCTCAACGAGGCAGCGCAACTGGCTGAACTGATGCATGTACAAATCCATCGTCTCGAGAATTCCATCGCGATTCATCAGGGCGATATCTCGCCACATGGCCGGGTCAGAGGAGGCTATCCGGGTAAAATCCCTGAAACCGCCCGCTGAATATTTCAGTATGCTCTCGTCAAAACGGTCATACCCCCCGACCGCATTTACAAGAGTGTATGCAACCATATGCGGCAGATGGGATATCGCGGCAAAAATCCGGTCATGCTTGTGCACATCCATCAGCACCACTTCCGCACCGGCCAGCTTCCACATCGAAACAACTTTGCCAAGGGCATCCCTGTCGGAATTTTCCGTAGGCGTCACGATGCAGCGCTTTCCGGAATAGAGAGAAGAAAAAGACGCTTCGACACCTGATTTTTCAGTACCGGCAATCGGGTGAGCACCAACGAAAAAAGTCCCGTCAGGCATAAGAGCTTCACAGGCTGCCACGATTTCTCCCTTGACGCTTCCACCGTCAGTTACCACGCAACCGGGAGAAAGGAACGGCCGTATGTCGGACAGTACCCTTGTTATCGAGCATACCGGGGTAGAAAGGAATACCAGGTCTGCCCCTTTGACACCCTCACGGGAATCACGACTGTACGAATCAATCACGCCCAATTCTACAGCGCGGCGGAGGTTCTTTTCCGTTCTTCCGATGCCGATAATCTCCGATACTGCGTTTTTTTCTCGAAGAACACGGGCCAGCGAACCTCCGATCAACCCTACACCGACCACCGCCATTCGATGAATGAGCGGCATATCACATCTCCTTATTCAGCATTATAATCGTTTCTGCTATGTGGATTAGGGAAAACAACATCTTGAAGCTGTCGGCATGGAGAGAAAACAAGAACTTATTTCGTTCGGGGATACGAACCGAGAATCTTCACGAATTGGCAGCACTCCTTCAACTCGGTGACAGCTTCTGCGACAGACGAATCTGTTATATGCCCGAAAAGATCGAGGAAGAAAATGTACTCCCACGCCTTCCTCTTGAGAGGGCGCGACTCTATTTTGCTGAGGTTGATATCCCTTTTGGCGAATGGTTCCAGCATGCGGTAGAGGATTCCGACCTCATCCTTTACCGAAAACATCAAAGAAGTCTTGTCATCACCGCTCTTTTCCACCATCTTCTTGCCGATGACCAGGAAACGGGTGTAATTGTTTACCTGGTCTTCAATTCTTGCATGGACGACCTTGAGGTCATATAGGGTAGCAGCAAGCTCACTCGCGATTGCCGCAGCGGTGTAATCTTCCCCCGCAATTTGCGAGGCCACGGCCGTTGAAGCCACATCGACTACCGGGACATCGGGAAGATGCTCCGCCAACCAGTTCCGGCATTGCGCAATCGGCTGCTGATGGGAATATACTTTTTTTATGTCCTCCATCCTGCCCGTACGGGACAGAAGATAATGATGTATCTCGAGGAGGACCTCCGCGTTCACTTTGAGATCACTCTCCATAAACATGTCTAACGTATGGGAGACCATCCCCTCGGTAGAGTTCTCCACAGGGACAACCCCGTACAATGCCCTGCCCTTTTCCACTTCTTCGAATACCGCCGGTATGGACTTCTGGGAAACGAGTTCGGCGGAGAAACCGAAGTGCTGCATGGCCGCCATGTGGGTGAAAGTAGCTTTCGGGCCGAAAAACGCAACCTTCATCGGCGCTTCAAGAGCCAGCGAGGCGGAAATGATCTCACGGAAAACGCTTTTCAACCCTTCATTCGGAAAGGGTCCCCTGTTTTTTGCGGCAAGGCGCTCGAAAATCTCACGCTCACGACTGGGCACATGAAAGTCGCTCTTCTGTGCATTTTTTACCTTGCCGACCTGGAGCACAAGAGACGCCCGGTCATTGAGCAGATCCAGTATCTTCTCGTCGATGACGTCAATACTGAGCCTCAATTCATGTAGTTTTTTTTCTTTTGCCAAAGGAAGACCACCGGAGATGCACGCTGTGATAACGTCAACATTAAAGTGCTAAATTTATAGGAAATAGTAGCAAAATGCAATTTATTTTTGCTGCCACACAAAATCTCCGGACGGCGAGTTTTCCCGTACTACCCGGCAGTCTGCATCTGAAGGTATATTTTCCCGGTTTGAAGCATTTCTTTTCATTAGTACGTACTACCATGAATCAGAGTCCGGCCTGACCTTTGTTCACCAGGCCAAGCGGACAGGCCATCTTTTGAAAAGGCTAAAACCGAACCAGAGACAAGAAATGGCTTCCATCATTCGTACAACCGGTATATAATCCCATCGGGACTTTAGTCAAATAATACATGATTTCAAGAATTTCCCTACACCTTTAGTCGTATTGCAATCAAAGACTGGCTCAAAAAGGTGCGGTTCAGGAATGAAAAGAAAACCACTTCCAAGACGCTTGACCCTGATTCAGAAACTGATGGCGAGTTATGCCGCTATTGCATTTTTCAGCACAGCAGCCATCCTCTTCTCCATCAACGGCTTATATTCTCTCAACAAGATTGCGAAGGATATTGCACGGGACGACTTTGCCGTAATCAACGCATCAAATCAGCTTCTTGATTCGGTCAATGCGCAGGAAAGAACGGCGGCTAAATACTCAATACTTAAAAGTCCCGAGTTTATTGAACTTTTTCGCAAGCGAGAGTTGGAATTCCTCGACACGCTCAGAGAAATGAGGCATGCCGGCGTTGCCGACAGACTTGTTCCCGTATCCGGGGCGTATGAGAATTTCAGAGCCAGCGCGGAGCTTCTTTTTCAGGAAAAGACACAAAGTCTCCATGAAATCAAACTATCCGCTGAAGATGTGCGCAGTTCCATTGACAAATTTTACATCGATCAGCAGCTTCTGCTGAAAGCCAAACTGGATAAGGCAAACAAAAAGCAGGATCAAACCATTCGATGGTCTTTCCTGATATCATTCGCCGGTTTTCTCCTGGCAGTATGCGTAATAGTCGTTTTTATCTACAATACCTCGTCTTCACTAAAAAAACTGAAGCGGGCGACATTCCGCATCGCGGAGGGAGACTTCGACTATGATCCCCAGATACCCGAAGGCGATGAATTTGGTGATCTTGCCCGCGATTTCACGAGAATGGCCTCCAAGCTCAAAGTGCTTGAACAGATAAGTCTCGACGCAAGCCCGCTGACTAGGCTGCCTGGAAACATCGCGATAGAAAAAGTATTGGACAGAAAACTTCAGGAAGAGCATCCATTTGCCGTCTGTTACGCCGACCTGGACAACTTCAAGGCCTATAGTGACCGTTATGGTTATGTAAAAGGAAGTGAAGTAATTAAAATAACCGGGGAGATAATTTACGACGTCGTCAAACGCCATTCAAGCGAAGATGCTTTTGTCGGCCATGTCGGTGGCGACGATTTTGTCATGATTATCCCCACAGAAGACGTCAATGCCGTCTGCACGGCTGTCATTGATACTTTTACCGTGAAAATCCGGGAACATTACAGTCCTGAAGATCTGAAGAAGGGTGCCCTCGAGGGTAAAGACCGCTACGGTGTTCACCGGATATTCCCCATAATGACCATTTCCATTGCTGTACTTACCTGCAAAAAGGGGGAATACGATTCCGCTGTCAAGATAGCAAAAGCAGCTGTCCAGATAAAGGAATACGTTAAGGAGACTCCCGGGAGCAATTACCTAATAAACCGACGAAGGAAGGAACGATGAAAAGAATTTGCATACTTCTGCTCTTCGCCGTCAGCATCGGCGGTTGCGCGGGAACGCAGCAGATGGACGAAGCGTCTCCACAAGTCAGCTCGCCGGATAGAAACCTTGCCACAGCTAAGTTCGGCACCTCACAGAAGAGAAACCTTGCCACAGCTAAGATAATGCTTCAGGAAAACAGGATCACGGCGGCAACGGAAATCCTCTCCGGGATCTGTTCGGCAAAAGGGGTACCAGACGTTACCGATGAAGCTCTGTTCAGACTTGCGCTCTTGTATTATGACGCGGGCCAGGGGAAAAATGACGTTAACCAGGCGCAGCAGCACCTGGAAAGACTGATCAGGGAATATCCGTCGAGTTCGTGGAGGAATCATGCGGATTCCCTTTTGGACCTGATTGCGACTCTCAACCGGAAAATACGGAATCTGAGGGGGGAAAACCTGTCATTGACGAGAGAAAACAAGGAATTGCGCGTGAATATCGAAAGACTGAGAAATCTGAGGGGGGAAAACCTGTCATTAACGAAAGAAAACAAGGAATTGCGCTTGAATATCGAAAAGTTGAAAAGCCTGGATATTGAACAGGAATTGAAGGAAAGGAGCAGATAAACTCGGCCGCCCGGCAATAAAGCCGTGAGCCAGGTTTTCCAATACAAGTAAAAAGGACGGGATGCATATCCGATAAAAATCACCCGGTGTAATGCATTCCGCCCTTCAAACATATAAAACGATAATTATTGATGCAGCCTGAAATTGCCGTCAACTGACGTTATGTGCGAAATGGCGTGTTTATAAATCAGCACGTCACCCTTCATTTCCAGCAGAACTGAAAAATTATCGAAAGATTTTATATGTCCTTCCATATTCTCTCCCGACATGAGGTGTACAACAACCTTTACGCGTTCTTTTCTCGATTGATTCAGGTATTGATCCTGAATATTAAATGGTGCTTTCGCCATGCCCCGCTCCTTTACAATAAAATTCAATTACATTATTGCAAATAATAGCAATATTTGTCGAATATTCAAACCATATAATTTCGTCGTCTTTCCTGAACCAGGTCATCTGGCGCTTTGCATAGCGCCGGGTATCCCTTTTAATGAGCCTGATCGCTTCGTCAAGAGAATATTCCCCTGAAATATACGCCGATACCTGCCTGTAACCAAGGGATCCCATCGACTTCAGACCGGGATGACACCCCTGCGAAAGGAGTTGCCGTACCTCTTCAACAAGACCGTTTCGGATCATCCAGTCCACGCGGTCATCGATTCTCCGGTACAGCTCGTCTTTGTCCGCTGCAATACCGATCTTGAGGCAGGAGTACCCCTCTTCAGAGCCGAAACCGTGTCGATTTCTGAATTCCGACACGGAACGGCCGGTCAACTCGTACACCTCCAGAGCTCGGATTATTCGCACCAGGTCGTTCGGGTGGAGTTTTTCCGCGGCATCAGGATCGATCTCGAAGAGTCTTTTGTGCAACTCGCAATTGCCCAGGTCTTGTGCGACTGCCTTCAGTCTTTCCCGGATAACCTCGCTTCCACCCGGCGAATCGATTAGCCCCCTTGTGAGAGCCTTTATATAGAGCCCGGTTCCGCCGACGATGAAGACCTTTTTCCCTCTTGAATGTATGTCTCGTATCGCAATTTTCGCTTCTCTTCGAAAATCTGCGGCGGAAAAGGGGCAGGAAGGATCGATAATATCAATCAGATGATGGGGTACGCGCCTCCGCATCTCGGGTGAAGGCTTGGCTGTCCCGACATCCATGCCGCGGTAAACCTGCATGGAATCGGCGTTGA
>JAGFXO010000198.1 GCA_017861285.1 Geobacteraceae bacterium | reverse complement strand
TTTCTTCAAGGCAAACTAGGCTTTCGAGATCGTAGAGTGCCGCTGCGGCAACGGCACTATTGCCGCAATACGCCATATCTACCGCGGCAACCGTTCGAAAAGATCTCCCCGTGGGCGAGATACGGATTTTCAGAGCCAGATCTTCGCGAAGGCTAGCCGCTTCCTCGATTGTCGCGGGCCAGCTGTTCATGGGGACAATTGTAGACTCTTCCGTTACGGCAGTACAGCAGAAATCGAAAAACATCGCCATGTGCCGCTTTATTGCGTTTGCATGTTGTTGCGCTTCCATTGATTCGAAGTACACTGAAAACAGCCTATGAGAAAATCACCGGGAGATCAGAAAATGGAGCAGACACCCCTGCATTATCTGCAGACGGAAAAACCTGTCGGTCTTGTCGTAGTCCTTACGGGTCACGGCAAGGGCAAGACCACGACGGCGATGGGAGTAGCTGTACGCGCGGTCGGCCATGATATGAAGGTTTGCATAATCCAGTTCATGAAGGGTGATATGTTCGCCGGAGAGATTGAAGGGGTAAAACGGCTCGCTCCGAATGTGGAGCTTCATCTCACCGGCAAGGGTTTCTGCGGTATCCGGGGGAATCCCTATCCTTACCAGGAACATCGGGCGAATGCCCAGGAGGCGATATCCCTCGCAGAGACAAAACTGATGTCGGGATGCTTCGACATCCTTGTCCTCGACGAGATCAATAATGCGCTGAAGCTCAATCTGGTCGATCTTCCCCAAGTACTGGCCCTGATCGACGAAAAACCGCCACTCGTGCACCTGATTCTGACCGGGCGCGACGCGCATCCCGAAGTTATTGACCGGGCGCATACCGTGACCGAGATGAAGGAACTGAAGCACGCCTATCGGCAGGGGATAGAACCGCAGAGGGGCATTGATTTTTGAGGCCCTGTTTCCAAGGGCATCTATGCATGAATTTTCATTCTGGAGGTTACCATGAAGCTGTCATTCCACGGAGCAGACCAAGATGTTACCGGTTCCTGTCACCTGATCGAATGCGCGGGGAAGCGGATTCTCATCGACTGCGGCCTTTTCCAGGGGGCGCACGAGCTGGTCGAAGAGAACGCGGAGCCTTTCGGCTTCGAACCCGCCGCCATCGACTTTCTGTTGCTCACCCATGCGCACCTCGACCACTGCGGCCGCCTGCCTCTTCTGGTGAAAAGCGGCTTCCGGGGCGAGATCGTCACCAGCGCCGCATCGCGCGAGCTGGCACGGCTGGTGATGCTGGATTCCGGCCGACTGCAGGAAGAGGAAGCGCGAAACAACGCACGACAGGCCGCCAGGCGTGGCAACCGCAAGGAGAACAATGGTCCCCTGTACACGGAAATGGACGCACTGAACAGCCTCGACTATTTCGGCAGGACGGCCGTGTACGATCACCCCGTGGAGCTGGCTCCCGGCA
Source organism: Geobacteraceae bacterium (assembly GCA_017861285.1). Taxonomy (GTDB): domain Bacteria; phylum Desulfobacterota; class Desulfuromonadia; order Geobacterales; family Geobacteraceae; genus CAIWTU01. The sequence continues at coordinate 1,950 of JAGFXO010000198.1, read as the reverse complement.
TACGCGCGACATTTCTCGACGCCGGCCACATCCTTGGTTCAGCGTGCATATACCTGGAATTGCAGGAAAGCGGACGGCAGCGGACGGTGCTGTTCTCCGGCGACCTGGGCAATGACAACCGGCCAATTTTGCGGAACCCGTCAACTCCTCCCAAAGCTGAAGTCGTGGTCATGGAGACCACCTACGGTGACCGGATGCATAGGCCGATTGAGCAGTCTGTCGAGGAACTGTACACGGCGATTACCGATACTTTCACCCGTGGCGGCAACGTCATCATCCCGACATTTGCATTGGAACGGGCACAGGAAATCCTGTTTTTCCTGCGTGAAGGCATGGAGAAAAGCCGGTTGCCCCGCTCGATGCAGGTCTTCCTCGACTCGCCCATGGCTATCTCCGCCACTGAGATTTTCAAGCGCCATCCCGAGTGTTATGACGAGGAGAGCGCGAAGATCTTCCGTGAGGGGAATGATCCCATGAGCCTTCCGGGCCTGCACTTCACGCGCGAGGCGCAAGATTCCATCGCCATAAACCGTATCGGCGGCGGGGTAATCATCATGGCTGGCTCAGGCATGTGCACCGGCGGGCGTGTGCGCCATCACCTCAAGCACAACCTCTGGCGAGCGGATTCAAGCATAGTGTTTGTCGGCTATGCCGCCAACGGCACCCTTGCCCGAAGGATCATCGATGGTTCCTCGCATGTCCACCTCTTCGGCGATGAGATTCCGGTAGCCGCGGGCATTCACACGATCAACGGATTTTCAGCCCACGCCGACCAGGCGGAACTCCTTGCCTGGCACCGGCAGATCGGAGCCCCCGAGCGTACTTTCCTGGTCCATGGCGAACAGGAGACGATGCGCCGCTTCTCGGCGTTCCTCAAGAATACACGCGTGGAGATGCCCGCACCTCACCAGGTATTCGAATTGTGACGCTTTATTGTCAAATACGAGTAAAGAAACAGGTACCCCTGTAAACGGCGAATTCCTTTTTGTGAGACCGGCCTTGTATGGGGCTTGAAACTATTGGAAAATCTTTCTTCATGAGACTGATGGACAAAAATCAATTTCAAGCTATCATTTGTATCAGACTAATTAGCATCTATCATGAACAATAGGGGTAGATACCATGCTTAAGGATTTCAAAGAATTTGTAATGAAGGGCAATGTAGTTGACATGGCCGTTGGTATCGTGATTGGCACGGCGTTCGGGACAATCGTGAAATCCCTGGTAAGTGACCTTCTCATGCCCCCCATCGGGCTTCTGTTGGGCAATGTCGACTTTTCCAACCTTTTTGCGGTTCTGAAAGAAGGCGCCATGGTCGGGCCGTATGCTTCACTTGCCGATGCACAGAAGGCTGGGGCAGTTACGATCAACTACGGCTTGTTCATTAATTCAATAATAGGCTTTCTTATCGTGGCTTTTGCCATATTTATGCTTATCCGCTCCATCAATAAAATGAGGCGTGAGGAGGAAGCACCGGCTGCTCCCGAGACAAAGGAATGCCCGTTCTGCTTTTCAGCGATTCCGGTAAAAGCCGTACGCTGCCCGAACTGTACTTCATCGCTTTCATGAAAATGAAGTCCGGGGGGGCTTATAACAATGGCAAAAGCAAAAAATTCGTCTGAAGCTAACAACGGTCGTGCAAAATATTCGACTGGCCCCGGGGGGGAGAAATTTCCCCTTCCTCAGCCGGAGGAATACGAAGCGGAATATGAGCGCATCGAGGCACTCGTCAAACGTGCCCGGGCGGAAGGTAAAGATATCGTCGTCGTCATGGGGGTAGGATTTGTCGGCGCAGTTATGGCGGCTATTGTCGCTGATACCGTAGACAAGACGGGGCATTCGAACAAGTTCGTCATCGGCTGCCAGAGGCCGAGCACGAGAAGCTACTGGAAGATTCCCCTTCTCAACCGGGGTGTTTCGCCGGTCAAGGCCGAAGACCCCGAGGTGGCT
>JAGFXO010000197.1 GCA_017861285.1 Geobacteraceae bacterium | reverse complement strand
TCATACACCTGCTCCGGTGACGAAAATCTTTGCCCGTTCACCAGCCTGTCCGAATTGAGCCTTTTGGCCATTTCCAAAGACGCCTTGATGGAGGCTGCTTTTGCGGGTCCGGTACCCTTTATGCGGCATATCTCGGAAAATGTTGCATTTGCAAGATTGCGCAAGCTGCCGAACTCATGCATGAACAGGCGGCCGAGATCAACAGCGCTGCGCCCTGCTGCGGGGTCACCAGTACGAATCACGAGAGCCAGCAGCTCCGCTTCTGTTAATAGTTCCTCACCATTTCTGAGCATTTTTTCCCGTGGACGCTCATTTTCCGGCCAACTTTTTATCCCCCCGGCCATAGGCAATATCCCTCCTCATATGCGCGGAGACAATGTTCATCTGCGCAGGGGTTAAAGATACCATTAACTATAGACAATTAAAACAATTAAATAGATGCGTGCTGTGTCCTTTTCAGGACGGGGAAGATTGATACAAGGGGGGGGGTAAGGAAAAAACATCGGGGGAACTTTTGTCATACAAGGACGTAGAACAGGATTGCGGAGCCCGCCAGAACCCGGTACCAGACAAACGGGGAGAGCGTATGTCTCTGAACAAACCTGAGAAGGAAGGCAATACTGACATAGCCGACCAGAGCCGAAGCAGACACCCCGATCAGCAGCGGAACAAATTCACCCGCCGGTATTCCTCTGGAAACGAGTTCCCCCAGCTTCAGCAGTGCCGCCCCGGCCACAATCGGCAGCGACAGCAGAAATGAAAACCGGGCCGCGGTTTCCCGTTTGTATCCGAGCAGCAGGGCAGCGGTAATGGTGATCCCGGAACGGGATACGCCGGGCATGAGAGCCAGGCTTTGGGCTATTCCGATCACCATGGCGGAACTGAACGTAATGCGGTCCATTTTCCAGCGTTTGAGACCGACGTAATCGGAAAAGGCGAGGAGCAGGCCGAAGACAATGAGCAACAATGCAATGATTACGGGATTTTCCCGGAAGATTTTTTCTATCGGACCCTCAAGGAACATGCCGGTAAAGGTTGCCGGGATAGTGCCCAGGATAATGCAGAAGGGGAGTCTGGTGGCAGGGGAAAGCATGTTTCTCCGCATGAGGCCGGTGCAGAAGTTGGCGACCAGATCCACTATGTCCCGATGGAAATACAGGCAAAGGGCAATCAATGTTCCCAGATGAAGGGCCACATCAAAGGTAATCCCCGATTCCGGCCAGCCGAATATCCAGGGGACCACGAGCAGATGCGCCGAACTGCTGATGGGCAGAATCTCGGTAAAACCCTGCAATGCACCGAGAACCGCGGCATGGATAGAATTCATAGGGGAAATGCCCTCCTCACTCATTGTAAATGGGGAACGATAGAGCAACAAACAACGAAAATCAAGACAAAAACCATAGCTGGATGTTACGGCTGTATTACGGTTTTGAAAAAACAGTGTGAAGATGTGTGGATTTATGATATTAAGAGGGGATTTGAAAAACATTGGCGACCGGTACGGCTCGCACGGAGGCAACAATGTTCGGACTTATTCCAAAAAACGAGGATTTTTTCGTACTGTTCAGAAATATGACGGCAAATATCATTGAAGGCGCAACGCTTTTCAAGGGCATGCTGGATGATTATTCCGACCCCGTTGCCAGTCAGAAGAAAATTAAGCAGATAGAACACAAGGGTGATACCCTGACCCATGATATCATCAAGAAGTTGAACAAGAGTTTTGTCACCCCCTTGGACAGGGAGGACATTTACGCTTTGTGCAACGGACTTGACGACATACTGGACCTGATCGATACCTGTTCCCAGCGGTTTGTCATGTACAACGTGGAACAGCCCACCGCAATGGCCAAGGAGCTGGCTTTCCTCATCCTCAAGGGATGCCAGGCCCTGGAGGGAGCGGTTTCATTGCTTGGAGGCAGGCTGGAAGATATCAACAGGTATTGCGTCGAGGTGAATTCACTGGAAAATGAGGCGGACCGGGTTTGCCGTGAAGCGATCAGCCAGCTTTTCGACGAGGAAAAGGACCCCATCCAGCTTATAAAATGGAAGGAAATCTATGAAACAATGGAGCGGGCCTGCGACAAATGCGAGGATGCCGCGAATATCCTGGAAAGCGTGGTAGTGAAGAATGCCTGATTATACTCTAATCATGCTGTTTCTGGTTATCGCCGCGGCGCTCATTTTCGATTTCATCAACGGCTTCCATGACACCGCCAATGCAATTGCCACCTGCATCTCGACCCGTGCCCTTACCATACGTACTGCAATTATCATGGCAGCGGTCCTGAATTTCGCCGGGGCCATGATATCGACCAAGGTCGCCACCACCATCGGCAAAGGGATCGTCGACCCGGTCAATATCACTCAGATGGTGGTTTTCGCCGGCATTACGGGCGCCATTATCTGGGACCTCATCACCTGGTATTACGGCCTGCCTTCCTCATCGTCCCACGCCATCATCGGCGGCATCATCGGAGCGGTCATAACCCATGCAGGCGTATCGGCGCTGCATTGGGCGGGGCTGAAAAAGATCATCCTGGCACTGGTACTGTCTCCTATCGTGGGAACATTGGCAGGCTTCGTTTTCATGATTGCCATGATGTGGGCATTTCGCAACAAAGCGCCCCACAACCTCAATAACCGGTTCAGAAAACTGCAGGTGCTTTCCGCCGCGTTCATGGCCTTCTCCCACGGTTCGGCAGATGCCCAGAAGTCGATGGGTGTCATTACCCTGGCCCTGCTCAGTTACGGCTATATCCAGACATTTCACGTGCCTGTATGGGTCATGGTGTCTTGCGCGCTTGCCATGGCACTGGGGACAGCCATAGGGGGATGGAGAATAATAAGGACGGTCGGAAGGGATTTCGTCAAGCTGCAGCCGGTGCACGGATTCGTTGTCGAAACGGCATCCGCGGGGGTCATTCTGGGTGCGGCGGCGATTGGAATGCCGACCAGCACCACCCATGTCATAACGTCGAGCATCCTCGGCGTCGGACTCACGAAGAGACTCTCCGCCGTCAACTGGCAGCTGGCTTACCGGATACTCTGGGCGTGGGTGCTGACTATCCCCGCGTCGGCTATCGTTGCAGGCGTTACCTATCTTGTACTGAGCCCGTTTCTCGGCAGATGACGAGTTCCACGAAAACCGGCGGTGTTTGAGGATAAGATTCATGCAGAGTCGTCACAAGGGCGTCTCTGCTTTTTTCATTCCATTTCCAGATCTTCGCCTGTTTCTTCCATTTCATCCGTCATTTCCCGGAGCGTTTCATCCCTCTGCCGGAATCTTACAATAACATAGTAGATAAGAGTGTAGGATATGAATGCAGCTGCGAACCCCAGCACAGAAGAGCCGAGCAGCAGGGCAGTTGCATAATC
>JAGFXO010000196.1 GCA_017861285.1 Geobacteraceae bacterium | reverse complement strand
TTGGTGGAGGTGCCGGGAATCGAACCCGGGTCCGAAGATCATCTACAGAAGGCGTCTACATGCTTATACCAGTATTTGTTTTAGCCGCCTGAAACTCCACTGGCCGGGATTATCAGAAGGCGATCCTGTTTCAACTTCGCTTCGGGGCCACAGGCCCTCCCCTCGGCTATCCCACTAAAATGACGATCTGTCCTTCCCCGCGGGAGAGAGTCGGCAGATCGTTAGCAGGTTATTAAGCTGCTAAAGCGTAGTTATAATTGTCGGCGTTTAATTCGCCCCGGATTGTTTTACGAGCCACCCGGACCTCGGCATGCAACCTTTGCTTATTATCCCCGTCGAAACCTTTACACCCCCTTAAAATCCGGGGCTGGGGGCTAGCAATAAGGGGCTGTTTTCCCCCAATCCCTAAACCCTAGTCCCTAATCCCTAGTTTTTCCTCTTTCCTTGAACACCTGTGCGACTTCGCGGCGCATATCCTTCTTCTTCAGATCCTCGCGCTTGTCGTACATTTTTTTGCCTTTGGCAAGGCCCATCTCGATCTTGACCATCCCTTTTTTGAAATACAGCCTGAGGGGTATGAGCGAATACCCCTGCTCGCGGATCTTGCTGTGCAGCTTGCCGATCTCCTTTTTGTGGAGAAGCAGCTTGCGCATCCGGTCCGGGTCATGATTTTCCCTGTTGCCGAAACTGTAGGGAGATATGTGCAGGTTATTTAGAAATGCCTCGCCGTTTCTTACCAGGGCAAAGGAATCGTTCATGTTAGCCTTGCCCATCCGCAGGGATTTTACCTCAGTTCCACTCAAAACCATTCCCGCCTCGTACTTCTCCTCGATGAAGTAATCGTGGTAGGCCTTCTTGTTGTTGCAGATCAACTTTTCGCTCATGGTTGTATAGTATCAAATCGGCTTTGGAAAAACCATAAGAATATTGGGAATTTCAGGAAACAGTCGCTGAGAGGAATTCGCCGGCCGGGGCAACTTCCAGAAGTTTGCCTTCCAGTATCGCCGCCGGGACATCCTCCACAGATACAGCCTGCTCCAGACCCATTACCAGGAAATCGGCCCGTTTGCCCACTTCCAGGGAACCGGTCTCGTGGGCAAGACCCAGTGCAGTGGCCCCGCCGAGGGTGGCCATACGCAGTATCTCCGAGGGAGTTAAAACGCCGGGGAAATTGTGCCAGAGGCAGCTCATCTCATCCTGCATCGACAAGGAATCGTTACTGGCAAGGGAATCGGTCCCCAGGGCAAGGGGGATTCCCGCTTTCCTGAACAGCTGTACGGGCGCCTTCCCCACGTTAAGCATCTCGTTGCTGCGCGGGCAGAGCACCACGCTGACCCCGCGCTTCTTCAGCAGTTCAGCATCGGCGCCGTTCACATGGACGCAATGGGCTGCCTTCGGGGCAGACTGCAGGATCCCCAGCCTGTCCAGATATTCGACCGGGGTCATCTTGCGTGGAGACGGCAGATAATCCTGCCAGCCCACATGGGGATATAAGAGCTCCGCGATCTTTCCCGTCGAATCGAACAGAAAATCGCTTTCCTCCCTGGATTCCGCAAGGTGAATCGCCAGGGGAACCGACCTGCCTGCCGCAAGGGCTGCAATCTGCTTCATGAAAGCCTCGGACAGGGTATGGGGCGCATGGGGGGAAAGCCCGGGCTGCATTCCGGGACTGTTGAAATGGGTCAACTCCGATTCGAGCTTTGCAAGGAGCGAAGAGCAGCGCAACGGGTCCTGACCGATGGCTTCCAGGTAAACCCTGCCGGCAAGGGACGTTCCGCCGTACACCGGCAGGAAAGAACCGTCGCTGAGGATATCGCCGACTGCCGTTGTCCCCGATTCCAGCGAGATGCGTATGCCCTCCCGCAGGGACAATTCCCTCTCCTGGCGGGTCAGGCCGCGGCCTATCTTGATGACCTGTATCACCCAGTCCACGTACGTTCTCGGGGAGTAGTCGATCCCTTTCCTGATTTTCCAGGAGGGAAAGTGGGTCAGTTCGAGGTGGGTGTGGGCATTCACGAAACCCGGTATGATTGCGCAGCCGGGAAAGTCCTCTACCGGGACCGGATAGGCCGAGCGCAGGTCGGACAGTTTCCCCACGGCTTTGATGCGGCCCTCGTCGACAAGCAGCGCTCCCCCTTCAATGGGAGGGGAGGAGACGGGCAGAATATATGATGCCGCTACGATTTTCATGTCGCGATCCAAAGGTTACCAGGATACCTTCTTCAGTTTTCCCTGTCCCGCCTTTTCACCCCGGGTAGGCAGCATCCGGTTGCACTCATCGACAAAAACCAGTTTCGGTTCGTACTCCAGAGCTTCTTCATTGTCCATGGAGACAAAACTCGCAATGATGACCAGGTCTCTCGGAGCTACCATGCGGGCGGCGGCACCATTCACGCACACTACCCCGGAACCGCGCTCACCCTCGATGGCATATGTTTCGAAACGGTTGCCGTTCGTCACGTCCCAGATGCACACCGCTTCGTACGGAATGATATCGGCCGCATCCATCAGGTCCCTGTCAATGGTAATGCTTCCTTCATACTGGAGATCTGCTCCGGTAAGGGTAGCACGATGTATCTTGCTTTTCAGCATCCTTCTTTGCATGGAAAGCCCCTTCCTACTATCATATTGTCTATGAGTCTTGTTTTTCCGATTCTGACCGCGAGAGCCAGCAGGGTATCGTCTGTCGCACGTTCAACCTCTTCCAAAGTATTCCTGTGGCGGAATTCAACATACTCCACGGATGCGTATGGCTCCGCCCGCAGGATTTCCAGGACCTTTTCCCGCAGGAGCGCCACGGACGACTCCCCTCTCCGGTACAAATCACCGGCAACAGCAAGGGAACGGTAAAGGCACAGGGCGCTCTTCCGCTGCTCCGGCGAAAGATATGCGTTGCGGGAGCTCATGGCCAGGCCGTCGGCCTCTCGAATGATCGGCATGCCGACGATTTCCATATCCATGTTCAGGTCTGAGACCATCCGGCGAATGACGGCAAGCTGCTGGAAATCCTTTTCCCCGAAAAAAGCCACGTGCGGCATGACGATATTGCAGAGCTTGGCGACCACCGTTGTCACCCCCTGGAAATGTCCGGGACGCGATGCACCGCAGAGCGGCAGCGTCAGGTTCTCCACATGTACCCGGGTCTGGTACCCCTCAGGGTACATTTCACGGGCACAAGGAGCGAAGATGCAGTCAACGCCCGCTTCCTGCGCGATCAGAGAATCTCTTTCCAGGTTGCGCGGGTATGCTTCGAAGTCCTCCCCCGCCCCGAACTGGGTCGGATTGACGAAAATGCTCAGCACAAGGATATCCGCGCGATTCCTTCCTTCGCGCAACAGAGAAGCATGCCCCTCATGGAGAAACCCCATGGTGGGAACAAAGGC
>JAGFXO010000075.1 GCA_017861285.1 Geobacteraceae bacterium | reverse complement strand
CCATGAACCGGGTTTTCAACTCCTCCGGCGTTCCCAGGGCTATCAGGCCGCCACGGTAAATGAGACCCAGGCGGTCGCAATATTCGGCCTCGTCCATGTAATGCGTGGTGACGAAGACGGTTACCCCCTGTTCCGCCAGATGGTAAATAAGGTCCCAGAAATTTCTGCGGCTGATGGGGTCAACCCCCGACGTCGGCTCGTCGAGGAAAATAACGGGAGGCTCGTGCAGGATAGCGCAGCCGAGGGCGAGGCGCTGTTTCCAGCCGCCGGAGAGAAAAGCCGTCCTTGTCAAGCGATGCTCCGCAAGCCCCGCCATGCCGATGACCCACTCCTTTCTCGCTTGTTTCTTGTCGGCCGGAATCTTGTAAATACCGCTGTAAAAGTCGATGTTTTCCTCCACGGTCAGATCTTCGTAAAGGGAAAACTTCTGGCTCATGTAGCCTATGCTGGCCTTGATACTTTCCGAGTCGCGGACAATGTCAAAGTTTGCTACACTCCCCGAACCGCTCGTCGGCGTGAGGATGCCGCACAGCATGCGGATAGTGGTCGATTTTCCTGCGCCGTTGGGGCCGAGGAAGCCGAAGATCTCGCCCTTTTTGACGTCCAGGGTAATGTTGTCGACGGCAGTGAAGTTACCGAAGCGCTTGGTAAGTTCTTTGAGGCTGACCGCCTGATCGTTTCCCGTTGTATCCCGATTTGTTTCCATAGTTCACACGCCTGACTATTCCTGACTACAGTATCCTTTCACTCAAAACTGAAACAAAGACATCTTCCAGGTTCGGCTCGACCACGCGTATGCCAAGAAGGGGAAGGCCTTCATTTGCGCATGTTTCAGAAATGGTATTTCCGGTCCGTTCAGGCTCGCTGGTTACCACATGCACCTTGTCGCCGAACAGGCCCACCGACACATCCTTCAACTGTTCTTTCAGCATGCGGGCGACGAGGCGCGGTTGTGTGGTGCGGACTTCGAGAATGTCGCCGTGCATGAGCCCCCTGAGGTTTTCCGGTGTGTCGCAGGCAAGGAGCTTTCCTTTGTGGATGAGCCCCACACGGTTACACCGGTCTGCCTCATCAAGGTACGCGGTTGAAACAAAAATGGCGACCCCCTCCTTCTGCAGCCGAGACAGGATCCGCCAGAAATCCCGCCGGGAAACGGGATCAACCCCATTGGTCGGTTCGTCGAGAAAAAGCACCCGTGGGGTGTGTACAAGCGCACAGACAAGCCCCAGTTTCTGTTTCATGCCCCCGGACAGGTTGCCGGCCCTGCGTTTCCTGAACGGGGTAAGGTTGCTGAATGCAAGCAGCCGGTCAATCTTTTCGTTACATCCCCTTCGCGGGAGACCGTATATATCTGCGTAAAAGAGAATATTCTCCTGCACCGTGAGGTCGGGGTACAGACCGAAGCGCTGGCTCATGTAACCAATCTGCGTCTTGACAGCCTCCGCGTCGCGCACAACATTCCTTCCCATCACCCAGGCGTCTCCCGATGATGGTTCCATAATCGAGGCCAGCATGCGCATGGTGGTGGTTTTCCCCGAGCCATCCGAGCCGACCAGGCCGAACAGTTCACCCCCTGCAACGGAGAGGGTAAGACCGTCCACCGCCGTCAATTCGCCGAAAGTTTTCGTGAGGTTTTCTGTTTTAATAGCATCCATAAGAAAGGCGGGCAAAGGGCAAAGGGCAAAATCTGTGAACGGGTAAATTTTCTGCCTTGAAACTGTTATGTGTTCAACTCCAAGTGTTGCCGGTAAACGTTTAAAAAAATGAAGAAATTGCCATCTGCTTTTCCTTTTTTTAAGCTTTTAACCTTGTGCCTTGTGCCCTGTGCCCTGTGCCTGATTCATCCGTATCTCCACATCGGCCGGCATGCCCGGTTTGAGTTCCCTGTCCGGGTTGGGTATGACGACCTTGATGCGGTAGACCAGCTTTACCCGCTCCTTTTTCGTCTGCACGTTCTTCGGGGTAAACTCAGCCTCCGAAGAGATAAAAGAGACACGGCCCCGATATTTTTTGCCGGGATAGGTATCGTTCGTTACCGTTGCCTCCTGTCCCACTTTAACCCTTCCCAGGTCGGTTTCGTTTATGTAGGCCCGTACCCAGACATCGTCGAGAATTCCGACGGTTATTACGGGTGTTCCCGCGGTCACCTGCTCTCCCGGCTCGATGTTCTTGGAAAGCACCAGCCCGTTCAGGGGCGAGACCATGGCTGCATACCCGAGCCGTGTTTCGGATAAAGCCAGAACCGCCTCGGTGTCCCTGAGCCGTGCCCTCGCCTGGTCGATAGTCTCCCGCCGCGGACCGTTTCGCAGCTGGGTAAGCCGCTCTTTCGCTTCCCGCTCACTTGCCTGAGACCCCTCATAGGCGGCCTTTGCGGTATCGAAGTCGCGCCTGGAAATAACTTCCTTCCTGAACAGTTCCTGTTGCCTGGAAAAATCGGCTCTCTGACGTTCCGCCTCGGCCCTGACCCGATAGAAGGCAGCTTCGGCCTGCGCAATTTCTTCTTTGCGGTAACCCGCTTCCAGTTCCGCAAGTGCCGCCCGGGCCGCCTGCATCGCTGCCTTTCTGGAGGCGACTTCATGGACAAGGTCCTCGGGGTCCAGCCTGGCGACAACCTGCCCCTGTCTGACCGATTCTCCCTCGTCCACCAGGCGCTCCTTAACCCGTCCGGGAATCTTGAAACTCAGTTCAACGGTGGTAACTTCGATATTGCCCGATACGCGTATGTTCCCGCTACCATTGCGGGAGTGGTCCATGGCGAGATATATCACTGCCGCAATTGCAGCACCGGCTGCGATTGCGGCTATCAGTACTTTCTTTTTCATGATGTCTCCCCGATGCATTCCGAGCCGAAGACTCTTTCCGGAAAAATACTGTCTTTCCCTGTATATCGCCTTTCGCTGTCAAGTCAAGGAGGAATTATCGAGCCGGGTCTACGTATGGCAGGAAGCTCACACGAAACCATCATCCCCCCCTTGCTTTTATCGGGAATGCAGTGCGTGTGTTTTGAAACATTCGTGTATTACCGTTTTTAATCTTTGCAGGAACGACTACGGGAGAAGAGATGCGGGAATTTAGCGGCTAAATGGAATGATTTATGCTGTTTACTTTGTACTGTATGCGAGAACGTTTCGTAAATCCACTGTAAGGCGGTGACTTCCTTGAGAAAAGTACTCATTTGTGACGACGAGACGATTATTCGTAAAAGCCTAAAAAATAAGCTTGTCGAGCTCGGTTTTGATGAAATTCTGGAATGTGGTGACGGTTTGAAAGCAGTGGAAATCGCTATCACCCAGATTCCCGATATAGCGATCCTCGATGTCGCGATGCCCGGAATGGACGGTATTTCCGCCGCACGGGAAATACGGAAGAGATTGAAAATTCCCATCATTCTCCTCACCGCCTGTTACGACCCGGAGACGGTGAAGAGAGCAGGAGAAAACGGGATTGCCGCTTTTTTAACCAAACCACTCAGGGATCAGGACCTGTGGCCTGCAATAGAGCTGGCGTTTGCCCATGCTGAAGAAATCGAGACCTTGAAGGAGCAGGTTGAGGACCTGAAAGAAGTGCTGGAGACTCGCAAAATTGTCGAAAAGGCAAAAGGTGTCTTCATGGAGAAACATGGACTGTCCGAGCCGGAGGCGTTCCGGAAGATGCAGAAACTGGCCATGGACAAACGAAAGAGCATGCGCCAGATCGCCGAGGCTATCCTCCTGACGGAGTCGTGAACAGTAAAAGGTGAGAGGTGAGACGTAAGATGTAAGACGTAAGAGCTTTTTATCTATCTCACCTCTCACCTCTCACCTCTCGTTTTTCACCGCTTCATACTGCTGGATGACAAGGAGAGTTCCCCATGGCAGAGTTACAATGACTCCCACCACAAAGGCTATAAGACCCAGTGAACCGAGGATTCCGCCGACGAGAACGACAAGGAGCCAGGGAAGAAAATGCCGCTGGACAGTTGCGATGCTCCACTTGAGAGCGTCGATGGCATTCATTTTACGGTCGATGACCTGGTAAAATCCCGGTGTTCCAAATATGGTTACCGCGAATTGTGCCACGAATCCGAAGAAAGGCACCATGCTTGCCACAATCAGGGCGACGAGAAATATCAGGCAGTAGCCCAGGGCATTTCCAAAGCAATCCCAGGCCGAGAACATGTCTGCCGTTTTAGGCCGGCCACCTCGGGTTAGAGCGATCATCCCGCGGGAGTAGCCTGCCAGGAAGGCTGCGTTCAGAATCGGGATCCATCCGATAAGCAAAAAGACAAGAGTGAACAGCACAAGATCTCCCAGGTTGTCCTTCCATAATGCTGTCGCACGGTTGAACTGTGCCCCGAAATCATCCGGCGTAATCTCGGACCGGGGCGGTTCCATTGATGTCAACTGCCTGAAACAGTAGGGACAATAAGAACTCCCGTCTTCCACTTGCTTTCCGCACGCTTCACACCTCATGATGGCACTACCTCCGTACTGAAATAATAACTTCAAATAGTAGAAAGTTTACGGCTTCCGGCGTTTTTTGCAACTTCCGTCTTCTGACCAATAAATGGGCAGTTGCCTTTTTTGTCGGCGTATACGTTTTTGTAAAACATGCTAAAGTGCCATAAATAGGGATTCTGTCTATTTGGCACGGCAAATGCAGAACAATGTGACATACGCAGCAACTAAAATTTTAAAACACAAACAGGAATACGCCGCAGTATTCACCGAGAAGTCAGGCAAAGGCGCCGCCATTCATACAGATGGGGCGCCTTTTTTGTTGCCCCGAAAATTCACGAACGTTCCACGGATGAGTGGACGAAAGGAGAAACAAAATGAGACAGATAGCAATTTACGGCAAAGGTGGCATCGGCAAATCTACTACAACCCAGAATACGGTGGCAGGTTTGGCTTCGCTCGGCAAGAAGGTGATGATTGTCGGTTGTGACCCGAAGGCGGATTCCACACGTTTGATCCTCCATGCAAAAGCGCAGTCGACGGTTATGGACCTGGTCAGGGAACTGGGCACTGTTGAGGACCTGGAGTTGGAAGATGTTCTCAAGGTAGGTTACGGCGATGTGAAGTGTGTCGAGTCAGGCGGCCCTGAGCCGGGAGTCGGCTGTGCAGGACGTGGTGTAATTACCGCCATTAACTTCCTGGAGGAGAACGGAGCGTATACCCCCGACCTGGACTTCGTCTTTTACGACGTACTCGGTGACGTTGTGTGCGGCGGGTTCGCCATGCCGATCCGGGAAGGCAAGGCAGAAGAGATCTATATAGTCTGTTCCGGTGAGATGATGGCCATGTACGCTGCCAACAACATCGCCAAAGGTATTCTGAAATATGCTTCTTCCGGCAAGGTCCGCCTGGGCGGCTTGATCTGTAATGCCCGGAAGACCGACAAGGAATTCGAACTCGTCTCGGCCCTGGCCGATAAACTCGGCACGCAGATGATCCACTTCGTCCCCCGTGACAACCAGGTACAGCGGGCGGAAATGCGCCGCATGACCGTTATCGAATACTCTCCGGAGCATAAGCAGGCGCAGGAATATCGCGAGCTGGCCAGAAAAATCTCCGAAAACAAGATGCTGGTCGTTCCGACTCCGCTGACCATGGATGAACTGGAAGATCTGTTGATGGAGTTCGGCATCATGGAGGCTGAAGACGAGACGATCGTCGGTGTGGCAGAAGCAGTAGCCAACTAAGCTGATCAGAAACAGGGGCGCGGGTTTTGAGAACTACGACAATAAGTCCGCGCCCTTTTTATACCCTTTTTTCCAACAAATAAGCGGCCAAAGGCACAAAGGGAGTGTTGTCTTCTTACTGGCCCTTACGCTAAAGGAGTTATCAATGTCAGGTACTGCGAAAAAAATAGAGGGAATTACAAAAGAATCGACCCAGGAGATGATCGATAAGGCCCTGGAAGTGTATCCTGAGAAGGGAAGGAAGAAGAGGACGCCGCATCTGGCTCCCAACGATCCATCCTCCGGTTCAGCCTGCGTGAAGTCGAACCGCAAGACCGTGCCCGGAGTTATGAGCGCCCGCGGCTGCGCCTACGCCGGTGCCAAAGGGGTCGTCTGGGGGCCGATCCGTGACATGGTGCACGTATCCCACGGTCCGGTCGGTTGCGGCTGGTATTCATGGGGAACCCGGCGCAATCTCATGACCGGCGTCAACGGGGTAAACCAGTTCGCCATGCAATTCACTTCCGACTTTCAGGAGAAGGACATCGTTTACGGCGGTGACAAGAAACTGAAGGCATTGCTCGGGGAGGCCCGCGAACTTTTCCCGCTGGCAAAGGGAATTTCGGTGCTCTCTGAATGCCCCGTAGGCCTGATCGGAGATGATATCAATTCCGTGGCCAAGCAATCTTCCACCGAACTGGATATCCCGGTCATCCCCTGCAACTGCGAAGGCTTTCGCGGTGTCAGCCAGTCACTTGGCCACCACATCTCCAACGATACCATCCGCGACCATATCATAGGTACCCGTGAATTTGCCGAGCCGGAAACCCCCTATGATATCGCCCTGATCGGTGACTACAACATCGGTGGTGATGTCTGGTCGGTCAAGCCGCTCCTCGAAGAAATTGGTCTTAACGTGAAAGCCATCTGGACCGGTGACGGCGAGCTGGAGAAAATAGCCGCCACCCACAAGGTAAAGCTCAACCTGATCCACTGCTACCGTTCCATGAACTACATGTGCAAGGTCATGGAGGAAAAGTACGGCATCCCCTGGTTGGAGTTCAACTTCTTCGGACCGACCAAGATCAGGGAGAGTCTGAGGAAGATTGCCGAACGGTTTGACGATTCCATCAAGGAAAACGTGGAGAAGGTGATCGCCAAGTACGACCCGATGATGCAGGCGGTAATCGACGAGTACCGCCCCCGTCTCGAAGGGAAAAAGGTTATGCTCTACGTCGGTGGTCTCCGCCCCCGCCACACGGTCAATGCCTACGAAGACCTGGGGATGGTTGTGGTCGGCTCCGGCTACGAATTCGCGCATGGCGACGATTATGAGCGGACCAGCGCGGAGATGCCCGAGGCCACCGTCATCTACGACGACGTTTCCGAGTACGAGCTCGAGGAGTTCGTCCATAAACTGCGTCCGGATCTGGTCGGTAGCGGTATCAAGGAAAAATACGTATTCCAGAAGATGGGAGTGCCCTTCCGCCAGATGCACAGTTGGGATTATTCAGGTCCCTACCATGCGTACATGGGGTTCCCGGTTTTTGCTCGGGATGTGGACATGGCGATAAACAGCCCGACCTGGAAACTGGTGAAAGCGCCGTTCTGATGCCATGGGGCGATCCTCGTGATCGCCCTGTCAAAGGTCGAATACTGGATTCGCCCCTACACGAAAATAGATTCGCGGCAGTCGGACGGATTGGTCCGCGGCCGATCAAAGGAGTTAGTTATGAGCACAGAAACAGCAGTGAAATATGTTACCGAAATACCCGAAGAGGAAGTGAAGAGAGTTGCTGAATGGATAAATACTGAGGAGTACAAGGAAAAGAACTTCGCCCGTCAGGCGCTGGTGATCAACCCGGCCCACACCTGCCAACCTCTCGGGGCTGAACTGGCGGCCCATGCTTTCGAAGGGACGCTCCCCTTTGTCCATGGTTCCCAAGGGTGTGCGTCCTACTACCGAAGTACTTTGAACCGTCATTTCCGTGAGCCGGCGCCGGCAGTTTCGGACGCCATGACCGAGGACGGGGCGGTGTTCGGCGGCCAGAACAACCTGCACGAGGCGCTGGAAAACGCCTATGCCCTGTACAAGCCGAAGATGATGGCAATTTTCACCTCCTGCATGCCGGAGATCATCGGCGACGACCTGACCGCCTTCATTAAGAACGCCCGCCAGAAGGGGCACATTCCCCAGGATTTCCCTGCCCCCTTCGCCAATACCCCGAGCTTCAACGGCTCCCATATCCACGGCTATGATGCCATGCTGCTCTCCATACTGCAGACCTTGACCGAAGGCAAGCAGCTGGAAGGACGCTGCACCGGGAAGCTCAATCTGATCGCGGGCTTTGACTGCAACACCGGCAACTACCGTGAATATAAAAGAATCCTGAAAGAGTTCGGCATCCCCTATACCTTCCTGGCCGACATATCCGATGTCTTCGATTCGCCGCTGGACGGCACGTATCGGATCTATCCGGGGGGGACAAAGCTTGAAGACGCCGCCGATTCGATCAACGGCAAGGTAACCATGACCCTCGGCCCGTATGCCACGCCCAAGACCTTCGGCTGGATCAAGGATAACTACTCCGGCAAGCACGTCTCCATGCCGGCGCCGTTTGGTGTCGAAAAGACCGATGCCTTTCTTATGAAACTCTCCGAACTGTTCGGCAAGCCGGTCCCCGAGTCGCTGAAGGCGGAGAGGGGCCGGGCCGTTGATGCCATGACCGATGCGCACCAGTACATGCACGGCAAGAAGTTCGCCGTGTACGGTGACCCCGATTATCTTCTCGGCTACATCTCCTTCCTCCTGGAGATGGGGGCGAAGCCGTACCACATCCTCTGCAGCAAGGGAACCAAGAAAGTGGAGAAGGATATCCAGGCGCTTCTGGACTCCTCTCCCTACGGCACGGACGGCAAGATATACATCAACAAGGACCTATGGCACCTGCGGAGTCTGGTGATGACCGATCCGGTTGATGGCGTCATCGGCGACACTCACGCCAAGTTCATCACCCGGGACGCCAAAATACCCCTGTTCCGCTTCGGCTTCCCGATTTTCGACCGGGTCAACCTGCACCGGTACCCGCTTATCGGCTATCAGGGTGTTATCAACATGGTTACCGCCATCTGCAACAAGTTCATCGACATCACGGACGACACGTGTGACGAAAGGCACTTCGAAATGATGAGGTAAGCAGAGGGTTGATACAGTATTCATCTCTGAAATAAAAAAGGGGGGCATGCCATCGGGTTTTGCCCCTTTTTTCATGCCACCGTGGCACGGCTGTCCGGTAGCCTTTTCAATTTGTCGCGATACAATAAAGGAAAGAAGATGGGCTGTTATTCTCATTGAA
>JAGFXO010000195.1 GCA_017861285.1 Geobacteraceae bacterium | reverse complement strand
GGAATACTCTCCTGACGATTTTGTCCCACGCGGCGTATATCGCCGTTACATTACCGCCTGCCTGGACCGGGAGATGGGGCAGCGGCCGCCGGGTGCGTTGACCGTACTGCAGGACGAAGTTCGCGCCGTGGTTCCGGAGGGGGTTTCCCATGGGTACCACCTCCGGCTCAAATCAGGCGGCACCATCCGCGCAAGGGCAGTGGTGCTGGCCATCGGCAATCTTCCCCCCAGGTCGTCGTTGGACAACGGTCTGCTCTGTTCACCCTGGTGCAGGTCCGTCGACTACCGCAGCATCGAAACTCTCGCCATCGTGGGAGCAGGGCTCACCGCGCTGGACGTCATCCTGGATGCGGAAGCATCAGGTTTTTCCGGGCGGTACTGGGTCATATCCCCCCATGGTCAATTCCCCCGATCCCACCGGGAGCCATTCGTTCCCGTCCCCGCCGAACTGCGCGAGTGGGCGGCAGAACTGGCGGCGACCAGACCGAAACTCCGCCGCGCCCTGCGGACCTTTCAGCAAGTACGGAAGTCGGGTGTTCACTGGGAGCCCCTGGTGGACTCACTCCGCATGCATGCTCCAGGGATGTGGAGCAGTTTCGAACCGGCGGAAAAACAGCGCTTTCTACGACATCTCCGCACCTTCTGGAATACCCACCTTCACCGGTCCTGTCAGAGAAGCATTCAAGTGGTGATGCGGCTGATGGATACCGGGCGGCTGGAACAGATTCATGCCCGTGTTACTGCCGTTGAGAAACGGGAGGGCAGCTGCGATTCGGCAGTTCGGCTCGTGTTGCAGTCAGATACGGTCAGAACCATTGATGTGGACGCGGCGGTAAACGGAACGGGACTCTTTTCAAATATTCGGAAAACCGGATCGGCACTGGTTGCCCAACTCCTGGATGATGGCCTGGTAGAGCCTGATGCATTTTGCCTCGGTTTGAGGGTTACTGGTGCGGGGCAATTGCTCTCGGTAGATGGTACCGTTCGATCGGATCTGTTCACCGTCGGCACGCTGCGACGTGGGGAAGAACTGGAATGCACCGCGGTGCCGGAGATCAGGAGGCAGGTGGCAGTGATGGTGGAAGAGATCGTCAGAATGGAAGGGTAGCATTCATTATTTGAACTTACCTTCCAGCAGTTCGGCAGGATGCAACGCCTTGATCTTCGAGCCGCTTTTATCAAGGCCTCCGGCAATCTGGATGAGACAGCCGGGGCATTCCGCAGATACGATTTCCGCACCTGTATCCTCAATATTTTCCAGTTTACGTTTCAGCATCTGCATCGAGATTTCCGGCTGCTTAACGGTATAGGACCCACCCATTCCGCAGCAGGTGTCGCACTCGTGCATCTCCTTCAATTCATACCCGGCCGCTGCCAGCGCAGCGCGAGGTTCCTTATATATCCCCGCGTACCGTCTGGCATGGCAGGAATCATGGTAGGTAAGCGTCTGCAGTTTCTGCCCGTCCTTCGGAATCAGCTTCTTTTCCTCGATCAACTTGTTCACCAACTCCGAGAACATGATCGTCTTCGCTGCCACTATTTCGGCATCAGGGACCAGGTTGCCCATGGAATTGTCTTTCAGCAGAAGCGGCCATTCCTTTTTCAAGGCCGTAGCGCACGTAGCGCAGGCCGTGACCACGTATTGCACGTCATTTTCCAGGAGCGGTTTGATATTATGGACTGCAGCCAACGCAGCCATATCAAAGGCACCTCCTCCCCAGTGGGGAATGCCGCAGCACGATTGTGCATCAGGGAAAAGCACTTCAATCCCTGCCTTGTTCAAGACTTTCACCACGGCCTCACCAATTCTCGGGTATACGAACTCAATTGCACACCCGGAGAAGAAAGCGACCTTCGTCCTGCTTGGAGGCTGCTTGATCTTCTTGAACAGATCGCGGAAGGGCAGCGGTGCGATCGCCGGCAGACTCCGGTACTGTGAAAGGCCGGACAGGAACATGGGCATGTGCCGGATGAACCCGTCTTTCTCAAAGGGCTTCTGGGCGATATAAGCGGCCCGCAGCATGGCGTGGAAGACCTTTCGGTTGTTGATTACAGACAAAGCGCTCCTGTAGATAAAGGGCAACCCTTCCTTCGACGCCAGGCGACGGCGGATTTCCAGGATCAGCCCCGGGATGTCGATCTTGCCGGGACAGATCTCCCTGCATTTGCCGCACCCGATGCAGAGCCCCTGAATGTCATCTGTTGTCTTCAGCTCGTTAAACCAGGCGGTGAGGATCGTGCCGATTCCGCCGCTATAGATATGGCCGAAAACATGGCCGCCGACCAGACGATAGACCGGGCAGACATTAAGGCATGACGCGCAGCGGATGCACTGGAGTGCCTCCTTGAATTTCGGGTCCTTTGCCATTGCGGTCCGCCTGTTGTCCATGAGAATGATATGGAGGTCTTTCATGGAACCGTCATCGTTCTGAGCCGGGCCGGTGATCATCGAAACATAGCTGGTAATAAGCTGGCTGGTTGCACTCTTTGGCAACGCAGTCAGGATCGGCGCTGCATCCGTGTATTTATCGACGAGTTTTTCAAGGCCCACGATGGCCACATGGGTTTTCGGAAGCGTGGTAACGAGACGGGCATTGCCTTCATTGGTGCATATGACAAGCGTCCCGGTCTCGGCAATGGCTATGTTTGCACCGGAGATGCCCAGATCGGCATCAAAAAATTTCTCTCGCAGATTCTCGCGTGCAACCTTGACCAGTTGCTGGATGTCGTTGGACAGTGGCTCCTTGACCTCTTTGCTGAAAAGGTCGGAAACCTCTTCCCTTGTCAGGTGGAGCGCCGGCATGACCATGTGGGAAGGCGTCTGGTGGGCGAGTTGTATGATCCATTCTCCAAGATCCGTTTCGTCCGCTTGAATGCCGAACCTGGCAAGATGCTTGTTCAGATGGATCTCTTCAGACGCCATGGATTTTGATTTTACGATTTTCTTGACACCTTTTTCCTTGCAGAGGTTCGCGATATAATCCTTGACCGCCTTGGGGCTGTTCGCGCGAAAAACCTTGGCGCCGCGAGCTTCCGCAGCTTCCCTGAATTTCTCGGCCAGCTCTTCGAGACGGCCTGCCGCACTGCCTTTGATCTCTGCAATCTGCGTCCTGAGTGCCTCAAAATCGATGCCCTCATATACCTTGGCACGGGTCGCGGGATAATTCCACCGATCTAGGACACCTGCAAGGTTCTGGTTCCGCAGGGCTTTGTTTATGGATTTCGTGAATTTCCTTTTCATCAGCTCGCCCCGCGGTCTTGCTCGGACCCGTGATCATGGCTATGTAAGGGCTTTTGCACGGATGCACTTTCGTCATGACTGATGGCAGGTCTTCCACAATATTCCCGGTGCCCAATATGGCAATATGAATTAAGGGCAATGCGGATGCCAACCGCTGCTCTGTCGCGGTGGAGTCCTGCGCAAGGGTCCCGGTGTCCGCAACACCCCAATCCATCTGGGTGATACCGACCCGGGCGTTCTTTGACAACTCCCGGGTAACCTGAAACTTCAAGCCTGGGTGTTTCACAGCCAGTGCATTTCTGTCGACGCCAGAGAGAAAAGGCGACTCGGCCCAGACCGCATAACAACCGGGAGCGTTCTTGACATCTTCTCTCTGTAGGATCCCCTCGATAAAATTGAGCGCCTCCGCTTTCGAGCCGAACCGTTTGACTTCGGTGTTGCCTGCCAGTTCGGCCTTTGCTTTCAATTGCTCGTACATGGGAGTCACTCCTTTTCACCGTACTACGCACTGGGATGTATGCGTTTTGATACCAAACTTGTCGCAATGCAGTAATGTCAGGACATGACGAATTTTTGGCAAAATTATGATTCATTATTGTGATCCGGTCCAGCCAACTATTTCGCTACGGTTTGTAGTACATGAGCTGTCGTGCATAGGGGGCGACGCGGAGGACCAGCTGTTCCATCTCTTCCGCCACCATCGGTGTAAATGACCACGCAAACCGCCCATTTTCCTCCAATTGCCGGAGATCGTCACAACCGACGACGATGGTTGTTACCTGGTGGGAAAGTGCGAAACGGAAGAAAGGCTCCATGCCGGAATAGCCGGGAAGCTGACTGACGAAGCCGCGGAAATAAACCTTCATTCCGACTATTCCCATGTTCCGCTCTTTCGCCAAGGGGACTACCTGCTCAAGAAAGCTTTTATAGGCAGGTTCACCCGGGTTCACCGGGATAAGGACGGTATCGAAGTCGAACAGTTCGATGCATTTCCGTATGATGAGCGGATCGTGATGGCCGGTGACGCCGATGAAACGCACGAGTCCTTTGTCACGTGCCTCTGTGAATGCCTCGATGG
>JAGFXO010000194.1 GCA_017861285.1 Geobacteraceae bacterium | reverse complement strand
TCCAGCAACCCGCCCCTCGTCGAATCGGATGAGCTCTGTGCAAGCTGACGCGGATCGATCTCCATCTTGTAGGTCAAGTCCTTGGTGTAGGCATAGCCGCCGAGGACCAGCCTGATCCGCTGCGCATTCCATTGGCTGGCATCTCCTTTAGAAGGGCTCCAGTCGCTGTCATAGTCGGTGAAGGTATACCGGAACTGCATCCTTCCGCCCAGGCTTAACTGAAACTTCTCATCAGCACTGGTGAACGTGAAACCTTTGCCCAGCTTGTAATCAATGGGCTTGACCTTGGTTACTTCCTTGTAATCAGCTTCGGTGATTACACCCTTTTCCTTGAGGACATCCTCAAGAGTCTTCGCGGAAACTGTCTGACCGATGAAAGCCGTGGCCAGAAGCACCGCACCCGCTGCAAAAACTTTCTTTTTCACTTTTTCCTCCTTTTGTACTTAATAACTCGACAGAAGAAAACTTCAGGGTTCTAATCACTGCATCTGCCGGCTGTATAAAGACAATCACAAATATCAACAATCCAAGGGCATGGCCTCATTAACTGTGGTTTTATATAACAATGGTTTTGTAAAGTCAACATACTTATTCGATGAAGTTTATTATTGCTAAAAAGGCAATTATTCGACACCGAGAATAACGCTTGAAGCCTTGAATATAGCGTATACACTGTCACCCTTTTGTAACCCCATGTCGTGTGCGCTTTCATTTGTCATGATCGCGCTAATCGTATTTTCCCCTGGCAGTTCCAATGTGACCTCCGCATTTACTGCTCCCTCATGCACATTAATTATTACTCCCGAAAGTCTGTTTCTCGTACTTATTTTCGAGCCAAGCATGTCCTTGCCGATTATCACCGAACTGGCTTTGACAATTGCATAGGCGTCTTTGCCGACTGCCAGGTCGAGGTTTTCAATACTCTCATTCGTGATGATTGCAATAATGGTATCCGTACCCCTTATACTCAGTTCCACCTCGGCATTGACCGCGCCGATTTGAATTCTGCTTACCGTCCCCTTGAATAAATTTCTTGCACTTACTTTCATGGCAATGCTCCGGAGAAATCTGTAAAATTTGTCTGCATCGCCGACCTTCTCCGCAACCTTCCCTAAAAACTTTTCATGCTCTTTCTGGATAGTGCGGAAATGATCGATAACCGTTGCCCCTTCTCTTGTGAGGTGAGTACCCCCGCCCCCCCTTCCTCCTGTCATGCGCACCACAAGAGGTTTTTCAGAAAGGTTATTGATGGTGTCAATAATCTCCCACGCCGTTTTATAACTGATCCCCACGGCCTTTGCAGCTTTCGTAATGGAACCGTGTTCCCGGATCTTTTCCAGCAATGCAATACGGTCGCTTGCAAGGAACTCCTTGTCGGCTTTGTGCATCCATATTTTCCCGGAAACGTTGACATGCCTGTCATTTTTTTCCACTTGGGGAATAACCTCACTTTCATAGGCAATTGCAATTTTTATATTAACTTTTTCACCATAAATATCCCGCACTCTGAGGAGACATGAGAATTACATCCATTAGATACATCAACAAGAGCCTTCGTTGTATAGTTATGTATATAACATATAACAAAAAATAACCCGTAAAGAAACAATTGTTTCACGGGTTATTTAAAGGATTACAATTTCTAACGGATAGCGAACAATCCCGCCCTATATTGTTTTACGCAACCACCTCAATCGCATCGCCTTTCTTTACATGCCCGCCTTTAATGATTTTCACAAAAATCCCCTCGCGAGGCATCACGCAATCACCGGCCTGGTAATAGATGGAACAACGGGTATGGCATTCCTTGCCGATCTGCGTTACCTCCGCCAGTGTTTCGCCTATTGCGAGCCTTGTCCCTATGGGAAGCGATGGAAGATCGATTCCCTCCGTTGTTATATTTTCGGCAAAATCCCCCGACACGACATCGAGCCCTTTTTGCTGCATTTTTTGTATGCTCTCCATGGCCAGCAGGCTAACCTGCCGATGCCATTCTCCGGAGTGCGCATCCCCGACGATCCCGTGGTTTTCCTTCAGTTCAACAACCTCAACAGGCTTTTTTCTTTCACCTTTATTTGCGCTTATACAGACAGCAAAGACTTTTCCAGCCATTTCCAGCACACTCCTCATATGATAATTTTGCAGATCATCCGCCAATTTTCGACATATCGAAAGGTTCGTGGGCCGCATCATGATTGGACATTAGATGTTTTTGCGGCTTGCCCATAACGATGGAACGCAAGGTTTCCGCAAGTTCAGCTTCCCCGCCTTTCCTGAGGAAAGGCTTCAGATCGAACTCGGTATCATCAAAGAGACAACTTCTTGCCATGCCGGCTGAAGTGACCCTGATCCGGTTACACTCACTGCAGAAATGTTCCGATATTGCGGTTATAATGCCCAATGTTCCGGCGGCTCCATCGATCCTGTAATCCTGGGAAGGTCCCGACAACGCGCTGCGAACAACGGGTTTCATGGGGTATTGTTTTGCAATTCTCTCCAGAATTTCATCTCCGGGGATAACAAGAGATTGCCAGCTTTCTTCTTTCGACGTCGGCATATACTCAATAAACCTGACTGCATACGGTTTGTTGAGAGTCATTTTCGCAAAATCTATAAACTCGGCGTCATTTACGCCGCGCATGGCAACGACATTTATTTTAATCGGAAAGCCCAACTCTTCGGCAACCTGTATCCCCGTGAGAACCCTATCCAGGTAATCAAATCGGGTAATCTGCTTGAACACTTCAGGGCGCAAGGAATCGAGACTGATATTCAAACGCTGGACACCGGCATTTTTGAGATCTGCGGCCATCTCCTTCAGCAATATGCCGTTTGTCGTTAACACCAGTTGACGCAGGCCCGGAATCGCCGAGAGATTTTTGAGGAAATCTATTATCCCGTTGCGCACCAGGGGTTCGCCGCCCGTAACACGGATTTTTTCGATTCCCACCTGAACAGAGGCCTGAGCGAGCATCAACATTTGTTCATAACTGAGAATTTCTGCGTGGCGCAGCTTTGAAATGCCTTCTTCCGGCATGCAGTACCTGCACCGCAAGTTGCACCGGTCAGTTACCGAAAGTCTCAAGTAATTAATTTTTCTCCCATACGAATCAATCAGGGCCATGGCTAATTCCTGCTTGTAGTAACTGAATTTGATACTGAAAGAAGGGTATATGGGCGAGTCTAACAATAAACACCGATAAGTTCAACAAGATTCATTGCATGCGGGAGCACAAAGACATGTAAAAAACGGGCACCCTCTCGGGTGCCCGCCATTTTCCTTTTCAAGAAAATACACTGTTCAATTAGAAATTCCAGAAGGAATCGAGTTCTGCGTCCGTCATATCCCATACTGCATTGTGGGGAGGAATTTCCTCTTCGAAGAATTCCGGCAGACGGTCATCCTTGTTGGTCATACCTGCTGCCATGTTGAAT
>JAGFXO010000074.1 GCA_017861285.1 Geobacteraceae bacterium | reverse complement strand
CCATCGGCTCCTTTGGTGAAGTAGCCCCGGAGAAACTCTTCTGAATTCTCTATACCTCCGAAGCCACAGCCAAGCAGGATGCCGATCCTCGCGGGATCTTCCACTGCACGGTCTATTCCCGCATTTTCAAGCGCCATGCCGGCTGCAATGACGGCAAAAAGACTGCAGCGGTCAAATTTCCTGGCCTTCAGCGGGGGCATGAAATCGGAAACCTTGAAATCTTCTGCGCTTCCCCAGAAAAGACCGCTTTCTCCCAGGATATCGGCGGGAACGGGCCGCAGCCTGCTCCTGCCGTCTTCCAGTGCATTGAGAAGGGCTTGTGTACCGACTCCCGCGGCTGAAATTGCCGCAAGCCCCGTAACGGCTATGGTGGCGTGCTTGTCTGTCATATCCCCAGAACCAGCGAGGTTGTATTCCCCCCGAACGCGAATGAATTTGAAAGCGCAACGACAGCAGAACTCTCGACACTCCCTGTATGGCAGTATTCAAGGTCGCATTCCGGATCGGCGCCCCTGAAATTCAGGGTCTGGGGAACGGCGCCGTCATTGAGGGCTACGATGGTAGCCATGGCCTCGATGGCACCGGCGGCCCCCAGGCAATGGCCGGTCAATCCCTTGGTGGAAACCAGCGGGACCTTCGCGGCCCGTTCACCGAAGACCAGTTTCATGGCCTTGGTCTCTACCACATCATTCAGCGGAGTACCCGTTCCATGGGCATTGACCCAGCCGACCGCCGATGCGGAAACTCCCGCCTTATCAATGGCGTTTGCCATTACCCTGGCAGCCTCGACGCCGGCAGGCTCGGGAGCAGTCATGTGATACGCCTCCCCGGCAACGGAATAACCGAGAATATAACCGTAAATCTTCGCCCCCCTGGCCGTCGCCGCCGCTTCTTCTTCCAGGACGAAACAAGCGGCACCTTCTCCCAGGGAAATCCCCCGTCGCCCGAGGCTGAACGGTGCACAGGGTTCGGGATCCAACACCCTGAGCGAATTGAACCCTGCAAAGGTAAGAACGGAGAGGGCATCTGAACCTCCGCACAGCACCGCCTTTAGTCTGCCGGTGGCGACAAGGTCGGCGCCCCACCCGATAGCCGTTGCCGACGAGGAGCAGGCCGTCGTGATACTGCCCTGATAGCCGCCAAAATCGTACATTCTGGATAAGACAGTCGTTGTCCGGTCCGGCAGGATCCCCCTCAACAGGGAGGGCCTGCCCTCTTCACCGGACAGAATTTCCCGGAGCCATTGCTCCCCCTGGATCATACCAGCAGCACCGGCCCCCATGCACACACCGATATCATACGGCGAATACACTCCCCTGATCCCGCTTTCGGCAATGGCCTCACCCGCAGCGATGGCTCCGAACTGATCTGCCCGCGAAAGGCGCGCTGCAACTCTTCGCCCGAAGCATGCAAGGGGATCATAATCCCGGACCTGCGCGGCGATTTTTCCCTGAAACGAGGAAACATCAAAAAGGTCGAGTGAACCGATGGCGCTCTTACCGCCGAACAGTGCATTACGGAAGGAAGCGACGTTTTTACCCGCGGCGCAGAATATGCCGAGTCCGGTTATGGCGATTCTCTTATTTTTCATCACACAGCCATCATACTGACATGAAATTCCTGTTCTTGCCGAAAACATGGAAAACAAGGAATTTTAACAATTTCCGGCAAAAAGGGAAAGTGAATAAACTTTTCATACGATTCCGCCGTCTACGATGAGACACTGTCCGGTGATATACGCGGACCGCTTCGAAGCCAGAAATGCAACCGCCTCGGCAACCTCTTCCACACGGCCGATTCGGCGGAGAGAGGAACTCCCTATGATGGAGTCGATCATTTCCTTTTTGAGGGAAGCCGTCATATCGGTTTCTATGAGCCCGGGTGCGACGGAATTCACCCTGATGCCCATTGGTCCCACCTCCCGTGCAAGCGAACGGGTAAAGCTGATGGCGGCTCCCTTGCTTGCGGCATAATTGGTTTGGCCGGGGTTCCCGGTAAATGCTGAAATGGAGGAAATATTGACAATCGCGCCGCTGCGTCTGCCGATCATCTTTCTTACACCCCATTTGCAGCAGTGAAACAGGGGATAGAGGTTCCCCTTCACCACCTCGTCCCAGTCCAGTTCGGACATGATCGGCAGATAGCAATCGCGAATGACTCCGGCATTATTAACCAGTATATCAATGTGCCCGGAGTCCCCTGCCGCGGAGTCAATGAGAGCCGAGGCCCCCTCCGATGAACACACGTCGGCTTTCATGACAGTAATCGTTCCCGGCAAACCGGCAGCGTCTTGTACGAGTCCTGCCGCGGCTCGATCGTTTTTCAGATAGGCGGCGGTCACCCTGGCCCCTTCCCCGGCAAAATGCAGCGAAACAGCTTTGCCTATGCCCCTGGTTCCACCGGTTACGACAACGATTTTGTCCTTGAATTCCATCCCCTCTCTCCCCAGTATTTATCTCTGCAACTCGTATGACACGATTGCGTTTCATTGCATCGGGTGTACCCGGCTCCGTCCGAGCCGTTT
The DNA here is from genome assembly GCA_017861285.1 of Geobacteraceae bacterium. Taxonomy (GTDB): domain Bacteria; phylum Desulfobacterota; class Desulfuromonadia; order Geobacterales; family Geobacteraceae; genus CAIWTU01. The sequence continues at coordinate 6,599 of JAGFXO010000074.1, read as the reverse complement.
CACCAGTTTCCACAATGGCCCGCGAACCGTGAAATGCCTGATTGCGGAAAGCATGGCATCGCTCACGTTGATTTCCAATCCGGGAACGACCCAGTTTTTTCTCTGCATGGACTGAACCGTCACGAGGTCGGACAAGGTATCTCTCACTGAGCCCGAGATATAGAAGACCGGTTCAAGCATATCGGTCTTTTCCGTGATCACATTCTCTTCCAGAGCAAGCCGGTACAGCGGGGTGCCCGGATATATCCTGATTCCCGTCATACCGATAACGGCAGTCGGCGCAACTTCATCCATCAGGGCAAAGCTTTCCAGAACCGTCTGTTTGGTTTCTCCCGGCCCACCGAAAAGAATGTAGTGGGCAAAATCCACTCCCTGCTCGCGGCACAGAAATGAAGCTGTTCGTATATCATCCACTCCGAAGGATTTGCCGAGATTTTTCAACATGACGGGGGAGCCGGAATCGGTGCCGAATTCGAAGGCATCGCATCCCGCCTCAACCATGAGCCTGACAAGATTCGGCGTTATGAACCGCGGATTGACGAAAGCCGACCAGTTTACCGAAACACCGGAAAAAACCATGGCACGACACAGCCCTTCCGCGTAATCGATGGGATAATTGAAAATATCGTCAACGAAGTAGATATAGTCGATACCGTAGCAGTCGACAAGTTCACGGATCTCAGCAATGATTTCATCAACCGGGCGCAGGCGCAATCTGCTTCCTTCGATAAGCGGATAGGTGCAGTAAACACAGGCAAACGGACAACCCCTCCTGGTTTGCAGGTTGGCCATCCCCCCTACACGCTTGTACCGGTCAATCTGGAAAAGACCGCGGTCGGGACTGCCGATGCGTTCAATGGCACGGGCCGCGCCATAGTCTGGATTGCCCCGCACCAGAACCCCCGGCAGGCAATGGGGGCTCTCCCCCCGAGACAACGCCGAGACAAGTTCGACAAGCACCTCCTCACCCTCCCCGACCACCCCGTAGTCACCGCCCAGTTTTTCCAGAAGTTCCACCGGCATGATGGAAAAACCTGAACCTCCGAGGATGACGGAAGCTTCGCGACGGCAGAGGCCGACAACAGACCGTATCTCATCGAGATACGAACGGGAAGCGGGAAAGGTGACATTATCGATATTCCTGATGGAAACCACCACAGCATCGGGGACGAATTCTTTCAAAACCTGTTTCACAGCGGTTTCTGCATCGTCGGCAAAGCAGAGATCCAAAACTCTCAGACGGTGTCCGGCTCTCGCCAACGGACCGGCAAGATAGGCGAGCCCGATGGGAAATACCGGATACGGGTTCATTTCGCGATTGACGGAAATCAGGAGTATGTTCATCAGTCCGCCAGGTAGGCCATCAGCTTCTCCAGCCGCTCTGCAACAATCGGCGGCAGCCTGTATTGAAGCACTCCGTCCCTGTCTGTCAGCACATGAACGGTTTTCCCTTCCGCACACGAGACACCGCACGCATCGACAATGGAACAGGTAAACTCGATTGTCGCGGTATTGGTGCGCCGCACCGACGTCAAAACCCGGAGATCTTCATCAAAACGCGCCGGTTTCTTGAAGTGCAGTTCCAGAGACACGACTGGAGCAAAGAATCCAAGGTTTGTGACCTGATCGGCGTTCAGGCCGAACCGGCCGGCAACGTCATTGCGCCCCGCTTCCATCCACGCAACGTAATGACCATGCCAGGCGACATTATAGGAATCGACCTCGTTGAACCGAACTTTTACTGGGGTCTCGTGAAATTTCATAAGGGTATCACCGCCGTAAGGCCTCGCTCTCTATCCAGCGGTTGTATTTTTTCAGAGAATCACCGGCACCAACCTCAAAAAACATATCAACACCCGCATTTCTCAGCGCTTTATAGCATCTTTCCCAATAAACGGGAAGAGCAAGTTCATGGGTCATGAACCGGGCAAGGTCGCCCGCGGCGAGATAACCCTGGTCGATATGATTCATAAGCGGAACAGCAGGTTCCAGGTATCGGTAGTCGGAAAAAATCTCCATCATTTCGGCCTCAATCCCGGCCATGAGGGGGGAATGCAGGGGCGCATCGCAGGGGAACAGCCTGACGGAAAAAGCCCCGTTCTCAAGGGCCTCCGCCTCGGCGGCTTCCATTCCGCGGCGCTCACCGGAGAGCAGAAAATGCCGTGACGTATTCAGATTTGCCGGATAGACCCCATTGTTTTCCGCTATGGAAAGAACCGGTTCGAGGGGAAGCCCTACCATGCACCCCAGGGCATACTCTACTGCTTTTCCCATCCCTGACATGAGACATCCTGCCCTGTATGCGATTTCCAGAACATCTCCTTCGGGGAGAGCGCCGCTGACTGCCAACGAAGGGTAAATACCCATACTGTGTTCGGCTATTACATCCGGTCTGGCGCCTTCACGCCGCAAACGTCGCGCGTGGTAAAGGCTCATGGAAACACCGTAGACCTGCAGCTTGACGTTTTCAGTCCACTTTTCCCCGAGCCAGGCAAAATCATGCAGGTCGAAACAGGCCCTGTATCGCGCCATTTCCGCTACTTCCCGAAAGTCCTCATCATCAGGCAGCGTTGCATTGGGGGACAACGGTTGGCCCGGAAACATATAACAGTTCATTCCTGTGCTGACCTCAATACATCATGTGGACGGAAGAAATACCTTCTTTGCATTACCATGTGCGATCCTTACAATCGCTCTTCCTGATGGGAAAAAAGAGCCTTGCCCCCACGAAAACCAGACCCTACGCAGTTCTTCTCCATGCGCTTCTGAAGCCGAAATTCATGGGGCCGAAGACCTGAACCGAACGATGAACCTTGAAAATGCGGCGGAACATGGAGGAGAATGAATAAAAGGACCTGTTGAGCCAGGCATAGCCATCCCACAACTGTTCAACCGTCATGTCGGAAGGCCTGAATGTTACGTGCCCCATATCATAATCCCGCCACTCATTCGACAGTATCCTTCCTTCGGCCATGAGACGGGCACGTATCGCCGTCCCGGGGTAGGGAGTCAGTATGGGGAAAATGGCTGCCTCGAGACGCGCCTTTTCGCAGAAACGGAGAGTTTCCTCGAAGACGTCCGGTGTGTCACCGTCAGAACCCAGGATAAATGAACCGAGAATGCCGATACCGTTATCGCGGAATATTGCGGCCCCTTTCAGGTAGTCCAGTTCCAGGTTGGTTTTCTTTCCCATGGCAGCAAGGACTTCAGGCCTGAGCGACTCGAAACCAACGAACATGCCGATGCATCCGGCATCACCCGCCGCCCTGACAAGTTCGCGGTCACGGGACATATCGATGGAAGCGTGGGAAAGCCATTTGAAACCCAACCCGCGCATACCGTCAAACAGGGCCATTGCGTACCCGCGGTCCGCCACCAGATTGTCGTCGACAAAAAAAGCAAAGGAATTATTTGTGCGGAGGGTTTCCAGTTCCGCCAGCACGGCCTCAATCGGTCTTTTACGGTATTTTCTTCCGTAGAAGGCGGTTACGGAGCAGAATTCGCATTGATGGGGACAGCCGCGGGTAGTCTGCAGGGTGTTGGTGAGAAGATATCTTTTGTCGTTGAATATCTGCCGGCGGGCAACGGGTATTGCCTGCATTTCCATGAGTCCGTCAGCCTGGTAGACCCGCAGGAGCTCACCCCTCTCCAAATCGGCCAGAAGACGGGGCCAGGCAAGCTCCCCCTCACCCACCACTATCGCATCCGCATACCGAAGTCCTTCCTCGGGAAGGCTGCTTACGTGAAAACCTCCCAGAACAGCCGGCACCTTCCTCTGGCGGAACTTTGAGGCAATTTCATACGCCCTGGGTGCCTGGGCAGTCATGGCGGTTATCGCCACCAGGTCGACATCGGCTGAAAAATTAATCGGTTCGATATTTTCATCGCAGAGCTCAATTTCCCAGTGGGAGGGAGTGACCGCGGCAAGGGCGGCAAAGGAAAGAGAGGGGAATTTGAAACCCAGTTCTCCCCACAGACTCTTTTTCGGCCAGCCGGGAGTTACCAGCAAGAGCTTCACGTGCGGTTTTCCGCAATGTAGCCTGCCATGCTGCGGACCGACTGGAAAACCACCGTTCCGGTAGCGGCATCGGGTACGATGACGCCGAAATCATTCTCCATCGCCACCACCAGCTGCAGGGCATCGATGGAATCGAGCCCGAGCCCCTCTCCGAAAAGGGGCGCATCCGTTTCTATTTCGTCCGGACTCATCCCCTCGATCCTCAGACTGTCGATAATGAGCTGTTTTACCTGTATGATCAATTCTTCGGTTATCACGATTTCTTTTCCTCCCTTGCAACAGATTCTCCCCAGTAGTCGAAAAAGTTGTACCACTGGTCGGGATAGGCTCGTATATATTTCTCAAATACCCGCACGATGCATTTCATACCGTCGAGCACGGCATCGTGGTGTGAAGCATGCCCTCCGGAAACGTAAATGGGTTCCTCCATTATTGTTGCATAGCGTTTCCCCTCGAGAGGGACAAAGACCGGAAGGACCGGAGCTCCGGACGCCACTGACAGATAGGCGGCTCCAAGAGGTATGGCCGCCGGCCTGCCGAAGAAGGTCAAGACGCGGGTATGGGAAGAACCGTCACGGTCACCGAGCAGCGCCAGTATCTCATTGCGCCGCAGAGCGTTGACCGCTTCGATAACGGCCAGCGGCGAGGTATCGTTACGGTCCACGTAGATGAACGTGATGCCCCTTTCGGAGCGGACTTTTTCGCGTAACTCGTTGAATTTTTCATCCGGCTCGCGGAAGGTCAGCACATTGATCGGGTACCCCATCTCCGCGAGACCGAGTCCTCCAAGCTCCCAGTTTCCCAGATGCGGAGAAATGAGAATGGCTCCGTTGCCGCGCGCCATGGCCTCTTCCAGATGGCATCCGCCGACTCTTCTGCCGATCAGCCTGTCCAGCCCTGCACCGTGCAGTCTCATCATCAGCATGATGTCCACCCAGTTGCGGGCAAATTTGTAGAAAGTGGAAAAAACGAGCTTTTCTACTTTCCTCCTGCCGGTAATGATCCTGATGTTCGACCGGACTCCTCGACGCTGTTCCGCAAGAAAAAGATAAAAAATGCCTCCCGTGATACAGGCAAACGGCGGATGGAGATACCTCGGCACCACCAAAGTGAAGAGCCTGATTAGAAAAAGATTCAGGTTGCTGTACAGTTTCACCGTTTACCGCTCAGCGAGACGACTTTTCCCGACTCCGCCTTCCCGCAGAAGTCTCTCTCCCAGACCCGGTCTGCGATCTCCGCATAACGGGAGGAGTACTCATCCATCCGGGAGGAGAGCCCGGTGAATATCTGCCCGGCGCCGGCGTGGGTAGGATAGACGCCCTGCTCCTGGAAAATCTTGCGGCCGACTGCGGGATGGTCGATAAGCATGCAGGGGCGCAGCAGGTTCCTGTGACTTCCCTGGATTTCGCGTATGGAACTGAAGAGGGGGGAATTCAGGGCCTCTTTCAGGGTCGTCCTGCGGATATTGTCCACGGCAAAGTGGCAGAAGACGCACGGTTCGATATCACCATTGGCGTTGATGTGGAAGTACTTCCTGCCACCGGCGATGCAGCCGCTTATAATCGGGCCGTCATTCCAGAAATCCACCATGATCAGCTGTTTCGCGGCACGGAACTCCGCCGTCCGGCGCCTCATCAGGTCACGCTGCGCCGGGGTGGGCATGAGGGAGAGGTCCGGTTTCCTGCCAATGGGAACATACGAAAAAAGCCAGAGGGCAAAGCAGCCCTTTTCTACCAGCATGTCCACGTATCGGTCGCTGGTTATGATATCGGTATTCCGGCTCGTCTGGGTGAAAGAGCCGCAGAAGGAAAGGCCGGCACCCCGCAGCAGGTCCATGGCCCGCATCACCTTGGAGAAATGCCCGGGCCCCCTCCGTTCGTCGGTCTCCTCTTCGTACCCCTCCAGGGAGAAGGCCGGCATTACGTTACCCACCCCGATGAGCTCCTCCACCATCCGCTCGTCAATAAGACCGCCATGGGTGAACACGAGAAAAGCCATGTCGGAATGTTTCCTGAAAATTTCGAAGATGTTTTTTTTGAAAAAAGGTTCCCCTCCGGAAATGACGGCAAAATATACGCCCATTTCCTTCATCTGCAGCAGCACGGAATCGATCTCTTCCAGGGAGAGTTCGAGAGACCGGTCATAATCTCCCGCATAACAGCCGTAGCAGGAAAGGTTGCACTGCATGGTCGGACTGATCACGACCGTGGAAGGGGGATAGTACCCGGCTTCTTCAGCCCATGCCTTCCGTTTGTTCGTGCCTGACAGGAGATGGTTTACCGCCAGATTGGTGATCCATTTGTCGCGCTGGTTGGGGTGCAGGTCACGGAGAATGCGCCGGGGAAATTCGATGCTCGGATGGTTCGAGCGAACAAGCTGGCGGATCCACCTGATCCTCTCCCGATAATAATCCTTTTTCGGAAGCAGCTCCATGAGGTACGTCATCCTGACCAGGTTTTCCGTGGTGGAGTTGGTAGCCATGGAAAGGAGCAGTGAAACGATCTTTTCCATCGAGTAGTTTTTCAAACTTTGAAGCATGGCAGCTGATCCCGATTCTTCACTTTTGGATTTAGCTCTTACT
>JAGFXO010000193.1 GCA_017861285.1 Geobacteraceae bacterium | reverse complement strand
TCGTACCTTCTGTAAATCATGTTGTCCAGTATGATCGAGCCGAGGTTGAGCCACATCCCCCAAATTATGGCCAGAAAGAAGAAAAGGATCACGAATTCCCTACTGATCCAGCCCAGGAAAAACAGGATGATAAAAAGGCAATATCCAAGGAATTCGATTGTGGGGCCGAACGCCTCGATAAAAAGGAAGTACGGATATCCGACAAAGCCGACCTTCCCGTATTTCGGGTTGCAAAACATGTTTTTACTCTTCCAGAGGCTGTCGATGAGCCCCCGATGCCATCTGTTCCGCTGCATGAGCAACGAAACGAGGTCGCTGGGAACCTGGGTCCAGCAGACGGGGTCGGGGACAAAAACGACCTTGTACCTGATCTTGTTTCGCCGGCAATGCTTGTGGAGACGGACAACAATGTCCATATCCTCACCGACGGTCTTCCTGTAGCCGTCGATAGCCATTACCATATCTTTTCTGAAGATGCCGAAAGCGCCGGATATGACCAGCAGACTATCGAAAGAATTCCACGAAGTCCGCCCGGAAAGAAAGCTTCTCGTATATTCCACGGCCTGAAAGCACTCGAGAGCTTTTTTCGGCGCATGCACCTCGGTGACCACACCATCTTTCATGGTGCATCCGTTCAGCACCCTTACGATCCCGCCAGTGGCAACAACTTCCCTGTCTTCAACAAACAGCCTGGCTGCCCGCATCAGTGCATCGTTTTCCAGCAGCGAATCGGCATCGATACTGCAAAAAAGAGGAAAGCGGGAAACGTTTATCCCCGCATTGAGGGAATCTGATTTCCCGCCGTTTTTCTTGCTGACGACGGTGAGTTTTTCATAATCCAGCGAAATATAGATATCTTCAATGGGCTCATGGCGAAGAACAATACTTACCGGCTTTTCAATCCTCACCAGGCGGAAGTGCCGCACGAGTTCCTCGAGAGTAGTGTCCGTCGAGCCGTCATTGACCACTACGACCTCGTATTCGGGGTACGTCAGCGACAGCAGTGACTGGACTGTCGTTACGATATTTTCCTTCTCATTGTAGGCGGGAACGATTATGGACAGAGGTCTGTAGAATACACTGGAAAGGATGTTCCGTATGCTCCGGCTGCTTATCGTGCTGAGATGCGTCCGTATATCCTTCAGCGAAATAATCGTCAAGATAGTGTACGTGCCGTTGACTACAATGAAATATAGAAAAACGATCAGTTGCAGAATAAAAAGTATCAGAATCGTGGTATCGGACATTGTATCACCTGTTCAGCATATAATGTGCCATATCTCTGGCAAACTTGTCATCACTCGAGGTAAAACGGCTCAGGACAGCAATTCCCTGTTGGCCCAGCTTCGAAAGGGCCTGTGCGGCGTTTATCCTGACATAATAATTTCTGTCCCTCAGAACCGATTCCAGTGCCCCGATAACTATGTCGGAGCATACCTCGGCATTTTTTGCCGCGACAGCCCTTACCCGCCAGTCCTCATCGTTAAGAGCGGATACGATCAGGTGGCACATGTCACGCGCGCCAAGCCTTTCCAGCGCCCTGATACAGGCAATCTTCATCTCCGTGACCTCGTGGAACCTGGTGTAGTACTTGTTGATGACATCTTTTGCGGAAGTCAGGTGCACCACGCCGCACGCCGAAATGGCATCTTTTTTGAGAAGCACGGGCATATCGGGTTTCTCTACCCAGGACTCGAGCAATTGTACGAACCTGTTTTCCTCTCCCCGCTCCTGGAAGGTCCTTATGATATTGGTGTATATGTATTCCTTGAATTTCGATGACGCAAACAGAGGGTCGGAGAGGAATGAGTTGATCGCATCGAGGTCATTTTCTTCCGCAATCAGGCTCAAAGACCAGATCGTTTTCGTAATGACATGAATATTTTTTTCCTTTTTCAGGATGGAATGGTAAAAGGGTCCGAATTCCGGCATTTTCAGAAAACCGAGAGTCTCCACGGCCCTGTAACGTTCAACCCAGGAACGGGAGGACGCGAGCTTCCGGTTATACTCATCAAGTTCCAGGACCCTTGTCATACGTCGCAGGTGAGACACGAACGCTCCATCGTCCGGCTTCACCGACGTCATATCGATGATGGCATTGCCGAGCGCCTCGAATTCAATGTCTCTGCCCGGTTTCTCAATCACAAGATCAGGTTGGGACTGTTTCCGTACCAGAAAATCGGCATATGTATCCTGGAGGCGCTTTAACCGTTTTTGCCGGCGCTCCACATGCAGTTTATGAACAATGAGGACAACGAACAAGATTACGGTAATGAAAATGAATATCCCTATCGCCCCCAGAAGATAATATTTAATGAGATCAGGGCTTACAATTTGATGAAAGTGTTCCATGGGCACCTGCCTGAATGCTTGTTTTATAATCGGTTACCGGTTTTCCACGGCAAACCGCCCTGCTAATTTTTCAGAATCCGGCTTACAATATCATGTTTCATTAACAATGCAAGTTCTTAGGACTTCATTAAGTTTGTTTCGAGATTAACCATGCGGGCTGCCTTCGATGGACCCTGCGGGTATCGTTATGCCAAGTCTATAGCCAATTCCCCTGAAGCAATCCCGATGCCAAGATTTTAAAGCATGTGATATCAGCATGTTAAATAGTAGGTCAATTGAGGGGATTAAAATCTGAGGCCATAAATCGGCACTATTATTTACACTTTTTACGCTTTTGTAACAGGAAATCACACCATTCTGAGGCAATACTAAAGTCTAATCAGCTCCACCCTCCCCGCTAAAAAAGAAATGGGGTATTTCTCCTTCAAGGTCACGGAAGACTCGACGCACCGGCAAAATCAACCTCCATCCTGCAGATCAGGTCTGCAAAACCTTGTCACCTTGACCGCAATATGATAGAAAAATCACTATTACACAACACAAGGAGCGTCCATATGGCAATAGCCGCAAAGATATCCGCTTACATTGAAAAGGCTTCCTGGATACGCAAAATGTTCGAAGAAGGAGAACGGTTGCGGCAAATTCACGGGGCGGAGAATGTGTACGATTTCACCCTCGGCAACCCCAATATGGAGCCTCCCGAGGCCTTTGAGAAGGCATTCCGCGATCTGGCGAGACATCCGGTTCCCGGCATGCACCGCTACATGAGCAACGCCGGGTACGGGGAAACGAGGAAGGCGGTGGCTGAGGTTCTCTCGGAGAATTCGGGAATGAAGGTGGACGGGAGACAGGTTATCATGACCTGCGGCGCCAGCGGAGCCCTCAATGTGGTTCTGAAGACAATCCTGGATCCCGGTGAGGAAGTGATTATCCTTACCCCGTTTTTTGTCGAATATAAATTCTATATCGACAACCATGGGGGAACCCCCCGGGAAGTGTGGACCGACAGGGAAACTTTCCAACTCGATCACAAGGCCATAGAAGCGGCAATCAACAAGAAAACCCGGGCGATCATCATTTGCTCACCCAACAA
>JAGFXO010000192.1 GCA_017861285.1 Geobacteraceae bacterium | reverse complement strand
CATTATAGAAAATGAAAGGGGGCAACACAAGCGGTGTCAAGCGGACGTGCAGATACCAGCTTCCGGCAATAAGCCTTCGTATCGAAGTCGAAAAGCTGGCGACAGTCCTCTTCGCAAGCGATTTGTTGTAGAGGTCTATCTTTCGGAAAACATGATATGCCCAGGTTGCCCTTGACACCGAAGAGGCCCCTCACCTATACTCCGACCCATTCGCAGCGAATTCTATCACCTCACCAATAAAGTACAGATTTCAGCGTTCTTGTTGAGAGGGAGGAGATTGCCCAATGAGAGCAGACACTGACTGGAAAGCCAAGTCTGTGAGTCCTGAGGATGCTGTGACGCATATCAAGTCCGGCATGAAGATCTTCATTCACGGGGCAGCGGCAACTCCTACTCCCTTGCTTACTGCACTTTGCAGGCGGCAGGATTTGGCGGATGTCCGCCTCTATCACCTTCACCTCTCGGGCGACATCCCTTTTGCGGATTCCAGTCAAGAGGGGCGATTCTTTTCTACTTCTCTCTTCACGTCCCCGGCGTTGCGGAAGCCCATTGAAGAGGGGCGCGCTGATTTTATGCCGATCTTTCTCGCAGACATCCCCAGATTATTCACCTCCCGGGCGATTCCTTTGGATGCAGCGATCATCCAGCTGTCTGCTCCGGATCGGCATGGAATCTGTACGTTGGGCACATCGGTTGACGCTACCAAAGCCGCGGCGGACTCTGCCCCTCTTCTCATTGCCGAGATCAACGACCAAATGCCCCGCACCCACGGCAACACGGCTGTTCGATTTGATAGGATCAACACCTTTATCCATACCAACCGTCCGCTGATTGAGCATCATGCCTCTCCCGAAACCAATGTGGAAGCTCATATCGGCGAAATCATTGCCGGCCTTGTGGAGGACGGCTCCACCTTGCAGACAGGCATTGGAAACATTCCGGATGCCGTACTGAGTCGTCTCTCCGACAAGCACGACCTTGGAGTCCACACGGAGATGTTCTCCGACCGCGTGGTTGACCTGGTCGAGATGGGTGTCATCACCAACCGCCTCAAAAAATTCCAGACGAATAGAATAACGACCGGTTTTGTGAACGGCTCTAAGAGATTGTTCGATTTTGTTGATGACAACCCCACTGTGGAATTCCATCCCTCCGACCGCGTGAACGACACGTCCCTTATCCGCCAGAATGACAAAATGATTGCGATCAATTCGGCGTTGGAAATCGATCTCACCGGACAAGTTTGCGCCGATTCGCTCGGGCACCGGATCTACTCCGGCATTGGCGGACAGATGGACTTCATCCGCGGCGCCGCGCTGTCCAATGGAGGGAAGCCTATCATTGCCCTTCCGGCTACAGCCGCCAAAGGGACGATATCAAGGATCGTTCCTGAGTTGAAACCCGGCGCCGGGGTGGTAACGACTAGGGGACACGTGCACTGGGTGGTGACCGAGTTCGGGGCGGTGAATTTGCATGGAAAGACGTTGCGGGAGCGGGGAGAAGCTCTCATCTCCATTGCCCATCCCGATTTCCGCATGGAGCTAAGAAAGGCCTTTGCGAAAATCAGACACTTCGTCATAAGTTGAACCGCTCGCCGGGCGATCTGTTTCGTATCGTAAATCATAAATGGACGGGAGTGTGTAAAGGTAGCAGATTAGCCGAAGAAACCGTTAACATGGAAATCAGCGGTGGCCGTAAGACGCCCGCTGGATTGTCTTGTTCGCGCTCACTTTGGCCCTACATATAGCGCTGTCCAAGGCCAGGGCCATTAGGTGGCTGTTATAGTAGCCCCACTCTCATAAGGCGAACGCCGATGCGTTGGTTCTTATTGCTTAGCGGTAATAGCTTCGGTACGATTAACGGCATGTTATTGCTGCGTCGTACCAACTTCCACCGCGATAAAACGTGACTGACCCTGACGACTGACCTTGAGGATCGGTCACCTTCTTCGATTCCTGTTCTTGGAAGATTACTGCCATCAAAGGTCAGGGATGCATCCCATTTCATCCTTGAAGATCCGTTAACCTGTTTTACATCAACTTCGGCCATCGGTTCGTTTTCTGACCGATTATCACACCGGGCCTCTACCTAGCCTACCAGAGGCCGGGGAAGAGGCGGTGGCGAACCAAGGCAACGTAGTTCGACCATCCGGAATCTTGAGAGAGTATCCGCTCTTCGGCACGGATGCGGTAGAACAGGGACGCCCATCCCGCCACCACCAGTAGCGCTGTGCCGAAATTCCATTCCTGGAGATTGCAACCAATGTCTGCAAGCACATAGGCCAGATACATCGGATGGCGCACGAGCCGGTATGGACCTCTCGTTGCCAGGCCACGCAAGGCCGGCCAGACCCCGAACCATCTGCCCAGACTGAGGAGGCTGGCGAAGCTCAGGAACGCCGCGAACGTCACAAGCACCAGCCCAGCCTCGGGCCACGTTGGGTCGCCAGGCACCCACCGGAGATACGCCACCTGGGCATAGGGGTAGGCATATGATACGACGACGGCGGTGCTGGAGAGCAACGAGCGATCCTGCACCTCAGGCGGACGGCGCGTGAGGGCGATCCCAAGAACCAGGAGATGCTGTAAGACATAAACCCAATCTGCGATCGTGAAGGTGGGCGTCAGGAAAGAGAGCAGAACCAACTCCGCCGACGTGACGCCGAACAGGAGAAAGTCACCGAGCCTTCGCTGGGATATCCCAGGGATGCGCGGCCTCACCCAGGTCATCGCACTACCAGGCAGAGATGGACTGCCTGCTCAGATGGTGCCACCACGGCAAGACTTACCAGTCTTTCTTCTATATTCTTCCCAGGGATTTTTTCTTGAATACTCATAGACGCCGAAAGGCTGACTATAAAATCAAAGTAGATAACGAGCAGCGAAACGACGGGGTGGGCCAGGATTGTTGCCTTCAGCGCAGGATGCACTGCATTGGGGATAACCTCCCATTCGTCGATCAGGGGGAAGAACGCATTGATTCGATCTCGGATAAAACACATGTCCTTTCAACTCATTACCGCTTGTTACCGTGTTTCAGCCATTGTAACACTTGGTGTGAGAATTCGAAAGGATATTGGCCTTCTGCCGACTGCCGATACTGATTCAGCGTGTCCTAATCCAATTATGGCCAGGGTGTTTGAAATCCGCATGGTACGGCCGAGGGGGACCGACTAAGATTTCCAAATTGAACCAGAACCTCAGGGTACCCTCCAAAGTGCGGAGATCAGGTCGACCTTCGGATCGGAGGTTTGCGTATCGTAGTGGAAAGCGGAGTTCTTGTTTTTCTAGCAATAACTTACAAGTGCTAATCTTAACGGCGGGCGATGAGGAGCTGAATTTAGGACGGTCACCCTGCGTTCTCTTGTTCGGCCCTCCTTTGCCTTTTAATAATTGCAGTCAAGCCGCGGAGAGCCTCATTGACCGAGTCGTGGTCGGGAAAATACTCAGCCACGTCG
>JAGFXO010000023.1 GCA_017861285.1 Geobacteraceae bacterium | reverse complement strand
TTCTTTCAGATAGCGGAGCAGGGAGCCGGTTGTAAGCAGAAGGGGAAGGCATTCCTTGCAGGTCGCCTCTGACTTGCCGAGAAGCAATTCCGTTTGCCCCGGCGGATCCAGAGCTGTGGCGTTTATTCCGGCAAAGCGCATGGCCGCGGCGATAAATTGTGTCGATGTATCTCCCATTGATGGGATCAGCACGTGAACTTCCGGATCGGTAATGAGGTAGCTCCTGCCATTCCCGGCCCTGACGACGTGCCTACCCTCTTCATGTACAATTCCACTCGGCACGAAGTCATCAGCCTCCGCCTCCGCCATGTTCAATTCCTGATACCCGCTGACTACATCCATAAATGCTTCTATTCTGGTATCTACTCCGGCGTCTGCCGTATGCGCGTCAAGCTCAAGGGTCAGGGAAGGCTTCTGTCCCATGAGGTCCCGGAAGTACCCGACAAGAAATGAGTCGGGGCCGCAGCTGAAGTTCGTAACATACACGCCAAAAAGATTCGGGTGGTTGCGTACAAAATTTGCCGCCTGCAGAATCACCTGCCCTGTAGCCCAGTACATCCGGTCAATCTCCGGGCATCCCAGCTCGCCGAGGGGAAGGAGATCGTGGGGGATCACCTTGTAGCCACGGCTGGAGAACTTGTGCGGGATCCCCATATTGGCAAATCGACTGAAGGCATTGTAGGGACGCCCGAACAGTACCAGCGCCGTTTCTCCGGGCTGCAAGTCCTGCAGGAATTTCCTGCCGGTTGCAGTCAACCTTTCACGGGTGGCGGTAAAGGCTTTCCAGGCCTTGGCGAATGCCCCGGCTGACTGCCGCGGACCGTAGCCGATCTGCCGGCCTATGGAGATAAAAGACCGTCGAAGCTTCTGTTCGTCTTTTATATCGAGCACCTCGGTAACAAATCTGCCTTCGAGCTCTTCATGAAATGCAGCCTTGAGATAGTAGGGCTCTCCTTGTACGAAAGGACATGTACAGTCGACCCCCTCGCTGTTTTCCGGTGCGAGCTTTGCTACATGGGGTACGAAAATATAATCGGCCGCTCCGTTCAGCAGGTCCTTCATGAAACCATGGCTCAGTTCAACAGGATAACAGAAGGATGACCCTGTTGACTCCATGCCGCCAGGATCGGGAAAAGTGCTCGTTATGATACGGACACCAAGATTGGCAAAGAAATGGGTATAAAGAGGGTAAAGTGTGCAGGTAAGCAGGGAAGGAACAATACCGACCGTCGGACAGGCCTTGGGATGCATTCTGAGCGGAGGAGGAGAAAAAACCTGCTCTTCGCGGTACCCCACAAGATCAAGTGCGTTGGTGCTGTCGGCATGCCGCCTGAGATTGTAATACATGTTGCAGGCGCCGCCGAACGGATAGGTCTTGCCGCTCACCGTGATTCGGTTTATGGAGCATTTCCGGTCACAGCGTTCGGTACCGCCGCCACAGACAAAGGGCTCGCCGTAGTGGACTTCACGGCTTGCAAGATCAGCCAGATCGAAATGCTGTTTATCAAGGAAATGGTGGCGGATTTTGCGATCTATTTCCAGGGCCACGCCAAAGGCGCCCATCAAGCCGGGTTCCGGTGGAACGATAATCTCGTTTCCGCACAGCGCCGCCATTGCAACGGGAACCGCCCTGTTGTAACAGACGCCGCCCTGCATGAATACCTTCCTGCCGACCTTCCTGTTTCCCTTCACCCTGTTCAGGTAATTCTGGCAGACCGAATAGACCAGACCTGCAACAATGTCCTCCCGTTCAGAGCCTTCCTGAACCGCGGTCTTTATGTCGCTGCCGATAAAAGCCGCACACTGGTCGTTGAAATTGAGTGGAGTTGATGATGCCAGGGCAATATCGGCAATTTCCCCGGTCCCGATGGTAAATGATTCACGGCATGCCTCTTCCAGAAAGGAACCCGTCCCCGCCGAACAGGCTTCATTCATCGCATAATCACTGGCTACCATGTTGGTAACATAGGTGTATTTGGCATCCTGCCCGCCTATTTCAAAAATTGTCTCCACCTCAGGATCGAAAAAGACCGCGGCGGCGGCATGAGCTACTATCTCGTTGATGATCCCCGGGGTCAGAGCATGCAATCCGGCAATCTGCCTGCCGCTCCCGGTAACCCCCAGCCCGATTATGTCCGGATGCAGTTCAGGTGGCAGCTGACTCAAGATCGATTCGTAGCAGCGCCTGCTCGCACCGACCGGATCGCCGTTGGTGCGCAGGTAGCAGTGGGCGACCACGGCATAGTTGTCCGTACGCAGCAGAACCGCCTTGGTCGTGGTGCTGCCGACATCCAAACCGAGTATGTATTCGCCATCATAAAATTGACCCTGCGGCATGGTTTTGAAAGAGACTTTGGGGAGATAATCCCGCAAAGCGGGGAAGAACGGGAAAGAGCTGGCTGACTCACGGAACAGATCACCGACTGCCGGTTCAAGCCCCTCCCGCTCAGCCCACAGAAGTGCACCGAGCGCTTCAAAACAAGGGGCTTCTTCCGGAATGGAAAGCCGTGGATAATCTTTCCGAAGATACCTCGTGACCTGCCGGTTCAGGCTCACTCCGCCAACGGCAAGAATGTTCTCCGCCTTCGATTTTTTCAGAAGTTCAACCAGTTTTCCCGCCATCATCCTGCTGAGCCCCGCACAGATGCGGTCCTTGTCGATGCCTTTATTCAGGGCATGGGTGCAATCACTCTTGCAAAAGACCGAGCACCTTCCAGCCAGTACATACGGCTCGGCTTTCCCGGCAAGGTCCACCGCCTCGTCAATATTCAATTCCATGCGCTTTATTTGCTGCAGAAAAAATTCCCCGGTACCTGAGGCACACTTGTTGCCCGTCTGGACCGAGAGGACCTTTCCCCTCTTGTCCAGTAAGTACAACATGAAAGTTTCTCCACCGGCGGAAACGATGCAATCGATTTCCGGATACCTGGTTTTCAGATGCTGGTAGGCGAGTTCAACCGCTTCCGGTTCAGATACCGTCGGGATGCTGACCAGATTCCTGAACTTTCTCCCGGTTATTCCGATTATTGATGATTTTTTATTGCGCAGGATATTTTGCAATACCTCGGAAACCCTTCCTTCATGATTGATGCGGGAAAACCACAACGTGCCGTCATTCCTCTCGGCAATGCTTACAGTGCTTGCCCCAAGACAGATACCAATCGAATTCTTCATTCAAACCGCTCCTTCCACTCAAAAAAACCTACGCACTAAGTATTTATAATTAATAATAAAAATAGAAAAAAGTGGCATCGCTCTCTTATTATACACCATATTTTTTCCAGTATAGCCGTGGTCGCAATAAACTGAACATCCCCCCTGGACAATTCACTTCGTCCCCATGGGAGCACGCCAGTAATATGTAATCGTGAATATATTCTTTGATGCGGACCCAATTCTTTGATATCTTTGATGAGGTAATGTAAAAAAGACCTGGAGTGAATATCATGAAGAAACCTGCAAAAACAGCTACCTATCTTTTCCCGACACCGGCCGTCATGGTTTCGTGCGCCGGTTCGCAGGGAGCACCGAATATCCTGACCATTGCCTGGATTGGCGTGGTCTGTTCGGAACCCCCCATTGTAAGCGTTTCCATACGGCCGGGACGCTACTCCTGCAATATGATCAAGGAGGCAGGAAATTTCGTGGTAAACATACCGCGAGAAGAACAGTTGACTGCGCTCGATTTCTGCGGGATTACGAGCGGACGGGATGTGGACAAATTCGCGGCGCTTGGCCTCACACCGCTGCCGGCAAGCGTTGTGTCAGCACCTCTCATCAAGGAGTGCCCCGTCAATCTTGAATGCAGGGTGCTTGACGTGAAAAGCCTCGGAACCCATGATATGTTCCTCGGCGAGATAGTGGCGGTTCACATGGATGAGGAAGTGCGGAACCAAAAGGGTGAAATAGATATCTCCAAACTGAAACCGATCGCCTACTGTCCGGGAGCTTCCCAGTACTGGAGCCTGAAAGAACCGATCGGTACCTACGGTTTTACAAAAGTGAAGAAATAACGCCTGCTTTTCCTGGGTTTTTCGGTTGCCGAAAATATGATGGCTCCGCCAATCGAACATGCGGCCGTGACGCAAAAGTCGGCTCAAGCGAGCACAAAAGGACGCAACGAAACTCGTACTCTCCATCTACACGCAGTAAGCGGAGTCCGTCACCAGCATCTTTCCGGGGGCTCCGTTCTGCACATGAGCCTGATCTCTCCGTGAACGACCGCGAACGTATCCCCGAGTTCGTTCGTCCAGGTATCGTTCTCCTGCAGGGGACAGGGAACCTCCCTCCCACCCAGATATATTTCTTCATCACCGATATAGGCAAACCATTGCAGAGCCCCGGTCATCCATATCTTTGTCTTTAACTCCACCAAAACCTCCATTCCTGTTGCCGATTGTTGCGCCCGATTGCTTTTTTCGGGTTTATCCTTTATAAATAAAGACTATTTTCATAAAAATGTCATGCATTAATCTCATCGGCAGAACATTTCCGGGGTAAAAGTACCTTTCGGTGGCAAATGTATCCAGTACGAAAGCCGGCACCCGGTACAGATATGAGACTCTCGACAAGAAATCCAGTCATCAAGGAGCGATGAAATGAAATTTACCAAAATGCAGGGGGCAGGCAACGACTACGTGTATGTCAACTGTTTTGAGGAAAAAGTGGCTAATCCCGCAGAAGTCGCGGTGAAAGTGTCGAACCGCAATTTCGGCATCGGTTCCGACGGTCTTATCCTCATCATGCCTTCCGAGGTGGCCGATGTCAGGATGAGAATGTTCAATTCCGACGGCTCCGAGTCCGAAATGTGCGGCAACGGTATTCGCTGCGTTGCCAAGTATGCATACGATCATGGTATCGTTGGGAAAAAAGAGATAACAGCGGAAACCGGAGCCGGAATCCTGACCTTGCAGCTGTTTGCCGGTGAAACGAACAAGGTCGAAAAGGTACGGGTAAATATGGGAGCGCCGCGGCTTAGCCGGAAAGAAATCCCCATGCTTGGTGATGTGAGTGCCAGGGTCATCAATGAACCTCTCAACATTCTCCACACAACCTTCCACATTACCTGCGTCTCCATGGGAAACCCTCACTGCGTTATTTTCGTCGATGACGCCGAGAAATTCCCGGTGGAAAAGTATGGGCCGCTCATCGAGAACCACGATCTGTTCCCCCGGCGCACCAATGTGGAGTTCGTACAGGTCCTTTCCCCCACCGAGGTGCGTCAGCGGACCTGGGAACGTGGCGCGGGAGAAACGCTTGCCTGCGGCACCGGTGCCAGCGCGGTAACCGCGGCGACGGTCCTGAATGGTCTCACCGGGAAAAAAATCATCAACCACCTGTCGGGAGGAGACCTGGAGATGGAATGGGCAGACGACGGTTGCATCTATATGACAGGTCCGGCCGTTGAGGTTTTTGCCGGAGAGATCGAGATATGAAAAGCGCTTGAAATATTTTTTTCAAGTCACAAGGAAAAGCGATGGAAAATTGCACCATGTGCACAAAATGGATGGACGAGCCGGAGTTGCGGATCGCCGAACTGGACCGGTGCCGTGTAGTTCTCAACCGGGACCAGTTTTTCCCCGGATACACCCTTGTCTTCACCAGGCACCACGTGACCGAACTTTTCCACCTGGATGAAAAGGCACGGCACATGGTTATGGAAGAAGTCAACGATGTTGCGGCCACCCTTTACAAGCTGTTCCGGCCCGATAAAATTAATTATGAACTTCTGGGAAATATGGTGCCTCATATGCATTGGCACATCATTCCCCGCTTCAGGGATGACCGGCTTTGGCCACGTCCCGTCTGGAGCGAGCAGCATGCTGAGCGGATCCTGACAGCGGGGGAATATGCGGAACGGACCGCTCAGATCAGGGAGCATCTGGCCAGCATCAGGAGAACAGGCTGAATGGATTTCTTAGGCGCACACATGTCAATCTCGGGCGGACTGCACAACGCAATCGATCGCGGCCTGAAAGCCGGCTGCGGGGTTATCCAGATATTCACCCAGAACGCCAACCAATGGCGGGGCAAGGCGGTCACCGATCCGGACGCACAGCTTTTCAGAGAAAAGTGGCGTGAAGCAGGACTGCACGAGATCGTTTCCCACGATATCTACCTGGTCAACCTGGCGGCGCCCGAAGGCGATGTGCGGGAGAAGAGCCTGGGTGCGTTTCAGTCCGAAATGCAGCGGTGCGCACGGCTCGGCATCGAAAAAATCATCATGCATCCGGGCGCCCACCTTGGCGACGGAGAAGAAAAAGGATTGGAACGGATAGCCGGTGCGTTCGACAGGATTTTCGAATATACTGCGGATTATACCGGCAAGGTGCTCCTGGAGACCACCGCAGGCCAGGGGACAAACCTGGGATACCGCTTCGAACATTTACGGGACATTATCGACCGGTCAGCCTACCCTGACCGTTTTGCCATCTGTTTCGACACCTGCCATACTTTTGCGGCCGGATATGACACAACCACTCCAGAGGGGTACCATCAGGCCTTCGAGGACTTCGACCGGATTATCGGTCTGGATAAACTGCAGGCATTTCACCTCAACGATTCCAGGAAAGGCCTGAACTGCCGTGTCGACCGCCACGAACACATCGGCAGGGGAGCAATGGGGCTCGCCCCTTTCCGCTTCCTGATGAATGACACGAGATTCGTGGACATCCCCAAGATCCTGGAAACACCCAAGGGTGAGGACGATGAAATGGATGCCATAAACCTGAAAATCTTGCGTGACTTGATCGAAGCCACATAAGGGGGTGGGTCATGAAGGAAAAAATCGAGATAATTCCGGGTGACATCACGAAACTGGCAGTTGACGCCATAGTGAATGCGGCCAACAACACTCTCCTCGGTGGCGGAGGTGTGGACGGCGCAATCCACCGGGCCGCGGGCCCCAGACTGGTTGCCGAATGCGCCACGCTGGGCGGATGCAGGACAGGCGACGCGAAAATTACCAAAGGCTTCCGTCTGCCAGCCGGTCACGTCATCCATACTGTCGGACCGGTATGGCACGGCGGTTCCCGGGGAGAGCCCGATCTTCTGCACAGCGCCTATCGGCGCTGTTTCGAAGTAGCCCATGAAAACGGCATAAAAACCATCGCCTTTCCCGCAATCAGTGCGGGAGTATATGGCTATCCGATGAACCTGGCCTGCGAAGTGGCGATGACAGAGGCAAAAGCTGCCCTGGAGAAATATCCGCAAATGGAAAAAGTCGTCTTTGTCCCTTTCAGCGAGGGGGCACTGAAGATCTACCAGGAGACGTTTAAGAAAATTTTTGCATAAACCTTTACAATACGGTTCGTCACAGGGCCGGGAAACCCCGGGAAACAGGATGAAAGCGGTACTTCAGAGGGTAAGCAGTGCATCGGTAGAGGTCAAAAGGGAAGTTGTCGGTTCCACAGGAAAAGGCATACTCGTCCTTCTGGGCATAGAGAAAGGCGACACCCGGAACGACGCAGACTGGATGGCGGAAAAAATCGTCAATCTCCGCATCTTCGAAGACGAAGCGGGTAAGATGAATCTTTCGGTCCGGGAGGTCAGCGGCGAAATTCTTGCCGTTTCCCAGTTTACCCTTGCCGGCAACTGCAGCAAGGGTAGGCGACCCTCATTCGACACAGCCGCCCCTCCCGGCGAGGCGAATGAACTGTACGAATACTTCGCCGCCAGAGTGCGCGAATCCGGCACCCCCGTTGCAACCGGCGTTTTCCAGGCAGACATGCAGGTGAGCCTCGTCAACGACGGCCCGGTCACCTTTATTCTGGAAAGCCCGAAAAAGCCGGGAACGAACTGATGAAAACCCGCACGCTGCAGGCCCTTCTCGACTCCCTCTACCAGAACCGCTCCGCAGTTCACCTGGCAAACGATCCGCTGTCCTTCTGCCATCGGTACAATGACCCGCGAGACCAGGAAATAGCCGCCCTGATCGCCTCGTCACTTGCATACGGAAATGTCAGGGTTATCCTGAAAAACCTGCAGGGGGTGTTCGATGTCATGGGACCGTCTCCCCGGAAGTTCATCGAAGAGTTCGACCCCCGGCACGGCCTGCGGATATTCTCGGGTTTCAAACACCGGTTCAACGACTGTCGCGATCTGTGTGCACTCCTACTCGCTGCGCGCACTATGATCGACAATGTGGACAGCATTGGCAAATATTTCCTCGACTGCCACGATCCCGGGGAAGAGGATATAACCTCTTCACTGGCGAAATTCACTGCCTCGGTGCTGGCACTGGATTACTCCGGTATATTCGGGACGAGTCTGATTCCCGCAGATTCACGGTTTCCGTTTTTCTTCCCCTCTCCCCTGTCCGGCAGCGCCTGCAAAAGGCTCTGCATGTTCCTGCGCTGGATGGTCCGGCCTGCGGACGGTATAGACCTCGGCATATGGAAGACGATCCATCCGGCAAAACTGATCATCCCCGTCGATGCCCACATTATGAGAATTTCCGGTTTTCTCGGCTTTACATCACGGCGGCAGGCCGACTGGAAAACGGCCCGTGAGATCACGGCGGCACTGCGAAAATTCGACCCGCAGGATCCGGTCAAATACGATTTCCCGCTGTGCCACCTGGGGATCTCGGAAGGGTGCAACGGCAAGGACCCCGAAGCCTGCCTGAGATGCGCCATCTCGGAAGCCTGCGACGGAACCCCGGCATGAATCGGGGAGCGGAAGTCATCATGGACTCTTTCGCCGCCGGGGGGAACAACTCCTGGCGTTTTTCCGGACTGGAAGAGGTGATAACGGCCATGAGGCCTGCCGAGGTCGTCACCGCACTCCTGCGGGTGGAATCCAGCGTCGCGCGGGGTTATCATGCCGCCGGATTCGTCTCCTACGAAGCCGCGGCTGCTTGTAATTCTGCTCTTGTCACACGATCTGACGGCACTTTCCCCCTGCTCTGGTTCGGCATTTTCAGGGAACGTATGGCAAACCGGGACTCGTTTCCACCGCATTCGGAAAAACATCCCGGCTATGAGATTTCGGATGGTGAATTCTCTCTGTCACAACCCGATTATTGTAAATCAATAGAGCGCATCAAAGAGTATATTGCCGCTGGAGACACTTACCAGGTCAACTTCACCCTGCGTCACCGTTTCCGCTTCTCCGGAAGCGAAAAATCCTTTTACATCGATCTTTGCCGCTCCCAGAGAGCACCCTACTGCACTTATCTCGATGCAGGCAGATACTGCATTCTGTCGACATCTCCCGAACTTTTTTTCCGGATGCGGGACGGAATACTCACGACACGCCCCATGAAAGGAACGGCAAAAAGGGGCAGGTGGCCTGCGGAAGACTCGCAAATCATACAGAAATTGAGGACCGACGAGAAGGAACGGGCGGAAAACCTGATGATCGTCGACCTGCTGCGAAACGATATGGGAATGATTTCCGAAACAGGATCCGTCCGGGTAACCTCGCTGTTCGACGTGGAAACACTGGAAACCGTGCACCAGATGACCTCGACCATCTCATCAAGACTTCGACCAGGGACGGGGATTACAGAACTTTTTCAGGCCCTTTTCCCCTGCGGCTCGGTTACCGGGGCGCCCAAGAGGCGCACCATGGAAATCATCGCTGAGCTCGAGGACTCACCGCGCGGGATTTACACCGGATGCATCGGCTACCTGTCTCCCGGACCGGAAGCGGTCTTCAGCGTCGCCATCAGGACAGTCGTGATCGACCGTGAGAACGGCACGGGAGAGCTTGGGCTCGGCAGCGGCATTACCTGGGATTCCCTGCCCGCCGGGGAGTACGAGGAATGCCGTGCAAAAGGACGATTCGTCCGGGTCCGGGTGCCTGAGTTCCGTCTTCTGGAATCGATCCTTTTCGAAGAAAAAACCGGCTATTTTCTCCTGGATCGTCATATCCAACGCCTTTCCAGGTCGTCGGACTATTTCGGCTTTTCACCGGATATGCCCCGCATACTCGGTGAACTGCACGACCACTCTCTGTCCCTCCATGGATCACACAAAGTAAGACTCCTCCTCTCGCGCGACGGCTTCTTCAGCATCACCAGCGAACCAATCCCGGATAGCGCAGCAGACAAAGAGGCAATAGTCGGTTTTGCCGAAATGCGTGTCGACTCGGCAGACACATTCCTCTTCCACAAGACTGACAACAGGGCCATGTATAGCGAGGAGTTGGCAAAAAGAGCCGATTGCACCGATGTGATTTTTCTCAACGAGCGCGAAGAGGTGACTGAAGGGGCAAACAATAACATTGTCGTACGAATCAACGGGGAGTTTTATACCCCGCCCCTATATTGCGGGCTGCTCCCCGGTACGTTCAGGGAGGAACTTATCGACTCGGGTATCATTCGTGAAAGAACCATAACCAGATCAGAACTGGAGCGGGCGGAAGAGATATACCTGATCAATTCGGTGAGGCGATGGCGCAAGGCGCGAATCGTATAAAAAAAATGTACCCTATTGCCGTTGCCTCCATCCGTGATGGTGATGATATTTTTTGTTGACTTTTGCCGGCAGTTGAAAAATATTCAAGTGTTTACACTATTTTTTCCTGGAGAAACCATGACCAGCAGAAACCCTGCACATTCACCAAACTGCGCGGAACAGGATGTTCCCGCTCCACTGCGGCCTTTCCCGTCGAAGCTCTTCGTCGAAACGACAACACGCTGCAACCTCAAGTGCCAGATGTGTGTAAAGCATACCGGCGATAGTGATATCCCCGAAGGCGATTTGACCATGGATACCTTCACGGCACTGGAGCCTGCATTACCGCACACGGAGGCGCTGGTGCTCAACGGCATAGGCGAGTCACTTCTGCATCCAGAACTCGAAGATTTCATCCGCAGGGCGAAAGAACTCATGCCGGCGGGCAGTTGGGTCGGATTCCAGTCAAACGGCCTGCTCCTTGACGACATCCGGGCTCTGTCGCTTGTCAAGGCCGGTCTAGACAAAATCTGCCTGTCGCTCGACGCTATCTGTCCGGACACCTTCCGGCAAATCCGTGAGGGGGGAGAGGTGAAGGACCTGGAACAGGCATTTTCGGCCGTCAGGAAAGCAAACAGGCACCGCAGTCATGCACCGCTCCGCGTTGGGGTCGAGTTCGTGGTGATGCTCGAAAACATCCACCAGCTTCCGGACGTGCTGCGCTGGTCGGCGTCCCGTGGTGCATCCTTCGCCATCGTAAACCACCTCCTCCCCTATGACAAGAACCACGTCGAAAAGGCGGCCTACGACTCCAATACCGACGAGGCTATCCGGCTTTTCGAGAAGTGGCAGAAAAAGGCGCGTGTTGAAGGGATCGATATGGGCCAGTACTTCTACCTGAATTTTCACAAATATGTCCGGACCCCCGAAGAACAGCGCATCGTGGATTTTGTCCGCGAGATGATGGCCGAAGCACGCTCCCTTGACATTTTTCTCCATGTCAGGAATCTGCTGGACAGGGATATCTCCCGTGCAGAAGAGGTCGAGCGGGTCTTCGCCGAAGCGCGGGAAGTGGCCGTCGAAACCGGCCTTGACCTGAGACTCCCCGGTGTTGCCCCGACAAGCAACCGCAAGTGCGATTTTGTGGACGGCGGGGGAGCATTCGTTTCGTGGGACGGCAAAGTCTATCCCTGCTATTTCCTGTGGCACCGGTTCGCATGCTACTTTTCAGGAAGGAAGAAGTTTGTCACCCCCAAGGTTTTCGGCAATCTTGCGGACCGGGACATCGGGGAGATATGGAACGACCCTTCCTACCTCGCCTTCCGGCAGGAGGTTATCCGCCACGAATATCCTTTCTGCACGAACTGCAACCTGCTGCCGTGCGAATACCTCTATGCCGAGGAATTCGAACAGGACTGCTACACCAATACCGTTCCATGCGGTGACTGCTTCTGGTGCATGGGACTTTTCCAGTGCCTGCAGTAAGAACTCCTCCCATTCGGCAATAAACCTGAAAAAAGAGGGAACCCCGGCTTCAATGGGGTTCCCTCTTCGTTTTTCGCTACCGCACCGCAGCTCAGTGCGCTACTTGATGAAATATCCGGCCGCCTTCCAGGTGCCGTCCTTCTCCAGCACGAATGTCACCGTCTCGGTCGCCGACCTCTTATTTTCGAAAGAGGTGCGATACTCCATCACCACATACCGGCCGTCCGGCGCGCCGGGCAATTCCTTATACTGCCTGGTCGTCCTCAGTTTACGGGACAGCACTCTGCCCAGGGGTTTGCGCACACCATCCAGAGAGGTTACCCAGGTATTCATGCTGACAGCACCCCGGAAATAGGCGGAAGCCTCCTTCCAGCTTTCGGCATATCGGTCCTTGTCTACAAGCGTCAGCCAGGACCTCGCAGCCGAACCCGCGGTTTTTTCGGTGTCGGCATGCGCCTGAGCACAACAGAAAACAGCGGCCGCCAACAGCCCCAGCACAACCAGAAAAGATGTGATTCTCATAGCCCCTCCCTGTCCAATGTGGTTTGTATCATCAAAGTGCATGGCCATACTTTATCGCATGCCCTTTCGAACCCTCGTATCAAAGCCCTCCCCCCATTTGCAAACAAATTTATTGCAAATGAAATATTTTACAGTATATTTAATTTCACTGAATAAACCATGCCGGGAAATTATACCGGTCCCCGCACATGAAAAAGCACACGGCCTCTTTGCCCTGCGGAATATTCATGCCGCAAAAGGCCAACGGTGCATGTATGGATAATGAAAACAAACCTCTGGTAGTGCGCCTGGCAATATATATCGTCTGCGTGACGGCATTTTACCTGCTGCTGCGCAACACACTGAACCCCCTCGTCCTGCTGCTGTGCGTGATGCTCATTCTCACCCGAACCGTCCTTGTGGTGCTTGTGGTGAACGCCGGCAGAAAAAGGAGACACACCTCACGGCGAGACAAAGCCGGCCCGTCGTGAAGATGGAGTCGTCAGCAGACCGGAAACCTCTCTCCGTTACAGCCGTATCACCGACCGCGCCTTGAGCAGACTTTCGGCAATGGTAAACATGTTCGTTACCGTGCCGGAGCGCAGTTTGTCCCTGAGGTTGAAAAAATCCAGGCAGACTCCGCACGATGCAATTTCAACTCCCCTGTTGCCGAGCTTTTCCAGCGCCTCCAGCACCTCGGAACCCTCCGTGGTGAGAAATACACCCGTATTGACAAACAGCATCCGGTCGGGAGTTTCGGCGACCTCAACCAGGGTATTGACAAAATTCTTCAGCAGCAGCCTGCCCAGTTCCTCCGAGCCTTCTCCAAGCATATCGGAAGCAATCAGCATTACGGTTTCGCCGACCTTTTCCTTCCGTATTGCAATAGCTTCCCCGGCACTTCCGGAAATGAGGATAGCATAACCGTCATCCAACGGTGTTTCCTCAATGGTAAAACCCCTGTTGACGGCAAAACGGGCTACGTTTTCCCGTGGCGGCCCGTCATCGAGCAATACTGTCAGGGCCTGTCCAGGGGATTCCTCGAGGGCCTTTTTCACCGTCACCACGGGCATGGGGCACGTCATTTTCCTGCAATCTATGGTTTTCATGAAATTCTCCCTTTCACTGCGGATTTCTATGCACCAGGAGCATCGATACGAATGAACTCCTCGCCCTGCTTCCGGTATATCTCTTCCGGAAGAAGACCGGCCTCTCCGAGCAGTGCCTCGATCACCGGCCGGTCGGCCAGACAATACCTGATGGCAAGTCCGCAATCGGATTTCAATGCCCTGGGAGCCGGTATAAGGAGGATATTGAGGCGCTTTTCCTTCAGTATCTTTTCCGCCTTCATGACCCGGTGGACATTATTGAATACCGCGACATAATCACCGTCGTTTATCATCCGGAACCCCTTTCCCGTCTTTCTGAAAAAAATATTAGAGTATTGTACATATGGAAGCTTATTTTACAAGGATTAAGACTGTTGACAAAGTCTGCGTCTGCCCATACTATTCACTCAGAGGTAGACAATGACCAGTTCTCTTGCCCTCCTGCCGGCAGTCATCCTGCTTGCCGTGACCATCAACCTGCCGTTGGGCTATCTGCGCAGAAATTGCGAAAAATTTACCTTCGGATGGTACTTTTACGTGCATATTTCCATTCCGGCACTGATTTATATCCGGGTAAAAGCCGGATTCAGCTGGAAGTTCATACCCCTTACATTCGCAGGCGCACTTCTCGGACAGCTTTTGGGAGGCATGCTGAACAACAGGGGCAAAAAGGGTAACAGAGTATGAGAAAAAAGTCTCAGCCCGTGCCGATTTCCGGAATCCTCGGCAAGACCTTCAGCGGAAAACCCCTGGAAAAGCGACTCAGGGAAGGGGAAATATGGCAGGTATGGGATTCCGCCGTCGGCGAGCAGGTAGCGTCAAAAGCCCGGCCGCTCAATATCCGTGATGGCGTTCTTACCGTGGTTGTATCAAATGCCCCCTGGATGCAGCAACTGAATTTTCTCAAAAAGGGAATCGTGGCAAAGATCAACGCCGCAGTCGGCGAGGATCTCGTCACGGAAATTTTTTTGAAGGCCGGAAGGCCTGTTAAGCCCGAGCATGATTCACCGTCTCCGCGTCGGAGACCACGAACGCTGTCAGATGCGGAGAAAGAGCATATTGAAAGGGAAACCTCCTCCCTCGACAATCAAGAGCTTCGCGAAGCATTTATGAGTCTGCTGGCAAAACATCTCGCCAATACTCCCACAAAAAGCTGACCCCGGTCATACCGGAAAAACCCTTGAATGGCATCAGTCTGCCGTTCTCAGGATTTCCCGCATTTCTTCGCCATATTCCCCATGGTCATCATACACAAACAGTGGAGGCAGAACCTTCACATCGCCTTTCCGACCCTTGACCATTTCAACCACAAACATTCGCGCCTCGGCAGCCGCACTGCCATGGACCATGCGCAGCCGGAGCGGGGCAAGCTTCAGCACGGCCGCCTCCGCAAACAGTTCGGCAATTCGTGAAGGGTGATATATGAAACAGATTCTTCCGGAGACTTTTGCCAGGTATTTTGCCGCGGCGAGGAAATCGGGCAGCGATGCCGTCGATTCGTGCCGGGCATTGTCCCGGCCCGGCTTCGGACTTACCCTGCCGGTCCCGCGTTTGCGGTAGGGAGGATTGGAAATCACCAGGTCAAAGGTTGAGCCGGGAAAATACTTCTTCACCTCCGTCACATCCCCCTGAACAATGGAAATCCTGTCTGACAGATTATTGAGAGAGACATTCCGCATTGCCAAGCCGGCCATTTCAGCCTGCATCTCGATGCCGGTGATCAGGGTTCCCCCCGCCGACCGCGCAAGCAGAAGAGGAATAACACCACACCCGACACCCAGGTCGGCCGCCTTTTCTCCCTCGAGGATCCGGGCAAAATCGCAAAGGATAAGCGGGTCGAGAGAAAAGCGGTAGCCGTGGCGGGGCTGTATGATTGTCAGGTCATACGCCTGAAGCTTATCGATAGTCTCACCTCTCGTCACCCGTCGTTTCCTCTTTGCTTTCTCCTGTTCAGGAACTCCCTGGCGAGCAACACGGCAAAGAAGGCAAACGACCCCAGGGTAAGCCATTTGCCGATTTTGAAGGGGAGCGGATCGAAGACAAATTCAACCGTGTGCGTTCCGGGCGTCAGATACACCCCGCGCAGAATGTGGTTGACCGGGTGGATCTCCGTCCGTTTCCCATCAACGTATGCATACCACCAGCGGTAATATTTCTCCCCCAGTATCAGCAATGAGTTACGGGTGGCCGTCGCCATGACACCGATCCTGTTCGGCTCGTATTGCCGGACAATCGCACTTCCCGTTGCTGGCACCTGACCATAGGGGGCCATCGGCAGGGGGGGCGGACTCTCCACGAGACCGACCATGGCCGGTTTGAACCGGGGCGATGCACTCATGATCGCCAGACGCTCTCCGGCATCCCGCACAAGCGCCACGGAGGGGACCAGCCAGGCCTTGGGAAGAACCGTCCTGTTTTCCAGCAGAACCGACCCGGTTGAGGAGATGAAAGCCGGCGTGTATTTTCCCGACAGCGCGCCTTTCTGAACCTCGTAATCGGAAGGAGACATGACAAGGTACTTGAGATTCATGATGTCCGGCATCCCGCTCACGAGGGAGAAACGTTCCAGGAACTCTCTGTAGCGCTTTTCGCTTACGGTTACATATGCAGAGATATTGGGAAAGCCGTAGTCTGAATAATAGTGGGCATTCTCCGCATTGATCGGTTGCATCCGGTAATGGTCGATACGCGGCTCGAGGAAACGGACGATATCATTTGCGGCCGCACTGCTGTCGGCCTTGGGGGGGGTAGTGAGAACGAAAAACCTGTCGTTGACCCGCCACAGGTCCAGCAGCAGAATGAATGTGACGATGGGGAAAAGATATCGGGTCGGCAGCCATTTTCTGAACCACGCGGTAAAGACTGCCAGATAGGCGCACATGATGCCGAGGGCGACACCGGTTTCGCGGAGCATGTTGCCATAGCGTTCCATGATGATTGACGGTTCGGACTGGTAGCGGGTAGCCAGATTGATGACGCCATCCGCCAGAGAGAGGACCATTTGATCGCCGAAAGAAAGGAAGATTCGAAAAAGACCCAGCGCAGCAGCAAAACAGGCGCAGCCGAAAAGCCATTTCTCCAGACGTTTGCGATCGGTTGATGCATCGGCAAGAATATCGACCCCCCTCCCCATCAGCACGGCTGCGCCGAAGGCAAAGAGGAACAGGATCATTTTCGGCACGCGGAAGGTGGCAAAACCGGGGATGTAATCGAACAGAAAGCGGTAGACGAAGGTATATTTGCCGAGCGCCATCATGAGGCTGGCGGCCATGAGCGCGGTGAAAAACCAGGTGTAGCGGTCGCGGCGGAAGATGAGCGGCAGGGGGAGCAGCAGCCACGGTAAAAGGCCGAGGTAGTCGCTCGTCTGGGTAAAGCGCATCCTTCCCCAGTAGTACACCTGCCCTGCCTCCGGGACATCCCCGGCCTCCTGTCTCGAAATTCCCACCAGGCCGGGCACGACCCAGGTGAGAATCTCTTCCGGCGGCATGGACCAGCTCATCCCTTCCTCCCGGGTCATCCCCCCGCCCCTTTCGGACTGCTCCGACCAGCTGAACAGCGGCGCGAAGGACATGGCAATGGTGGTAAAGAAAAGCAGCACCATTACCGAGGCGAGCAGGGTGTCTTTCCTGAACTCCCCGGCGTAACCTCCCCGTTCCTCATGGAATCTCCAGGCGACATGGGAGATCCAGTACGCCCCAACAGCGAGGCAGCTGTAAAAGGATATCTGCCAGTGCATGTTGAAGAACTGGATGCCGAGAAGGCAGGCAGTCATTGCATAGTGGTAGAGCCTGCCGCTGCGCAGGGACTTCTCCAGGAAAAGGAAGACCCAGGGAAACCAGCCGATGGTTTCGATTTTCTGGATATGCCCCGCATTGATCAGGGAGGCGTTTTCCGTGCAGAGCGCAAACAGAAGTCCGGCGGCAAAGGCACCGAAGCGCCCGATTCCGATCAGCCGGCAATAAAAATAGGTGCCGAAGCCTCCCCAGAGGAGGGAAAGGACCGCCAACCAGGCAATGCTCGCGGGAAAGGGAAAAAAGTGCTGGATCAGGTACCGGTGAAACAGCAGGCCGATGGCATTCCATCCCCCCTCCAGGGTCCGGCCGCCGTCACTGAGTGGCTCCCAGGCGGCCCGGAAGATAGCGGGGACCGACTTCAGATACTGGACAAGCGTCTGTTCCTGGACTCCCTTTGCCCCCCAGAAAAACTGGGTAATCACGTCCGAGGCCCGGATGATCTGCTCCGTAAAAAGGATCCGCTGGCAGAAGAGTATGGTGATAAACCCCATCAGGGCGAGCCAGAACCAGTCCTTGCGGAGAAAAGATCCTCTTTCTTTTTTCACTGCTGCTCCTTCTGCGCATCATTGCAAGGCTTCCCGGCAAGCACGTCGCGATATATCTCTTCCAGGCGCGTCATCATCCTGTCGATGGTGAATTGCCCAATGAATTCCCTTCCCTGCCGCACGAGCTGCTCCGACATTTCCCGGTTGGTCAGGCACTGGACAAGCCGGACCGACAGCAGTTCAATATTGTCCAGGGGAAACAGGAAGCCGGTTTTACCGTCCTGCACCAGTTCTGGATGGCCTCCCACATGCGACAGTATCGGCGTCGCGCCTGCCATGGTCGCCTCGGCAACGACGATCGGAGTCGCCTCGATCTCCGAAGGGAGCACCATCACCTTGCAGCGGGAATAGGTGCGATACACTTCGCTGCGCGGCATGCCGTAGCGGAATTCGACCGGCAACCCCCGGGCGAGAAACCGCGCCAGGGCCTTTGCGTACCAGTAATCCCTGCCAATCACCATGAGTCGGGCATCAGGGACTTTCCCGAGCACCTGCGGCAAGGCCCGCAGCAGCCGTGGCAGTCCCTTGCGGAAGAAATCCCCCCCGACGAAAAGGATCAGGTTTTCCCTGTCCGGCCATGGCTTCGTGTCAATGCCCGTGTAATCGAGGCCGAAGTAAAAACTCAGGTATTTATGGGGATGGTCATAGAGGTCGTAGAGAAATTTCCCGTGCAGGATGATGCCGTCGATCTGTTTGAAGAGAAAATGATATTTTACCTTACGGTATTTCTGCGCGAGAAAGCGCAGGGGAAAATCAAGGCAGAAAAAATGGTAATAGCGAATCCAGTAGTAATCGTGGGCATCCACGACGAGCGGGCAGCGCAGCTTCCTTGCGATGGAAAACGTGAGATGCTTCAGGTCGGTGCAGTGGGCAATGTCCCAATCCCCTTCCAGGTCTTCCGGAGACTCGAAGACTTTTACCTGGTGACGCTTTGAAAGCTCCCGAACCAGGTTCGCCTCGTAGGTCCCCGCCCCGGTCAGCGATTCCGCTCTTTTGGCTATGATTAATATTTTCATCTATAATTTCAGCATCCTTTGGAAAAAAGTGAGGAGATTCATCCTTTTCGCCAGCTTATACGGCCAGGAACCGGTAATGCCGTAGTACATTCTGAGCAGCGGCATGATATTGGCAGCATATAATTCCCGGTGATTCTGCACCAGCTGCATGTGCATATCCAGGCGCTTTTCACGATCCATGGAGGTATTCATGGATGTATCCTTGATCCGGTAATAGAAAAGAACCTCCGGGATCCTGTAAACACTTCTCCCCAGTTCGATGAGCGTGAGCCAGAAATCCCAGTCTTCGCACCCGTGTACCATGTTGGCATTATAGCCGCCCGACCTCAGCCAGTCTTCCCTCCTGAACAAGGCCGAAGCAAAGACGAGATTTGTCAGCAGCATTTTTCTGATCGAGAAATCCGGGGCAGGGATTACCCCTCTTTTGGCTCCGAACAGTTCTCCCCGGCAATAGACGATACCGATGTCAGGATTTTCCTCCAGCACCTTGACCGCCTTCTCCAGATAGGCGGGAGCGATCCTGTCATCGGCATCGAGGGGGAGAATGAACTCTCCCATGGATTCGCGGATGCCGGCATTCCTGGCCGATGCCAATCCTCCGTTCAAGGTAGAGAGCACTCTCGTTTTTTCCATATGGTATGCCGACAGGAGCTGGTTGGTAAAGGCATCGGTCGAACCGTCATTGACGATGATTATCTCGAAGTCCCGATATGTCTGGTTGAGAACGGAATCTACGGCTTCATCGAGATACTGCCCCTGATTGTAGCAGGGTATGACGACACTGACTTTCGGCATGGTTCTCCGGAAAAACTTTACTCTTTATTCAGGACAAGTCTTCGCCAGGCGATGCAAAACTGCTCGGAACCGAAGCAGGCGCGGGCATGCTCGAAAGCCGCCCGCGACATCCTTTGCAGCGTGTCCCTCTCATCGGACAGACGCTGTATCGCTGCGACGAAAGTTTCTTCTATCTCGCATTCTCCGCCGTTTCCCACCAACAGACCGTTGGCGTCATGGTGCACATGGGCGGCAATACCGCCCACATCGGTGCAGACCGGCACGACCCCATGGGCCATGGCTTCCATGACGACCAGCGGAAATCCTTCACGGCTGGAGGTGAGGACGAGGATATGGGCATGGTCATAGATTGCGGACATCACGGCAGCATCGGAAATTTCGCCGCGCAGCAGGCAATGTTTGCGGTCTTCCGGTTCAACCGCTTCGCCGACATCGCCGACGAGGATAAATTGGACCGGCATTCGCTTTTCCCTGCAACGCGAAGCAATCTTTCCGACCAGATAAACCCGCTTCTCCGGAGAACCTCTGCCGACAAAAATAACATTGAGAACATCAGGGTGCTTTTTTTCGGGATACTGCGACGGAACCGTCACCCGGTTTTCGATGAGGACAATTCTATCGAGCAGGCGGCGGTCGACGCCATTTGCCCGGTACTGGGCCTCAAGGTCCCCTTTCGTCTTTGCGTTGATGATTACACGGCAGTCAAGCTTGTCGGCAACGGGAAGGCTGAAAGTATCCGAACAGCCTCCGAAGGCATGCAGCAGGTCGATGCACCGCACGTGTGGTTTCAGGTACGGAACGAGGAGGTAATAATACAAGCTGTTGCTGCCGAACACGACAGGATTTTTGTGCCGGTTGATCAATCCGGCCATGATACCCACGCTGGTCGGGTACCCGTACTTGAGCAGCGGCCAGATATCAAACAGGCGCGCCGCGGAGGCAAAAAGCGGCCTGAACTTCGAGTTGTGGGACCTTTTCGTGAAAAACACCCAGGGTCTTTCTTGCGGAAAACAGCTGACGATATCCGCATGAACCCTTTCCGCGCCCCCTATATGCATAAAGGGAAAGAAAAAGAACAGGGAGGACCTGTTCCTGAAGGGGAGCAGGGAGCCGATACCCTTTGCCACAGCTACGAGGCAGCGGACGAATACCGTCCCGTTGAGCCGGGTGATGAGCATGTCTGCATTGAATCCGTCCATCTTCACATTTCTTCCGTTTTTCTCAGGGCACTGCACAGCAGAGTGGCTGTCTCTTC
>JAGFXO010000191.1 GCA_017861285.1 Geobacteraceae bacterium | reverse complement strand
TACCAGTTTGTGTCTCTCTCTGTAAAAGATTTTGCCTGACATAATAGGGATACCTCCTATCCTTTGATTTCCTCCCTGGGTACTGCGGAGGGGTTACAAATATAGTGTACCCCTATGGTGGGAAATTTACAATTCATTTTATGCACGCTCGTTGACTCTTCAGTAAACACCTTCCTGGCAGTTCGGGTTAATAATAAATTGACAGTACAAGGAGCAATTATGAGCGACATTGCCGGCTTTCGAGCCGACATTCTAAAATCCCTGGCCCAGCCGACCCGCCTGAAGATCATCGAATTTCTTCGTGACGGCGAGCGCTGCGTCTGTGAAATATTCCCGGCAATCGGCGAAGAACAGTCCAACACGTCTCGCCACCTCAACCTGATGATGGCTGCCGGGGTTCTTTCCCGGCGTAAGGATGGGCTTAAAATCTATTACGCCATCAAGTATCCGGAGATCCTGGAGATAGTCGAGACAGTCACCCGCATTGTGAAACAGGAAATCGCCGGACGGCACGAGTTGCTGAAGGCAGTTTGAAATGATGCATTTTGAGGCAGTCGGGATGAAAGTTCTGGACATCGAATGGCTACGCTTTGAAACAGGCGGGGAAACCTGTCTCAGGTGCTTAGAAACCTGCAAAACCCTTGACCTGGTAATTGCCTACCTCAATCATGAACTGAAGTCCAAAGGGTTGGAGGTAAGCTTTAAGGCAATCGGATTGATGTGAGTATTTTTTTGACGACCTTTATGATTGTTCAATCAATAAGTCATGGAGTTTGCCGTGCTGAAAAATTTTGCCGACTATATCGTTTTTAACCTTCTGACTCTCAAGCCCGGGAGCCGCCTGGGCGAAGCCCTCGATTTCTTCATCTATGACACCATCAAGATATTTCTTCTGCTTGCGGTGATCATCTTTGTTGTTGCAATAGTCCGCTCGCAGTTCCCCCCCGAAAAAACCAGAAAAATACTTTCCCATAAACGTGAGTATATCGGGAATGTCATGGCTGCACTCCTCGGTGTGGTAACTCCTTTCTGCTCCTGTTCCGCGGTACCGCTCTTCATCGGGTTCGTGGAGTCGGGCGTGCCCCTGGGTGTCACCTTTTCCTTTCTCGTTTCGTCCCCCATGGTAAACGAGGTTGCCCTTGTCCTTCTCTGGGGTCTGTTCGGTTGGAAGATTGCTCTTATCTATATAGGCACCGGGCTCGTTGTAGCCATCATTTCCGGCATTGTTATCGGCAGGCTTCGCATGGAAAAGCATGTTCAGGATTACGTCTGGGAGATGCAGGTGGGGAACGGCGAGATCGTCGAGAAAACTTTCCGGGAAAAGCTCGACTTTGCCCGTGAATACACTCTGGGGCTCCTAAAGAAGATCTGGCCGTACGTGATTATCGGTATCGGGGTCGGCGCCTTCATCCACGGATATGTCCCCCAGGATTTCCTGGCTCGCTGGGCTGGCAGGGATAACCCTTTCGCGGTGCCCGTGGCGGTGGCCCTCGGGGTTCCGCTCTACTCCAACGCTGCCGGTGTGATTCCCATTGTTCACGCCCTCATGGAGAAGGGAATGGCCATTGGAACCGTGCTGGCGTTCATGATGGCAGTTACCGCCCTCTCGCTTCCGGAAGCTATCATCCTCAGCAACGTGCTGAAAAAAACTCTCCTGGCAACATTTTTCGGAGTGGTTGCGCTGGCTATTGTCTTTGTCGGGTACCTGTTTAATGCAATTCTATGAAATTCCTGAAGCCGTTTAACTAGAAACCAGAAACCGTTATGACTCAGAGTGAACGAGCCCGTAGTACATATTGATAGCAGGAGGAAATTATGAAGATTGAGGTTCTGGGAACCGGCTGTGCCAAATGCAAGACCCTCTACGAAAACACGAAAAAAGCCCTTGAAGAAAGTGGTAAAAGCGCAGAACTTGTGAAGGTGGAGGATATCCCCTCGATCATGAAATATGGCGTTATGAGCACGCCGGCCCTGGTGATCAACGGCCAGGTCAGGTTTTCCGGCAAGGTGGCCTCTGTAGCCGAAATCAAGGGGATGCTGTAAAGCGAATCCATAGCGATCGATTATCACTAAACACGAAAGGTACATCCATGAAACAATGCATAACGGTTTTTGCCATTACCCTGATGCTTGCAGGCGCCGCCTATGCCGAACTCCCATCCGCCAACGACTCGACTGTCCAACAGGCATTAAGCTCCGGCGTGCCGGCAGTGATCGATCTGGGAGCGCGCCATTGCATTCCCTGCAAGAAAATGGCGCCGATACTTGAATCACTGGCCGGTGAATACCGTGGCCGGGCCACGGTCATGTTCATCGACGTGCATGAGGATCGGGACGCCGTCGAGAAGTTCCGTATCCAGATGATCCCGACACAGATATTCTTCAATTCTCAGGGGAAAGAGGTCAAGCGCCACATGGGCTTTATGGACAAGGCGGGTATCGTTAAGGAGCTCAAGACAATGGGGGTAAAATGACCTTCCTCGACAACATCGAACAGATTGTTGCCGCTTACCCCATGCTGGCCTTTGGGGCGGTCTTCCTGGCAGGAATCATCTCCTCGGCCTCTCCCTGCGTTTTGGCCACCATACCCCTTGTGGTCGGCTTCGTGGGGGGCTATGCGGAAGGGGAACGCTGGAAGGCTTTCCGCTATTCACTTGCATTTATCCTGGGTCTGTCTCTGACCTTCACCGCCTTCGGCGCTGCGGCGGGGCTTCTGGGCACCATGTTCGGTACGGTTGGGGGCTGGTGGTATGTGGCCGCCGGCATTGTGGCGCTTGTAATGGGTGGGCAGATGATGGGAATCTACCAAATCAGGCTGCCGGTGAAGCGCGAGTATCGGCCGAAACAGGGTGGCGTGATCGGCTCGTTTCTGCTGGGACTATTTTTCGGGGTGGTTTCCTCACCCTGTGCAACGCCGGTTCTGGTGGTGATCCTGACCTATGTGGCCACCAGGGGCCAGGTGCTGTATGGAACGGCACTTCTCTTTGTCTACGCCGTCGGTCATTGCATGCTGATGCTGGCGGCCGGCACCTTCACCGGTTTCATCGACTCATTCGTACGGGCCAAAGGCGTCGTCAATTTTTCCGCCTGGACGAAACTGATCGGCGGTTCTGTGGTAGCCGTCGTCGGGGGGTACCTCCTGTGGCAGGCATTCTGAATTGCACTTTCTGGCCAGAGTGGGATTAACGAATGAGACAAAGCGGGTTTGACAAATGTAAAAGGCTTCTCACGCAAATCTGTACATAGAAGTATTTCCGGGAATACCCCCAAGTGAATCACTTTATGGGATAACCATATTGCTCATTCTGAGTCAGCTACCACCCTTCGGAGGTGGAAATATCACTTCATTTATGAAGATTGAACCGCCTTGTAAACGGCGGGAAAATCTTCGTCCGAGAAGCCGAGCAGTTTTGCTTTCTTGAAGGTTTCGTTTGCCGCTGCAGCCGAGAAAAGGGGCAGACCGAACTCGTCGCCAAGTGAAACCGCGAGCCTCAAGTCCTTCTGCTTTGGTGCCGATGCAACTTAAAAAATCCGGGCAACTAATTCATGTATTGTACCATCGTTTCCAGTGCTTTCTTCTGCGGCGCGGCACTTTGCCTTACGGCATGGCCGATGGGAACGACAGCCATGAACTCACCTTCCCGCACATCGAAAAGGCGCAGCACGTCATCCTTGATGAGA
>JAGFXO010000190.1 GCA_017861285.1 Geobacteraceae bacterium | reverse complement strand
CCGCCTTCCACGACAATATTGATGGGGGGAATATTGAAAGAACCAAGCCCATTGCCGGGAATTGCGTTTCTCCGGAAATGCAGAGCCGCCTCCTTCCCCGACAGTACGGCACCTTCCGCCCGGCCGCGCGTCATGGCACCGGCCAGGTAAGTTCCTATGGCCCGGTCGGAACTGGATACATTGTAATCATCATAATGCACGCTGTTTTCACCATGATTGAAGGCATCGGTGACCAGCATGGAAATGAGTGACGTCAGATAGTTCAACGGCTTGCGAATGATGCGGACCTTGTATTCCTCCGTCCGGGGAACGCCGGCTTCAACGGGAAGCAGCATACCGCTCAGGTCGAGCAGCTTTTTCCCGCGTTCCTGAACCAGGAACTCAGCCTTCCCCACCAGGTCCTGGGTTCTTTTGAAACCCATTTTAGCGGTTATGGTCCTGATCTCCCGCCCCAATGCACGGAAAAAAGTGGTCTGGTAGATGACGCCGTTCTCGAGCACACGCGGTACAAAGCGTTTCAGACCTTGCGTTTCTGCTTCGGCAAGATTTTCCACCTGTGTGGCGATTCCCACGTGACATGTCCCCAGATGACAGCCTCTGCAGATGGTACATCCCATGGTCACCATCGCCATGGTTCCGAATCCGACCCTGTTTGCGCCCAGAAGCATGAGTTTCACCACGTCCCTCCCGGTTTTCATGCCTCCATCCGCCCATATTTCGACTTTCGAACGAAGTGATGCGTCCGTAAGAGCGCAATGGGCCTCCCGTACCCCTATTTCCAAGGGAAGTCCCACATGCCGTATCGCATGCTTCCGCGCCGCACCGGTACCGCCATCATAACCGCTGATGGTTATGATATCGGCCCCCGCCTTTGCAATACCGAGGGCAATGGTGCCGATACCCGCAACAGCAGGCACCTTGACGGAGATGCGTGCATACGGGTTTGCCGTGCGCAACTCCTCGATGATCTGGGCTAGATCCTCGATGGAATAGATGTCATGATTGTTTGAGGGAGAGATCAGCGTCACCCCCATGGTGGCATGACGGGCCGCCGCTATCTTCTCTGTCACCTTGAACCCCGGCAGATGGCCGCCTTCTCCGGGTTTCGCTCCCTGCCCGACCTTGATCTCCAGAAAATCGGCCGAGTTGAGGTACTCCATTGTAACGCCGAATCGGCCGGAGGCTATCTGCTGGCCCCTGTTGCTCCGGTATTTACCAAGCATATCGGCAATTTCCCCGCCTTCGCCGTTCATGCAGATGATGTTCAGTCTTTTTGCCGTCTCGGCGTAAATTCTGAATGGGGTCTCTCCCTGGGAACCGAAGCTCATTGCCGAGATCAGGATGGGAAGGTCGTGCCCGCCGACCGAGGCGTCCACCTCAGCCGGATCGATCGTCACGTGCTCTTTGTAACGAAAATCCACCAGATGCCGGATTGAGAGGGGATTTTCATTTTCTATCTCCCGGATGAGCCGTGACAATTCCGCATAGTTCTCCTCCATCTTGGCGACCGCCCCGACCATTTTCCAGATTTTCGGATAGATTCTGAACGGCACCTCCATCGGCAGCTTTTTTTTGCTTCGTGCCACCGAAGTGCGGGACAGGTTATCTTCTTCCAGACTCGCGAAAGTCAGCCCTCCGTAATCGGAACCGCAAAAATTCGGTGTCCCGAAAACGGCGGCCAGTTCGGTTGACAAACCGATTGAGGCGAAATATTTCCCGTATCCGCCGATTTCATGCGTTCCCATGGTCGATATGACCTTTTCGAGCCCCGCATGAAGAACCGAGAGCAGATATTCCGTCCCATTGCTTTCGTGGGCGGCAATTTCCCACATGAGGTATGGACACAATGCATCTGCGCCCATGCCCAGAGTAAAAATGAGGTCGTGCAGGGAGCGAAGTGCACCGGACCTCACCACCAGTGAGCACTTCCGTCGAAGGCTCTGGCCGGTTGCATCGGAATTTTCCGTGAGGAACCTGTGCAGGACCGCGACAGCAAGAAAAGGATCAAGGAAGCTCCTGGAGGGTCCGAACACCGAACTGTCGTCAAGGAGCAGCAAAACCGCGCCGCGTTCGACAGATGCCATGGCCTCCTTCTCCAACCGCTCCAGCGCCTGCCTGACCGACTCATCGCGACGAATGGAGCAGGACAGGGTGCGGATTCTTCCGCGCCTTTCGGCAAAGTGGGAAAGCAATGTCTCCAGAGTGCATGTCCCGTACCCCCTTCCCGTCTCCATGCTTCTGTCGGTTCCATCAGACCTTTGCCCGCCGAGGAGAAGGGGGATTTTCAGCTCAACCGCGGTGTGTACGGCTCCACGCAAGGTTGGACGGGGGCCGAGGTATACACTGGTTGAAAAATGTTCCGCTTCCCGTTCCCGGTCTATGGCCGGATTGGTGACGACCGCAACCTGTTCTTTGAAATAGTCGGGAATATTCTGCAGCGTCTTGGCAAGCGCATCCAGCGGAGCATCATAACCGAGCGAGCCCACCGGATCTTTTCCATGTTTGGCCATGTCCCTGACATGAAGAACGTCACTGGTCTTCCAGCCCATGGCGGTCAGCAGATTCTCCTGCCTGAAGCGTGCCCCCCGGGCAAAGGCACTTTTCGCCTCCGTAGATGCCTTTCCAAGATCGGCCCCCGAAGAGAGTTTGCCGTAAGAGGCAGCAAGATTGGTTCTTTTTCGAAAGAGCGCATATACCTCGCTCCGCAGTTCATGGTGTTCCAGCATCCGGACAGGTTTGCCGGAAGTGGTCTCCAGGCCGATTTTTTCACCGGGGGCAAGAGGTTTCGGATCCTCGACGATTTCTTCATGCGGAACCACACCCAATTCCGATGATGCGAAATATTCCGTTTCCGTTTCTCCGAACCAGAGGGGGCGCAACCCCATTGCATCGACACTGAAAACGCACCTGTCGGCAGAACGCACGATTATCGCGGCCGGGCCTTGAGCACTGGCAGGGAAAAAGCGACGGAACCAGCTATACATCGACCTGAATTCAGGACCCATAGTCTCCATCTCACTGAAAATCGGGGGGAAAACCACCTCCATGGCTTCGAACAGGCTGAGCCCGTAACGGCAGACAAGACCTTCCAGAATTCTGTTCAGGTCCTGAGAGTCACTGCCATCCCCCGGGAGGGGAATCCCCAGCATGAACGCCTCTTCCCGCAACCTGGCAATCGTATTGATCTCGCCGTTATGACCCAGCAATCCGAAAGGCTGTGCCCTCAAAACGGTAGGAAGGGTATTGGTCGAGTACCTGCTGTGGCCAATGGTGACGGATGTCAGGAAATCACGCCGCTTCAGTTCGGGATAATACCTTGACAGGATCTCAGGAGCACCGTGAACCTTGTATACCGCTACGTCCTGGGACAATGAGGCGACATGAATCGGGAAATCCTGCTCAAGCTCAGATTTGATCACATACAGCAGCGAAGGGGCTTTCCTGGCATCCCGACAGGTAAGTGCGACCTGCCAGAAA
>JAGFXO010000189.1 GCA_017861285.1 Geobacteraceae bacterium | reverse complement strand
CCTGCTTATGCTGACGAACTCGCTGGCATCTTCGGAAAGCGGAAAAACCTGTCTCAGGTCCGCCGGGGCTACTACAGTGGTTATCCCTTTTACATTAAGGTTGTTGGTTTTTATCATGGGTATATATTCCTGTTTGCACGATGTTGTTTTGGCGTACTGTAACCTTTTTCAGGTTTAATGTCAAAACTTCGATTTTATTGGGTATTGATCCGGAAGAAGGCGGGGGTCGGGGATGTGCTTTCTCGTGGGCCGGGCAACAATGGGCCGGCAAAAAAACAGAGCAGACGGGACATGAACATACTGTTGCCGCGTTCCGGTATCAGTCGCAACAGCCGGTTTCCAATCCGGAAATATCCGCTGTTTCAGCCCCGGCGGATATCATTTCAGCTATGGCTTTTTTCGAGTCTCCAGGCTTGAGGTCCACCCCACGAATGGCATCCGTAAGCAATGTCACTGAGAAACCATGAGAGAGAGTGTCAAGCACTGTCGATTTCACGCAATAATCGGTTGCGAGCCCGCAAACGAAAAGGTGACCGATACGCTTTTCCACGAGAAGTTCATGAAGGGTCTTACCGTCTTCAGTAACTGCTTGAAACCCGGAATATGAATCATCCCTTTCCGGGTCAATGCCCTTGGAGATAATTACCGCGGTATCGGGGAGGTCAAGGTCGGGATGAAACCGGGCTCCCTCGGAACCCTGCAGACAGTGCTCGGGCCAGATCCCTCCGCCGGCGGTAAAATGCACCGAGCCGGATGGATGCCAGTCTCGTGAGACAAGAACAGGGAGGCCATTTTTCCTGAAAAACCTTATATACTGGTTTATTACCGGGATTATCAGATCGCCGCCCGGAACCGCCAGACTCCCTCCGGGGCAGAAGTCATTCTGCACATCGACAATCAGCAGGGCGGAACTTCTCCTCATACTCTTCTCCATGGCTCTGCTCCAGTTTCTAAGAATCCTGTTTTCTGAAGCTTCTCTGCACTTCCTCGATGAGCCATGTCCTCTCATCATGGAGTTTTTGGCTCATGGATACCTTGTAGATATGGGGATTCTCCAGGCGCAACACCCCTTCGGGAAGGTGCCTTATTTG
This sequence comes from Geobacteraceae bacterium, assembly GCA_017861285.1. GTDB lineage: Bacteria > Desulfobacterota > Desulfuromonadia > Geobacterales > Geobacteraceae > CAIWTU01. The sequence continues at coordinate 2,394 of JAGFXO010000189.1, read as the reverse complement.
TTCACGTGAACGATCGGCCATTTCATCCAGGGTGGGGGAGGTTGAAAGTATTTTCCCGTTATCCATGACTATGGTGCGGATTCCCTCGAACTGGACATTTTCCGGGACAGCTTTATGGTGGGCGGGATTGGTCGGATCATAGACAATATCGCCTGACCTGATTGCTTCGTTTTCAAGGCACATGATGTCCATGAGAAACGTACCTTCCCTGTTAATTACCCTGATCAACCGCTTGTTATCCGGAATTGTACTCTTGGTTATATCGCTCGTTACCTTCAATTTGGGGCGGTCATCGAAGCGGACCAGTTTGTAGACCCCACCCAGTGCCCCTCCTCCCTCACCCTGACAGGTGGCAAGCCTGGTGCCGACACCAAAAATGTCGATTTTCCCTCCCTGGTCACGGAGGGAGCGGATAATGAATTCATCAAGTTCGTTGGATGCAAGGATCTTCACGTTTGGAAAGCCTGCCTTGTCGAGCATTTCACGGGCCTCGCGGCTCAGGTACGCAAGGTCCCCGGAATCGAGGCGCACACCGAGCAATTCGTGACCTTTCTCCCGTAACTCCTTCGCAACGATAATGGCATTTTTCATTCCGCTTTCCAGCGTATCATAGGTATCCACGAGCAGTATGCTGCTGTCAGGGAATACCTCCGCATAAGCCCTGAAAGCCGAAAGCTCGTCGGGAAATGCCATGATCCAGCTGTGCGCATGGGTTCCCTTGACAGGGATGTTGAATGTTTTTCCTGCCCAGACATTGCTGGTGCTGCGGACACCGCCGATATAAGCTCCGCGCACCTCACTGAGGCCTCCGTCAGGCCCTTGAGCGCGTCGCAATCCGAATTCGACAATCGTACCTCCCTCTGCCGCAACAACAAGTCTTGCCGCTTTGGTTGCAACCAGCGTCTGGAAATTAATAATGTTCAAAAGGGCGGTTTCAACGAGTTGAGCCTGGGCCATCGGGCCCTCGACCGTCATCAGCGGTTCGCGGGCAAAGACTACCGTACCTTCGGGGACGGATGTAACCTTGCCCTGGAAGCGAAAAGTCTTGAGATATTCGAGGAAAGACGGCTTGAAAATGCTCAGAGACCGGAGATACCCGATTTCGTCGTCGGTAAAACGCAGTTCGGAAAGATAGGCAAGGGCCGTTTCGAGACCGGCGAAAACGGCATAGCCGCCCTGAAACGGAGCCTTTCGAAAAAAAAGATCGAAAACCGCCGTTTTTTCATGCATGCCCTTTTCAAAATATCCGGCGAGCATGGTGAGTTCATACAGATCGGTCAATAAAGCGGAGTAGCGCATATTTTCTCTCATGGAGGTGAATTTGAATAAAGTATATCATAATGGAGAACACAGGTGATTGCTGGTGGTGCGTTAACTGTAAATTTTCGCCAATGATGATTGCTTGCTGACTTTATCTGGCTCGAGAACGGTCTAGAGCCTGGTTTAGCGGATATCGGCCACTCTTTTTTTGAGAAAGTAGTCGAAAAGGCCGCTGACCAGAATACCGGCAAGGAAGCCGTAAGCCATGTTGGTAAGAAGAGAAACTGATAAAGTGGTCAACAGGGGAATTAACTGGCTTAAAGGTCGGATGTCTTTTGCGAACTTTGTCATCTCTACTCCGACAAGCAGCATCATCGCCCCGATGATCGCCATGGGAAAAACGCTGAAAAGACCGGCAACGGAGGCCCCCATGAACAATCCAAGGCATATCTCGATAATCCCTTCGATTATGTTTGTCCCCCCGGTACGGGCGCCAAAATAATATTGTCCGGCCAACCCTCCGGCACCGTGGCACATGGGCATGCCCCCGAAGAACGGAACGATCATGTTCATAATCCCCTGATTGATAGAAAGTCTTTTCACGCTCACGGACTTGTCCGGCCAATATGTGCGGATAAGGCTGGATGTGGCTATTGTGGCGTTGGTAACCGTCAGGGGTATCTGAGCGAATCCCGCGAGCAGCAGCGTTTGCCAGATTTCTCCAGGTCGGAACCCGGTAATAGGGGGAAGGCTGAGGTTCGGTTCGGCTATGGTGATGAATTGACCCTTGATAAAAACAATGACAATGCCGAGCGCCATCAGTATTACTGCAGCGGGCGCCTGACGGCTGTTACGGAAGAAAAGAGCGATTATTGCCGAGATAATACCGAGAATCCAACCTGTAGAGAGCATTTTTACTGCTTCGATAATAAGCAGTATCCCGAGAGTTGCCTGTATTCCGCGTATGACCGAGTGGGGGGTCACTCTAGCCAGCCAACCGACAATACCTGTCACGGCGAAGATGATCCAGATTATTCCCATGGAAAATGCCGAGGCATAGACCATTGATGGCGACCAATGCTGGGCAATGGCCGCTACTGCAAGAACCTTCATCGGTTCGATGGGCATGGGCAG
>JAGFXO010000188.1 GCA_017861285.1 Geobacteraceae bacterium | reverse complement strand
GAGAAAAAGGAGGACGGAACAGCATGCGGAGATTAAGTGGCTGGCTGCTCGCCAGCGGAATGATGGCCTGCCTTGCCGGTTCGGCATGGGCAGCCGATGAGGCCCTCATGAACGACACCCTCAAGACGATCTTCTCGCGCAAAAGCATCCGCTCATACAAGGATGAACCCGTCTCGAAGGAAAAACTCGAGATGCTCATCAAAGCGGGGATGGCAGCGCCCACGGCAGTGGACAAGAGGCCTTGGGAATACATCGTAATCACGGACAGGAAGGTCCTGAAGCAGCTTGCCGATGCCCTGCCCTACGCCAAGATGGCGTCCACGGCGGCCGCTGCCATCATCGTCGGGGGTGATGTGCGAAAGCAGTGGGGCGGGCTGGAATCGGACTACTGGATCATGGACTGCAGCGCGGCAACGGAAAACATCCTGCTCGCGGCGGAATCCATGGGACTCGGCGCCGTATGGACGGCTATCTACCCCGAAGACGCCCGCATCCGAGCCGTCCGGCAGATCCTGGGCATCCCTCCCCACATCGTGCCGCTGAACCTCGTCCCCGTGGGAGTGCCCGCAGGCAGGGAAAAGCCGAAGGACAAGTATAACCCGGCCCAGATCCACTGGAACAAGTGGTAGCGGAAGGCCTGCCGTTCTCGAGTTGACATTTGAGGCCGAGGCAAATAAGTTACCCGAAACCAGTCCGGAGAATACTGAATGCTGACCTTTAGCCCCGAGGCCAAATTGTATGCCCTCGACAACGGCGGGATGATGTTTCTCGAATATATTATCGTAGGGGACTGTTGCGTTCCCTATCAACCCGAGCCCTCTGTCAGGATGGGCAAACCGCATAACCCGGACCAGTACCGCCTGGAAAGCATCGACGGTGTGACTGTATTTATACCTCACACTCTCCCCAGGGTGCCACTGGTCGTCCATCTAAGCACCTTCATGGGGTTCAAGCGGCTCGTCATCAACGGTTGGAGGCATTGCTGAGCAGCTTATTCTAAATCCCGAGCACGCCCCTTCTTCTTCGGCCGCCTTTGAGCACGCGTGCCTCTTTCAGTTCAATCCGGGAAATACCCGCTGACAAAGGATCCTGGGGCAAGCATCTGCCGCCCCTGCAGAGGCCGTAAAAAAGGGTCATCCACCAACCCCGGAGCAAAGTTGAACAGGGGATGGTGAATGACCCGGTTTGTACCTGTCAGACGATTCTTCACTGTACCGGCTGGGCGGGGCACACTTCCTTCAGAAGACCGTGCTTCATGAGCCCGCTGCCCGCCTCTACCTGATCCATCCAGCAGGCGACGGACTTCTTGAGGAACGACTCGGTCGCCTCCAGGCAGTTCTTCATGGCCTCTTCGGCTTCCTTTTGGTCCGATGTCAGCCTCTGGTTTTGAAGAAGGCCCATCATCCAGCTCATGCATGCGGAATGCACTTTCGAACCGTTTTCCCAGGAAGCTTTCCCGTACTGCTTGAACTCCTCCGAGAATCCGTTTCCCGAAATCGCTACAGGCATCCCGGCAACGAGCTTCTTGAATTCACTGGAATACGCATCCAATCCGGCATGGTCCCCGAGCGTATTCAAGGGCAGCTTGCAAAGCGCCAGCATGTTTCCGCTGAGTTTTTTCAGAGACTCCTCAGGGACCTTCATCTCGAATGATTCCCTGACTACGCCGAGAAAGGAATCGCTCGCCTCCTTGAGCACCTGCTGCCTCCGATTCAGCAGGTCCAGATGCCCCTCCGACCATTTTGTGAACAGATCAAACGGTTTTTTCTCCACTGACACTCCAGCTCTCATCATACTACCTCCATGAATCTTCTTCGATCATTCTCTTGAAGCTCTCGCGTGCTGCCCCGCAAGGAAAGCTCCAGAAGGGATCACGCGTCCGCAAGAATGTGCTACGGCGCGCCCGATGAAGAAAATCCGTTGTGTTTTGAGAGGGAGGATAGTCTGCTTTATGGTGCATTGCAATATCAAATAAATTACAGGTTATTATCAGTTATTAACTGATTATTAACCGTATTTATATCTAATTTTGCATTTATTTTATTTAGTTTTCTTCGCATCGCACCATCAACAGGGATGGCAGAGAAGTCTTGCACGGTTTCGCATCGGCGAATGGCGGTAGAGGGAAAAGCGTTCCGGCAGACAGGAAAATACCAATGGAAATCAATGGATTCGGGAGTATTCATTGACAGGCTGCGTTGATTCGCCTTTCGCCTTTAGATGCCGTTTTCGGCGAAGCGGCCTGCTAGAGATTGCGCACCTTGTCCACGGCGACCTGGACGACGAAGACGCGGATATTGTTGCTCTTGTCATCGACGGGGTGGATGAAGAAGCCCGGACGGTTGGGCTCGTAGCCGAGGGTCGAGCCGACGAGTTTCTCGCCGTCCTTGAAGATGATCTCCATTTTCCGGCCCTGCGGCTTATCCCCTTCGCCGAACTGGCGGCGTTCATCATAGGCAGGGTTGCCGCCAAAGTCCCTGACGAAGAAGATCGCCTTGAGGTCCTTGACCAGTACCTGCAGGGTGTCCTGGCCGGAGGACTTCTGCTGGGGCTGCAGGTGAAACCGGTCCTTGTTCGGAAAGAAATCCTGGGTGTACCCCTTGATCACCTTCCCGTCTGCATACCGAACGACCACTTTCACCGGATCCATAAGCTCCTCCTGATCTTCATCCCAGACGTTCAACGGTAACCGTCATCTCGCCGACAGGCTTCATTTATACTGCATTGAGCAAATTCTGCGCCACTTCCTATCCTTGCATCTATCTTTCTTCCCCGGACCCTACACCCTCGACCCTCGTCCCTTTTTTCTTGACACCCCCCCGCCCCTCCCCTATACTCCCGCCGGTTTTTTCGCTTCACGCGAATCCTTTGTTTTCGGGGAGAGAGCGCCGTCGTTTCATGCAGAAGATCATGGTGATTTCCGACACCCATGACGATCGCGACGCGATCCGGGGCGTCATGAGATATCTGAATGCCTTCAAGGTGGACCGGATCATCCACCTCGGCGACTATTACGACGACGCCGACATCCTGGAGCAGGCAGGCTATCCCCTCACACGGGTCCCGGGTACGTGGGACACCTCCTACTACCCCGACCCCGAGGTGAACAATCGCAAGTTCATCGAGATCGCCGGCTGGCGGATCTTTCTCACGCACACGCCCGAGTCCCACTACAACGACCTGGCCGACGACATCAAACCGGAGACCATCATCGGCAGCGGAAAGGCCGATATCTTCCTCTTCGGTCACACCCATATTACCGAGATCCGCCGCCGCAACGGCACAGTCTGCATCAACCCCGGGCACATGAGCAGCGACGAGAGCCGGGGCTGCCCCCTGACCTTCGCCCTCCTGGAGATCGACCCCGAACAGATGACGGTGAGCATCTTCCAACTCCCCGGACCCCACCCGCGCATCCGGAAGAGTTACAGGAAGTCCGACCTGAAGTAGCATTCACCGCAGCGGCTTGGTGAGCTTCCAGTCCTGGCGCCG
>JAGFXO010000187.1 GCA_017861285.1 Geobacteraceae bacterium | reverse complement strand
AGCCGACGAACCATGCATCTTTCATATCATTCGTTGTGCCGGTCTTGCCGGCAACAGGCCGCCCCAGCGCCCTCGCCCTTTGCCCCGTTCCGCTTGCAACAACGCTCTGCATGAGATTGGTCATGATAAACGCTGTCTCCGGCGAAATAACCTGAACCGGCGCAAAAGAGGAGCCAGTTTCCGGCGCATCTCCGTATTCGTCGATCCCCTCGTTACCTGCCGAACTCATGGAGGAGAAAACGGGAACCCTGGGGGGGGAAAACTCCTCCAGAACCCTGCCGGATCCGTCCACTACCCTGGTAATGAAGAACGGGGCTACCCGGTACCCTCCGGAGGCAAACACCGCATAAGCAGATGCAAGTTCGATCGGGGTAACGCTCGATGAACCCAGGGCAAGGGTCAGGTTTGGAGCGAGGGGCGATGTTATCCCCATCTTCCTTGCATAATCTATCGCATAATCCACACCGATATTTTCGAGTATCTTGACGCTCACCACGTTGATTGAATTGGTCAAGGCCTCCCTCATGGTTACGGGACCACGGTATACGTTGTCATAGTTCTTCGGCTTCCAGGCTTTTTCCCTGCCGCTATCGTACTCCACCTGAGTGTCGTCGATTATCGTCGCCGGGGTCATACCTTTATCAATTGCCGCAGCATAAATGATCGGCTTGAATGCCGACCCGGGATTTCGCCTGGCCTGCATGGCCCTGTTGAACTGGCTTTTCCTGAAGTCGTACCCGCCAACCATGGCCCTAACCCCGCCCGACATCGGATCAATAGCCACAAGGGCAGCCTGAGCCAACGGCTCCTGGTCAAGGGCAAATACAGCTCGGGTCTTATTGGTATCGGGGGTAACCACCGACACTTCCAGCACTGCCCCGAGGGGAATGGATTTCCCCTTTGTGCCCGGATCCCTGCCATAGGCGTTACGGAGCGAGACTTTACCCGCCCATGCCATGTTCCTCCTTCCCAGGATGCCGGTCCTGTCCCCGACCCGTACCGTAATGTCTCCGTTCATGGCATTTACCGCAATAACGACCCCCTGGTACGTTTGCCCCTGCTTGAGGGAGGCGGTGTCGATCCCGTCCTCGACCTTCTTGCAGAATTCATCGACATTTTCCTGCTCCAGATATTCGATCGGGCCGCGAAACCCCTGCCTCTTGTCCACGGCCTTGAGCCCTCTGAGAATGCTTTCGTGGGCCGCCTTCTGCATTTCCGCATTCATGGTGGTATAGATCTTCATACCCCCCTTGTACAGCAGGTCTTCCCCGTATTTGTCCTCAAGCTGAATACGGATGTTTTCCAGGAAGTAGGCGGATTGTTCGCTGTTGACTTTTTTCTTGGGGTTGATAACGATCGGTGTATTCCTGGCATGGTCGGCCTCTGCCTGGGTAATATAGCCTTCCCTGACCATCCTTTCCAGGACATAAGCCTGGCGCTCCCTGGCCCTGTCGAGATGCTTGATCGGAGAATATGTGTTGGGGGCCTTGGGAAGTCCCGCGAGCATTGCCATCTCGGCAAGGTTGAGATTTTCCACGTCCTTGCCGAAATAAGTCTCCGCTGCCACCTGCACCCCGTAGGATCCCGCCCCCAGATAGATCTGGTTCAGATAGATGTAGAGGATTTCATCCTTGGTGAGCTTTTCCTCCATTCGTTTCGCCAGAATGGCTTCCTTCAGTTTGCGGGAGAATTTTTTCTCCGGCGTGAGCAGCATCGATTTTGCGACCTGCTGGGTTATTGTGGAGGCGCCCTCCTTTTTGCTGAAGGTGATCAGGTTTTTCAGGGCTGCCCGGAAGATCCCGATGTAGTCGATCCCCTTGTGCTGGTAGAAATTGGAATCTTCGGCAGCGACAAAGGCACTGATCAGTTTTTTGGGGATTTTGTCGACCGGAACGACAATACGCCTCTCCAGGTAAAATTCCCCGACAAGGCTGCCGTCGTCACCGAAAACCTGGGTGACGATGGGGGGATTGTAGTCGGCCAGGCGATCTACTTTCGGCAGGGTGGCAAGGAGAAAAAGAAAATAGCCCAGGAATGCCAGAATGGCGATTCCGCACAGGACTGCGGCAGCCACCGCAAGCCGTTTAAGCGGACTCCTGCCCGGAGCTCTGCGTGTTATTCTCAACGAATTGCTGGGGCTTTTCTGCGTCATGATGCACTACTCCACAAAGTGAATTAATATGATTTTTCAGCCGTATCGCGAAAATTCAATAAATATGGTCCTGGCAAAACATCTTTACGCACAAGAATTCATTTCGTTCACAAGCCGTTCGAGCTGGTCACGGGTAAAAGGATAGATCTCCCGGCAGAATTCGCAGGTCACCTCCGTGTTGCCTTCCCTGGCGATGATGTCAGAGAGTTCCCCGGAGCCTAACGAGATCAGGACCCGCTCGATTTTTTCGCGGGTACAGGTGCAGCGGAAGGCAAGTTCCCGTTTCTCCAGGGTTACATAGGGGATATCGGCAAAGAGGATCTGTAAAATTTTTTCCGGCGTAGCGCCATCCCTCAGGAGTTGAGTAACGGGAGGCATCCGCCCGATTCTCTCCATAAGCGTATCGATGATCCGGTCGTCTGCGGGAGGCAGCGATTGGATAAGAAAACCGCCTGCGGCAGAGACGCTGTTATCGGGTTCCACATATACACCCATGCCTACGGCGGATGGGATCTGCTCGGAATCAGTCAGGTAATAGGCAATATCCTCGGCTATCTCGCTTGAATACAGCTGGACCATCCCTTTATAGGGTTCCTTGAGGCCAAGGTCCCTGGATACCGTTAGAAAACCGGCCCGTCCCAGAGCTCCGCCGACGTCCAGCTTACCCGCATCGGTCACCATGCAGACCTCTGGAACACCCACATACCCACGGACAGCCCCGTTGCTGTCAGCCTCCACAATGACCTTTTTCAGAGGGCCGTTCCCCTCGAATTTCAGGGCCACCCGCTGCCCGGTCTTGAGCAGCGCCCCCAACAGGGCTCCCCCGGTAAGGGCACGTCCCAGGGCTGCGGATGCAGTGGGGTACGTGCCGTGGCGCCTGCAGGCCTCATCCACCAGCCCGGTTGTGATACAGGCCAGGGCCCGGACATTTTCCGACGTGGTGATGATCCTCACCAGGTAATCTTTCACAGGCTCACCCCCAGCCGGGCAACCAGTTCCCCTTCATTCAGTTCAATCTCCCTGACCGTCACGTAATCCATCACCTTTACCCCTTTCACCCGGTACCCGAACAGCTCACCAAGCTGTGGCACCTGTGCAAGGTCGCAGGCAACAATTCCCTTCTCGTAGGTAATGAAAGGGACCCGGCCCGACAACTTGCCAAGGAGCAGGTCACCGCCATGGGGTCTGACCTCCTCGACCCTGAGGAAAACATTCTTGCTGTCGGGGCTGAAGTGCACGCCGTGAACCGCAAAGCGCACCATGAAAGGCACGGGAACCGGTACGGGCCACTGCTTCACCTTTCCGGTTATCCGCGCATATCCGTCATAGATAGCAAGGGCGAG
>JAGFXO010000186.1 GCA_017861285.1 Geobacteraceae bacterium | reverse complement strand
AAGCGAGCCGGAAGAGCTCACTTTTTTAGTGAACAGTAAATTTATACCTTCTTAACACGTATATAGTATAATTGCAAGCGAAATATTAAGAATTAAGTACCGCTTTTCCCCAAAAAACAGCATGTCTTCAGGGGTGTTTCAATGGATAGGGAAATCGTGAAAATTTACTTTGAAAAACGGGACGGTAACAATGTAAAGTACGTGTCTGCTTTTTTGTGCTGCTTGTGCCAATCCAAACATTTATGTTATGTTCCGATTGTCAATATGGTATAAAGCTGCCCGGCGCGGTTTCAGGGGCTTTCAGCCTCCAGCGAGTCAGGCTTTCAAACCCATCATGGAATATACGGAAAATATACTGCAATGAAAAGACGACTGCCCGCGGAATGGGAAGACCAGGATGGCGTTCTGATTGCCTGGCCTCATGGAGAGGGTGACTGGAAGCCATACCTGCACCAGGTGGAACCCGTTTTCGCCGAGATGGCTTTGCAGATCAGCAGATACGAACGTGTCCTTGTCGCCGCATCTGATCCGGTTGCGGTACAAATGGAACTGATGAAGATCCGTGCTGAAATGGACAATATCACATTCGTCAAATGCGAAACGAACGATACATGGACTCGGGACTACGGACCAATTACGGTCTTCGATAATGGCAGACCGGTGCTTCTGGATTTCGGCTTTAACGGATGGGGTCTGAAATTTGCGTCGGAAAGGGACAATCTCGTGACACGCAGGCTTCATGCCTCCGGCGTGTTCGGCACTACTCCCCTGCTGACACACGGTTTCATTCTTGAAGGGGGAAGCATTGAAAGCGACGGACAGGGGACAATACTTACAACCTCGGAATGCCTACTGGGCCCCAACCGTAATCCGCACCTGAACAAGAAGCAAATTGAGGATTCCCTTGCCGTGCATTTCGGCGCGGATCATTTTCTCTGGCTCAATCATGGATATCTTGCGGGTGACGACACGGATTCCCACGTGGACACACTGGCCAGGCTGTGCCCCTGGGACACAATCCTTCATGTCGGATGTGATGATCCGCATGACGAGCATTTTGGATCCATCCGGGCGATGACCGAAGAATTGAGATCCTTCAGGACAAGGCACGGGGGCCGTTACCGCCTTGTGCCCCTGCCGTGGCCTTCGCCCAAGTATGACCAGGACGGACAGAGGCTACCTGCAACATACGCGAATTTTCTCATCATCAATGAGGCGGTGCTTGTTCCCACATACCGGGACAAGTCGGATGAAGCGGCGCTTGAAATCATACGCGGAGTTTTTCAGGAGCGTACGGTGATCGGCATCGACTGTACGCCTCTCATACTGCAGCATGGTTCAATGCATTGTGTGACAATGCAGATTCCAAAAGGGGTTCTCGCATGAAAAAAATCACGGTTGCACTCGTTCAGCAGTCATGCAGCGGGGACAAAAAATCGAATCTTTCCAAGAGTATTGAAAACATGCGCAAGGCAGCTGATCACGGCGCCCATCTCGTTGTGCTGCAGGAGCTTCATTCCGGCCCGTACTTCTGCCAGTCCGAAGATCCTGACCAATTCGACCTTGCCGAACCGGTGCCCGGGCCATCCAGCGAACTTCTCGGCTCTGCTGCCAGAGACTGCAATATTGTCCTTGTAGCCTCGCTGTTCGAGAGACGTGCGGCAGGCCTGTATCACAATACCGCGGTGGTTTTTGAAAAGGACGGCTCTATAGCAGGTACCTACAGGAAGATGCACATCCCCGATGACCCGGCCTATTACGAAAAATTCTATTTCACCCCGGGCGATCTGGGGTTCAAACCGGTTTCCACCTCGCTAGGCAGGCTGGGGGTGCTGGTATGCTGGGACCAGTGGTACCCGGAAGCAGCCAGGCTCATGTCTCTAGCGGGCGCCGAGGTGCTTGTCTATCCGACGGCAATCGGATGGGACCCGGCTGACACAGCCGAGGAAAAGAGTCGTCAGCTTCAGGCCTGGATCACCATTCAACGCGCCCACTCGATAGCTAACGGCATACCCCTCGTTTCGGTAAATCGCGTGGGATTGGAAAAGTCTCCCGATGAGAAATGCCATGGAATCCAATTCTGGGGGAACAGTTTCGTCGCCGGATGCCAGGGAGAAATACTTGCACAGGCAGGAAACGACACCGAAGAACTTCTTCTTGCCGAAATCGACCTGTGCAGGAGTGAAACTGTTCGCCGAATCTGGCCGTTTCTCCGTGACAGGCGGATCGATGCCTACGACGATCTGCTGAAACGGTACCGGGATTAGTGGGGGTAGTACATGGAGGAGTTGCCCGCAGGTAATCCCGGCCAAAAGCTCCCCTTCGTTGACAAGGACCACCCGTTACATTCAATTTTCTCTCAGATGAGCAATGATTCACTGTCAAGTACCCATGATAAATCTTGCATTATTTTCAATGAAACTATAGTATCGTGTTTACATTATAATCCAGCTGTAAAATCCATTCCCAAGGAGTAGCGATGAAAGTTATTGTTACCGAAAAGTTAGCACATGAGGGACTCTTGATTCTGGAAAAGGACCCACGCATCGAAGTGGATGTCCGACTGGGGTTGTCAAAGGATGAACTCGTGTCCGTCATAGGTGATTATGATGCGATCATCACCAGAAGCGCCACCAAAGTTGACAAGGATGTTCTGTCCGCCGGCAAGAAACTCAAAATCGTTGCACGGGCCGGGGTCGGCATCGACAGTGTCGATGTTGCCTACGCAAGTGCCCAGGGAGTCATCGTTCTCAATGCCCCTTTCGGCAACACGAACAGCGTTGCCGAACACACCCTTGCTCTTCTTCTTGCCCTTTGCCGCAATATACCGAAGGCCGATGCCAGCCTCAAGAGAGGAGAATGGAATCGCTCCTCGTCTCCCATGAAGAACTTTTCAGAACCGCCGATATCATAACCCTTCACATTCCCATGACGAGCGAGACGCGCAATATGATCGGCGAAAAAGAATTCGCCATGATGAAGGATGGCGTTCTCATCATCAATACGGCGCGAGGTGGGGTTATCAAAGAAGAAGCCCTTCTGAAAGCCCTGGAAAGCGGCAAGGTGGGAGGCGCGGCCGTTGATGTCTGGAGTGAGGAACCCCCGAAATCGGAACTTTTGAAAAAACTGATTGCACATGAACGTGTCGTTTCCGTTCCGCACCTGGGCGCATCGACCAGAGAAGCGCAAATCAATGTGTCAGTTGATGTGGCCCGCGAAATCATCCGTTACCTGGACGAGCAACCCCTTGAGAATGCCGTGAATATCCCGAAATTCGACATGAGCCTCATGGACCAGATGCGCCCTTTCCTCAAGCTCGTGAACACCATGGGAGAGTTCGTAATACAGTTGATCGACTCCAATATCAACAAGGTTACCTTTTCCTACGATGGGAATATTGCGGAATATTGCACAACGCCTATTACCGTATGCGGTCTGGCCGCCCTTCTCAACCAGAAAGTCGAACAGGATGTCAACATGGTTAATGCCAAGATGGTCGCCGATACGATGGGTATCGAGGTCGAGGAAGCGAAATCGGCTCAGTCCGGTTCCTTCTCCAGCATGATTACCATTACCATTGAAGGACCCAATGAAAAGCGGACAATTTCGGGAACCCAGTTCGAAGGAATTCCAAGGATCGTCAAATTGCGTGACTTCAACATGGATTTCACTCCCGAGGAATACATGCTGCTGCTCTCCTATCAGGACCGGCCGGGGATGATCGGTAAAATAGGCATGATACTGGGTCATCATGAAATCAATATCGCTGCCATGCACCTGGGCCGGCGGGAGAAGAAAGGGGAAGCCATGGTTATCCTCTCGCTTGATTCCAAAGTGCCCTCTTCGGTGCTGGAAGAAATAAAACAGGCTACTCAGGCAACTTTCGTCAAGTCGTTGCACCTGGCAACGGCAAAGGCCGACTGATACAAGGCCATTATGCTTCCGGTTCAAACGTCAAAGGGACGCATGGAAATGCGCCCCTTTTCTATTCCTCTCCATGATGCACTCATTTCCCCGGGGGATAGTGCCGGACAAGCAACGGACTTCCGGCTTCTTCCGCGGCAAGCGCGGCACTTCCCATTATTCCGGCGTTGTCTCCCAGTTCACCTTTGACCAGTTCCAGATTTGTCGCGGCCGGAGAGATGGCCCTTGCTCCCATCTCTCTTTGCATCGCTTCGATGAAAAGGTCGAAACTTGCGGTTACTCCACCACCCAGAATTATTGCTTCAACATTCAGGAGGTTGGCTATGGACGCAGCTGCAATCCCCAGATATCTCCCTGCTGTGGAAAATATCTCCACTGCCCGAATATCGCCGGAGCGGGCAGCATCCGCAACAGATGCGAGTGCCAATCGAGACCCGTTCCGTGAGGAATGGTGCCCCCCCTCTCCGCTTTCCCGCGGGCCAAGAGCCGCTTCTGCCAGTGCGCCTGCGGAGACATATTGTTCGAGGCAGCCGCGGTTCCCGCAGGGACATGGCTTCCCGTCAGGTTCGACGGTCGTGTGGCCGAACTCGCCGGCCGCACCGCAGCAGCCGGTCCACAATTTGCGGTTGAGGATTACTCCTCCACCGACACCTGTTCCGATGCTAAACATGAAGAAGGAATCAAATGCCCTTCCCGCACCGAATTGCAGTTCTCCGTATGCCGCTGAATTGGCATCGTTCGAGACGCGGACGGGGATGCCGCATGCCGCACTCATAAATTGACCGGGATTCCACCCCTGGAGATACGGGAATTTTACCGAATAGGCAATAAGACCTTCGCTTGTAACAACCCCCGGAATCCCCATGCCGATCGAAAAGATATCTTTTGACAGGAGCGACGCCTGAATTTTCAGTCTTTCAATACCCGCAGAGAGCCGTTCGATAAATGATTGTTTGCCCAAAAGTGGAACGGTCGGCTGGTTTTCCCTGTATACAAGATTATTGTATGAGTCAATCAGACCGAACCTGAGGTTGGTGCCGCCGACATCAATGCCGCCGAACACGGTTTTGTCTGGGGGCGGGAGAATTGACATTGCGAATTCCCTTCGGTATTACGCCAAAAAACCGGGAAGGAGCTTGTCATAGGTGGCGAGAATGTTTTCAGGCATGACGCGGACGTCGGCAATGACCGTCATATAATTTGTGTCACCAATCCAGCGCGGTACGATGTGAAGGTGAAGATGGTCATCAATCCCCGCCCCCGCTGCCTTGCCGAGATTTATCCCCACATTGAAACCCTGTGGAGCGAATTTGTCGGAAAGGACCCTGGTGCATAAGGCAACGGCAGCAAAAAGATCGAGCATTTCCTCGCTTTTAAGTTTTTCGAGGTCGGAAATATGGCGGTAGGGGGAAACCATCATGTGACCGTTGCAGTAAGGGTAGCGATTCATCATCACAAATGAATGATCAGACCTGTGGAGCACAAGGTTTTCCCTGTCTTTATCCCTTTCATCGTCAAGACAGAAGATACACCCTCCGGGCTTTGGGTTTAAAATATATTCCATCCGCCAGGGAGCCCAAAGCCTCTCCATCTCATACCTCCAGTTCGATATCACCTTCATCGATATCGGAAAAATCAAGAAGGTTCTCTGACCCGTGCAACTTGGTTATTTTACGGGCGGTATCCCGGAACCCGGGATTTGCCGCAAAGACGTCGCGAAAAACTCTCAAGGCAGCATCTTTGCGTCCGGAAAGCTCATACAGCAGTCCGAGTTCATAGTTAAGGTTCATTGATTTCTCGGCATCATGGCCAAAAACATGAATTCCCGCTTTGAGAATCCCTTCAGCCTGCGTGAAATCCCCCGTATCCCGCAGGCAGATGCCCTGCAGGATGAGACTGTCCACGGTCCTCTCCGGGTCAACGGCCGCGGCCTTGAACTCTTTCATCGCTTCTTCATACAAACCCATTTCCTTGTACGCAATGCCCAGATTGAAGTGAGTCTCCGTATCCTCTTTAACGAAATCCCTGCCAACTTCCAGAGCAAGAGAATCAAGGACGCCGCCCATACCAAATTGTTCTTCGACGATATCTTCCTCCGGCAAAAGCTCGGGAGGTTCCTGCTCCAAGGCCAGCGCTGCGGGGACAACCGTTTCTTCCTCGAACTCTACCTCGAGCAGGGTTTTATCCATATCCAGAAACAGTGAGTCCGGGTTGAAAACTTCGGGGTCGCTCTCCGGTTCGGATACTCCGTTCGTTGCTCCTCCGGCGAGCCTCCAGGTGGGCTGTACTGGATAAACCCGTTCACCGCATTCACCAGTTTCCGGTATGACAACCAGGTCTTCAAGGCTTATGGCATAAGGATCAAAATCGTTCCCATCACCACCAAAAGGCACTGCCTCACTGTAGCGGCTGTTTAATACTTCAGGCTGAACCTCGGAGATGCCGGTATCGTCGGACCGGTTGCCGTCAAAAGGTATCCCTGCATCCTTCCGCA
>JAGFXO010000073.1 GCA_017861285.1 Geobacteraceae bacterium | reverse complement strand
CCCATACATCTTGTCCAGTTTGCTATCATGGGTGAGGTGTATGCAAAATATGTGATGGGTGCTGAGAACCCGAAGGTGGGGCTTCTCTCAAATGGTGAAGAGGCAAGCAAGGGAAACGAACTTACCAGGGAAACCAGTGCCGTCCTCAAAAATGCATCTTTCAATTATGTCGGGTATATAGAGGGGCGTGATGTCTTCAATGGCAAAGTCGATGTCGTGGTTTGCGACGGCTTTGTCGGCAACGTTGTGTTAAAGCTATCAGAGGGGCTGGCCGAGGCTATTGGTGCAATGCTCAAGGAGGAAATCAAGCGGAGCCTCCTTTCCAAGATCGGTTATCTTCTGGCTCGTGGAGCGTTCAGGAATTTCCGGAAAAAGGTCGATTATTCGGAATACGGTGGGGCGCCGCTCCTTGGAGTTGATGGTGTCGCGATGATTTGCCATGGGGGATCCAGCTCAAAGGCTATAAAAAATGCCATTCGCTTTGCCCATGATTATGCCCGGAAGGGTGTGATTCAGAAAATGGCTGAAAAACTCCAGGAAAATTATACTGTATACATGCAGCCGCGTGAAGGTCTGGATAATCAGGCGACTGGTTGATTAAGGCGGGGAATAATGAGACGATCTCGGATCACGGGGACCGGTTCGGCGGTTCCTGAAAAAATCTTGACCAACGTTGATCTGGAAAAGATAGTAGATACCACCGACGAGTGGATAACTACCCGTACGGGTATGAAGGAAAGACATATAGCTGCTGAAGGGGAGTACACTTCGACGCTTGCCACGCGGGCCGCAAGGCAAGCGATGGAAATGGCAGGTGTAGCCCCTGACGAACTTGATCTCATCGTCCTGGCCAGCGTCACCCCGGATTTTCCTTTTCCGGCCACTGCCTGCATCGTGCAGCACAACCTGGGGGCTGTAAATGCAGCGGCCTTCGATATATCTGCTGCCTGTTCAGGTTTTCTGTACGGGCTGTCAGTTGTCGATAATTTCATGAAGGCCGGTTCTGTCAAAAAGGCCCTTGTCATTGGAGCTGAAGTTCTATCAAGGATTGTTGACTGGACGGACAGGAACACTTGCGTTCTTTTTGGCGACGGGGCAGGAGCTGTAGTGCTGGAGAGCGCTGAAGGAGACCGGGGAATTCTTTCGACCCACATTCACAGTGACGGTTCCTACTGGGAACTCCTCAATCAGCCTGCCTGCGGCAGCAGGAATCCCGCAAGCCAGAAAATAATTGATGAAAGGCTGATGTTTCTTCGCATGCAGGGTAACGATGTATTCAAGCTTGCCGTGCGGGCCATGGAAGATGCTGCGCTTGAAGCTCTAGCAGCCAATAATCTGCAGACAACGGATATTGATCTGTTCATTCCTCACCAGGCAAACAGGCGGATCATCGATGCAATAGGAAAAAGGCTGAAGCTGAATGAAGAGCAGGTTTGTGTGAATCTGGAGCGTTATGGAAACACCTCTGCCGCCTCGATCCCCATAGCGCTTGATGAAGCCAACCGGGCAGGCCGAATCACGGATGAAAATGTCATTGTCCTGGATGCTTTTGGCGGTGGCCTGACGTGGGCGGCAATATTATTGCGCTGGTAGAAAAGGGAGGTTTAGTCGGCATGAATGCCTTTATATTTCCCGGCCAGGGTTCCCAATGCCCCGGAATGGGTAAAGAATTGAGTGATAATTTCAGCGTAGCCAGGGATGTTTTTCAGGAAGCTGACGACACCCTCGGCTGGAAATTGTCACGGCTCTGCTTTGAGGGGCCGGAAGAAGAGTTGAAGCTCACTGCAAATACGCAGCCTGCAATACTTGCTGCCAGTATTGCGGTTTTGCGCGTTTTACAGGCCGAGACGGGGCTGAGTGCCGGTTTTGTGGCAGGGCATTCCCTGGGCGAATTTTCCGCACTGGTTGCCTCGGGGGCTATTAAGTTCGCTGATGCTATACGCACCGTGCATTTGCGCGGGAAGTTCATGCAGGAAGCGGTTCCGGTCGGAATCGGCGCCATGGCGGCAATTCTGGGTGCGGAAGCGGAGGCCGTGCATGAAATATGTGCTGAGGCGGCACAGGGTGAGATCGTCGTGCCGGCGAATTTCAACTCTCCCGGTCAAATAGTCATAGCCGGACATGCAACGGCAGTCCAGCGGGCCATAGAGACTGCCAAGGCCCGCGGATTCAGAAAAGCGATGCTGTTGCCCGTCAGCGTTCCATCCCATTGCAGTCTCATGGCGCCAGCCGGCGAACGGCTCCTCGAGACGCTGCGAGAGATCGAAATAGAAACTTTGCAAATCCCCGTTGTGACCAATGTTGAGGCAAAACCCAACACCGACAGCGAGCGGGTAAAAAAACTTCTTGTTGAGCAGCTGAGTTCCCCGGTTCTCTGGGATGCATCCGTCAAGGACATGGTTGCCCGGGGTGTAACCGGTTTTATCGAGGTTGGCCCCGGAAAGGTGCTTTCAGGACTGGTCAAGCGTATAGACAAGACTGTGGAGACGAGGAATGTCGAGGATGTTGCCGGCATCAAATCCATCGTAAAGGAGGGAGCATGAGCCTCAGTGGAAGGACAGCCCTTGTTACTGGCGGTTCGCGGGGTATCGGCAGGGCTGTTGCTCTGAAACTCGCCCGGGAAGGCGCCGAGGTGGTCGTTACGGCGACTTCTCTCGAGAGGGCACAGAAAACCGCGGATGAGATCACTGCCCTTGGAGGGAAGGCCCTTGCAGTCAAGGTCGACGTCTCGAACACGTCCGATGTCGAGGCACTGTTTGCAAGGATTACGGAAGTCTTCGGCAAGCTTGACATTCTCGTCAATAACGCCGGGATTACCAGAGACGGCTTGCTGATGAGGATGAAGGAAGCCGACTGGGACGCAGTGCTCGACACGAATCTGAAGGGGGCGTTTGTCTGTACCCGTGAAGCGGTCAAGCTCATGGGAAAGGCCAAAGGCGGGAGCATTGTGAACATCAGTTCGGTCGTCGGGGAAATGGGCAATGCCGGCCAGGCCAATTACTGCGCGAGCAAGGCGGGGTTGATCGGCTTCACCAAGTCCGTGGCAAAGGAATACGCCAAACGGAACATAACCGTCAATGCAATAACACCTGGTTTTATCGAGACCGACATGACGGATGTTTTGTCTGCTACCGTGAAGGAAGACCTTCTCAGGCAGATACCCGCGGGGCGGTTCGGAAAGCCTGAAGATATTGCAAATGCGGTATTTTTCCTGGTTTCCGCGATGGGTTCATACATAACCGGCCATGTCCTCTCGGTCAACGGCGGCATGTATATGTAAAAATACCGTTTGCTTTTTTCGATTTTCATGCTAATAAGCAGGAAATATAAGGTTCGGGAAACTACACAAAGCCAAAAATTCAATGGAGGAAAAAAGTAATGTCATCAATAGACAAAAGAGTAAAAGAGATTATAGCGGAGCAATTAGGCGTCGATGAGGTCCAGGTGACCGGTGAAGCCTCTTTTATGGACGATCTTGGTGCCGACTCTCTTGATACGGTTGAACTCGTAATGGCTCTCGAAGAAGAATTCGATATCGAGATCTCCGACGAGGATGCAGAAAAAATTCAGACAGTTCAGGATGCCATCGACTATATTGCTGATCATACCTAAAGTTTCTCGCGAAGGAATGCTCTTTCCCCGTCACAGGAAGGACATTCCTTCAATTTTATCCGGTTTATGAGTATCAAGGAGCTTACTTTATGAGAAGAGTGGTGGTAACGGGAGTCGGTGTAGTATCGCCTCTGGGAACGGGTAATCAGAAGAACTGGGATGCCCTGATTGCCGGAAGATCCGGTATTGGACGAATAACCCGTTTTGATGTGAGTGATTTTCCCGTTCAGATTGCCGGTGAAGTCAGCGACTTCAATCCAGAGGATTTCATTGAGAAAAAAGAAATAAAAAAAATGGACCTCTTTATCCAGTACGCACTGGCGGCTGCGCAATTTGCCATGGAGGATTCAGGTCTTGCGGTGACGGAAGAGAACGCGGAAAGGGTGGGCGTGCTGGTTGGCGCCGGCCTCGGCGGCCTCCCCACCATCGAAAGATATCATCTGGCTCTCCAGGAGGGCGGATACAGGAAAATATCACCCTTTTTCATTCCCATGCTCATCATAAACCTGGCTCCCGGTCATATCTCTATCAAGTACGGTGCAAAAGGACCGAATATCTCCTCGGTCTCCGCCTGCGCTACCGGTACTCATTCCATTGGGGATGCCTATCATATCATCAGGCGCGGTGATGCCGATGCGATGATTGCAGGTGGGACCGAATCCACGGTGACACCTTTGGCAATAGGCGGTTTCGCCGTCATGAGGGCTTTGTCCACCAGAAACGATGACCCGTTAGCTGCCTCCAGGCCTTTTGAAAAAAACCGGGACGGATTTGTTCTCGCAGAAGGAGCCGGCATCGTAGTGCTTGAAGAATACGAAGCCGCGAAAAAACGGGGTGCGAAAATTTACGCCGAGATTGTAGGCTACGGTATGACAGGCGATGCTTATCATCTCACGCAGCCCGCACCCGAGGGTGAGGGTGCAGCGCGCTGCATGCAGATGGCGCTGAAAAACGCAGGGATCGGCCCTGAGAAGGTCGATTTCATCAATGCGCACGGAACCTCGACCCCTTTCAACGATCTCAATGAAACACTGGCAATCAAGAGTGTTTTTGGCGACCATGCACGGAAATTGATGGTTTCTTCGACGAAATCGATGACAGGCCATCTGCTTGGTGCCGCAGGCGGCATAGAAGCGGTGTATACAGCAATGTCGATGGACAAGGGAGTTGCCACACCAACGATCAATTACCTGGAACCGGATCCGGAGTGTGATCTGGATTATGTTGCAAATGTTCCGAGAGATTGCAGGATTGAGTACGCTCTCAGCAATTCCTTCGGCTTTGGCGGAACGAACGCTACGCTCCTGTTCAGAAAGATCTAAAAGGCGATACGAATGATAGCAGTTGGAAGCGACCACGGTGGTTATGAATTGAAAGAGGCTGTAAAAAGGCTTCTCATGGAGAGAGGTATCCCCGTTGAAGATTTGGGTACTGATAACGGAAATTCCGTTGATTACCCCGATTTTGGCGAGAAAGTGGCGCGAAAGGTTTCGTCCGGGGAAGCTGAAAAAGGGATACTGGCGTGCGGCACCGGAATAGGGATGTCCATCGTAGCAAACAAGTTCCCCGGTGTCCGTGCTGCCCTTGTTGCCGACCCGTATATGGCGAAGATGGCCAAAGAGCACAATAATGCGAATATACTGGTTCTTGGCGGACGGGTCCTTGATGAGAATGAGGCACGTGAGATGGTTGCTGCATGGCTTGATACTGCTTTCGAGGGAGGGCGTCATCAGGGAAGGCTCGATAAGATTGCCGTTCTGGAAATGGAGTTGTACAAATAGCCGGCCACCCCTCTTGCAAGTCGATGCAGCAGCATGAACAGAAAAGAGAATATATACACGGGACTTGATCAGTCCCGTTTTTTTTCTATTACTTGATAAGGAGAAAAACATGTCGATACTCGATACATTTGATCCTGAAGTTGCTCGCGCAATCCGTTGTGAGACCGAGCGACAGGAATACAATCTGGAGCTGATCGCTTCAGAAAATTTTGTCTCCGAGGCGGTGATGGAGGCCCAGGGCTCTGTGCTGACCAACAAATATGCCGAAGGGTATCCGGGCAAGAGGTATTACGGGGGCTGTTCCCAGGTTGATATCGTTGAGAATCTGGCAATTGAAAGGGCCAAAGAGCTTTTCGGTGCCGATCACGCCAATGTGCAGCCGCATTCCGGTTCGCAGGCGAACATGGCGGTATATTTTTCAGTACTGAAACCGGGTGATACTATTTTGGGCATGGACCTTTCACATGGCGGTCACCTTACCCATGGCAGTCCGGCAAACTTTTCCGGCAAATTGTATAATGTCGTTTTTTATGGCGTTTCCAGGGAAACGGAACGTATCGATTATGATGAAGTGGAGCGGCTTGCTACGGAGCACAAGCCCAAAATGATCGTGGTAGGGGCCAGCGCTTACCCGCGCATTATCGATTTTGCCGCGTTCCGGAAAATTGCCGATAAGGTTGGTGCGGTCATCATGGTAGATATGGCTCATATTGCCGGTCTTGTTGCAGCCGGATTGCATCCGAGTCCCGTCCCCCATGCGGAGTTTGTTACAACCACAACACACAAAACCCTGCGCGGACCCCGAGGTGGAATGATCTTGTGCCGCGGTGACTATGCCAAGTCCCTTAATTCAAATATTTTTCCGGGGATACAGGGCGGGCCGCTCATGCATGTAATTGCCGCAAAGGCCGTTGCCTTCAAAGAGGCCTTAACTCCAGAATTCAATGCGTACCAGGAACGGATAGTTAAAAATGCGAATATCCTGGCTGAAGAGCTCGTGAAGAGAGGATTCCGCCTGGTTTCCGGCGGAACCGACAACCATATGATGCTCGTCGATCTTACCAAAACAGGCCTGACCGGAAAGGTTGCTGAAGAGGCTCTTGACAAGGCTGGTATTACGGTCAATAAAAACACCATACCGTACGAGACAAGATCTCCTTTCGTAACATCGGGAATACGCATAGGAACACCTGCCGCCACTACCCATGGGTTGCGGGAAGCCGAAATGGCCGAAGTCGCAGGCTTTATAGCCGATGCCCTGAAAAATACGGAAAATGACGGCGAATTGGCGAAGATCAAGGAAAGCGTGCATACTCTAATGAGGAAATTTCCTCTGTATTCGAGCAGATTGAGCAAGTAGCGATACGATGGGTGCCTCGGGCACCCTTTTTTTCGACTGCAAAGACTGTTGCGCTGCATCTCGCAGAAATAACAAGCAGTTGGCCAACGGGTACACGACTTCCCCGTCCAAACCGGAAATCCAGCTGCATAACAGGGATGTGAATACCATGGATAAAGTCATAGTAACGGGTGCGGCCGGTTTCATCGGCTGGAAAACTGTCCGGATTCTGCTGGAACAGGGTTGCTGCGTCGTGGGTGTCGATAACCTGAACGATTACTACGATGTCACCCTGAAAGAGCACCGCTTGAGGGATTTGCGGCAACATTCAAATTTCCATTTCTTGCAGGGGGACATTGAAGATCTTTCGTTTCTTGATAAAGTGTTCGGGGGGAATAGAATCGACGCGGTTATCAACCTTGCTGCAAGGGCCGGTGTACGGTACAGCTTGGAGAATCCCCATGTCTATTTGACCACGAACAGCCATGGTACGTTGAACCTCCTTGAAATGATGAGAAAATATTCGGTGGCAAAGATGGTGCTCGCTTCGACATCTTCCCTGTATGCGGGACAGAAAATGCCTTTTGTGGAGGAGCTGCCGGTCAATACCCCGATTTCTCCCTATGCCGCTTCGAAGAAAGCCGCTGAAGTCATGGCATATTCATATCATTACCTTTTCGGTATGGATATTTCCGTGGTCAGGTATTTTACCGTGTATGGTCCTGCCGGCCGGCCCGACATGAGCATATTCCGGTTCATCAAGTGGATCGACGAGGGAACGCCGATTGAGTTGTTTGGCGACGGTACCCAGGCAAGGGATTTTACCTATGTTGACGACATAGCCAGGGGAACTGTCAAGGCATTACGCAGCGTAGGATATGAGATAATAAATCTCGGCGGCGGCAAAAACCCTGTTTCAATGAATTATGTTATCGGGAAAATAGAGGAGTATCTGGGCAAGAAGGCACAGCTGGATCAGAAGCCGTTTCACAAGGCCGACATGAAAGCAACCTGGGCGGATATCGGCAAGGCAGACAGATTGCTGGGGTGGAAGCCTGAAACGGGACTGGATGAGGGGCTGCGGCTCACCGTCGACTGGTACCTGCTGAACAGGGACTGGTTGCAGAAGGTTCGAGTCTAGGCATTATTGTCTCTATACCGGCACGAAGGGCCCATAGCCGATGAAGAGCAATGGATAGCGGTTATCAATTCAGGAGGAGCTTAACATGAGAATTCTCGTGTCCGGAGGTGCCGGTTATATAGGAAGCCATGTGGTCCGACAGTTGTCTGAAGCCGGCTACACAGTCATTGTATTCGATAACCTATCCACGGGTTTCGCCGATGCCCTCGTCAACAATGAACAGTTGATTATCGGTGACCTGGCTAACCCGGAAAGTCTTGAATCGGTTGTTCACCGTTTCGGCATCGATACGGTACTTCATTTCGCCGCTTCAATAGTTGCGCCTGAATCCGTAACCGACCCCCTCAAGTATTATGCAAACAACACAAGAAACACCTTGAACCTGTTACAGGTATGTGCGCGCAATTCGGTAAGGAACTTCATTTTCTCCAGTACTGCCGCCGTATATGGTATGCCGGGATCGGGCATTGCCGAAGAGGGGAGTCCTGCCGTACCGATCAATCCCTACGGGACATCGAAATTAATGAGCGAATGGATGTTGCGGGATGTTGCCGCTGCCCACGGATTGAAATATGTGGCTTTGCGTTATTTCAACGTTGCGGGAGCCGATCCGATGGCAAGGATTGGGCAGCGCACCCCTGAAGCGACACACCTGATCAAGGTCTGTTGTCAGGCCGCATTGGGTATGCGGGATTCCGTGTCAATTTACGGTACGGATTACGAAACTCCTGACGGCACGGGGATTCGCGATTATATTCACATTGAAGACCTGGCAGGCGCGCACCTCGCGGCGCTGCGTTACCTGGAAAAAGGCCAACCATCCGATACCTTGAACGTGGGATACGGGAAGGGGAGCAGCGTACGGCAGGTAATCGACGTCGTGCACAAGATCACGGGTGTGGATTTCCCGGTCATTGAAGCCCCGCGTCGCCCTGGAGACCCGGCCATGCTGGTTGCGAAGGCCGACAGGATTCAGGGCGTTCTCGATTGGCATCCCAGCTATGACAATCTGGGGACTATTGTTGAGGATGCGTGGCGCTGGGAACAGAAGCTTGCGCAAAAAAACCGGCTTTTCACGGAAGGGAACCCCATGAGCCGCATGTATCGGTAAAAATAATGCTCATTTATTCTCTCTTTTTTTCCCTTTGATCCATTCCATTCTTTCTCTAATGTATTTCTCGTAACCGTGACCGACGGGGTCGTAGAACTTCCGCCCTGCAATCTGCTCCGGCAGGTATTCCTGGGCGGCGTATCCTTCGGCATAGTCGTGGGCGTACTTATATCCCCTGCCGTATCCCAGGTCTTTCATAAGCCCCGTCGGGGCGTTCCTGATATGCATCGGCACCGGGAGCGCACCGCTTTTCCTGATTTCTCCGCGGGCCGCCTCGATTCCTGCATAGGAAGCGTTGGATTTGGGGGCAGTGGCAAGATATGTTGCCGCCTGCGCCATAAGTATCCTTCCTTCAGGAAGCCCGACCAGTTGAAACCCCTGTAGCGCTGATACGGCCACCTGCAGGGCTCGAGGATCCGCATTGCCGATGTCCTCCGAGGCCAGGATGACCATGCGTCGCAGGATGAAGATCGGGTCCTCGCCAGCTTCCA
>JAGFXO010000072.1 GCA_017861285.1 Geobacteraceae bacterium | reverse complement strand
CTCCGGCTCTCCGCAGCTCGGAAACGGGATAGAGTGCGCAGGGAGCACAGCAGATATGCAAGAGTATCCTCATCTCCCGGACCTCGTTTTTTGAAAAGGCACCATGACTTCACTTCTCCTTCAGCTTGTCCGCGAAATCCTTTTTCAGCTTCCTGATTTTTGGATCGATGACCACCTGGCAATACGGCTGGTCGGGATTTGACCGGTAATAATCCTGGTGATGTTCTTCAGCCGGGTAAAAATTGGTGAACGGGACGATCTCCGTAACAATCGGATTCGGCCAGAGTCCAGCTGATCCGGCTGCCGCTTTCGATTGTTCGGCGACAGTTTTCTGCTCCCCGTTGTGAACGAAAATTACCGAGCGGTATTGAGTACCCGTATCATACCCCTGCCGGTTCGGGGTGGTCGGGTCATGGGTCCGCCAGAATACGTCGAGGATTTCGGGATAGGAGATGACCTCGGGGTCGAAGGTAAGCTGCACCGCTTCGGCATGACCGGTCGTCCCCCTGCAAACCTGCTCATAGGTCGGATATGCAGGGCTGCCGCCCGCATAGCCCGAAACGACGCGCTCAACGCCCCGCAGATTTTGAAAGACGGCTTCCACACACCAGAAACAACCGGCGCCGAGCGTTGCTATTTCACGTTTTTCCGACATGTCCCACCCTCCATACTTCCCGTCGAACCTTGAAGCTCTATAATACTCCATATCATCCCTGTCGTCAAAAAGAAGTCATGCCGAACGTTCGTCGATCTTCAGCTGAATGCACGTTTTTTCACGGGCTGTTTCCTGACCGGAGTACCAGCTGACCCCATCCCCACCCTGACCCTCCCCTTGAAAGGGAGGGAATTAGGTGGCATCAGCCCAGGAAAGAGTAAAATGATGTGGTTTCAACCCAGGAAAGGGGAAAATGATATGGTATCAGCCCTTGAAAGGAAGAATTTGAGTGGTTTCAGCCCAAGGGAGGGAGGGAATTGCCAGAACCCTGCCCTTCGCTTGACAGTCATACGGAAAACACATATCATCTCCACTCAATTTTACCGGGCGAATATCGGGGGCTGTTCCGACGCCCCGTTATTTTCATGGAGGAACTGTGACAGACAATCTATCTTCGCTTTTATGGGACACCACGCGACTCTACCCATCAGCCCTTTCGCGGGAACTGGAGGACGATCTCGCCGAAGCAGCGGTGCAGGCGGGAGTATTCCGGGAAAAATATTTCGGCAGGGTCGCGGCCCTGGATGCCGCGGGGCTCCGGGAAGCATTGCTGAACTACGAAAAGCTGCAGGAATTGATTGTCAAACCGCAGTTGTACGCACATCTCCTGTTCGCGGCCGACAGCGAGGACGACGCGCACAAGCGCATCTCCCAGCGGACCGCCGAGTTCGGCAATAAAATGGCGCGGGAGCTTCTCTTCTTCGATCTCGAGATTATCGCGATGCCGGACGACATTTTTTCCGGCCTTGTTGCCGATGAGGGTCTCGATGACTACCGGCATTTTCTGGAAGGATCGCGTAAATACCGGCCGCACACCTTGCCGGAGCGGGAAGAGCAGCTTCTGAAACTGAAGTCGCTCACCGGGGTAGATGCCTTTAGCAGGCTGTTTGACGAACTCTCCGCGTCACTTCGCTATCGCCTGGAGGTGGAAGGGGAGGAACAGGAACTCACCGGGGAAGAGCTTCTCGGACTGCTCCACCACCCCGATGCGGATCTGAGGGAACGGGCATTCTCAACATTTCTGCAGCGGCACAGCGACGAGGGAATTACTCTCAGCACCATATTCAACACGGCGGCACTCGATCACTCCCAGGAAATGGAGTTGCGCAACTACGCAGCCCCCATGGATCCGACCCACCTGTCCAACGAGCTTTCAGCGGAGGCAGTCGAACGGATGATGACGGTCACCGAGGACAACTACCCCCTCGCCCGGGAATATTTCCGGCTCAAGGCGAAGCTGCTCAACATTCCGAAACTGAAGAACAGCGACATCTATGCGCCGGTCGGCGAGGCCCGCCGGAAATATACGTTTGATGAGGCCATGGAACTGGTCCTGGAAGCCTTCGGCAATTTCGACACCGGATTCAGGGATATTGTCCATACGTTTCATAATGAGCGCCGTCTCGATGTCCTGCCGAGGCCGGGCAAATCGGGTGGGGCTTTCTGCATGGGGATGACCCCGTCGCTGCCCCCCTACGTGCTGCTGAACTTCACCGGCAACCTGCGCGATGTCGCAACCATCGCCCATGAATTGGGGCACGGCCTTCATTTTGTCCTGGCGCAGCAACAGACATTGCTCAATTACCACCCTCCCCTGCCGCTGGCCGAGACTGCGTCGGTATTCGGCGAAATGCTTCTGACCCGTCATCTGCTGGAGCGGGAAAGCGACCCGCAGGTGAAGATTTCCCTGCTCTGCGCGAAGATAGAAGACATCATCGCAACAACCTTCCGGCAGAACGTCCTCACGCGCTTCGAGGAGAGAATGCACCTGGAAAGAAAACAGGGGCTGCTGGTGTCATCGCGGCTCGGCGATATCTGGTGGCAGGAAAATGCCAGGCTCTACGGCGACTCCGTGGAGATGATCGAACCGTACCGGTGGGGCTGGAGCTACATTTCCCATTTCATTCACGCCCGTTTCTACTGCTATTCCTACACATTCGCCGAGTTGCTGGTAATGGCCCTGTACCAGAAATACGTGCAGGAAGGCGCCGCTTTCATCCCCGGCTACCGGGCAATCCTGGCAAGCGGCGGGTCCCTGTCGCCCGCGGATACGGTGCGGCAGGCCGGCATCGATTTTGCCGACCCTGGTTTCTGGCAGCAAGGATACGACTTTCTGAAGGGGCTTATCGAGGAGTTGAAGTCGCTCGTTTGACTTCAATTTCCGGCAAAAGACTTCAGGGGATAAACAACTCCATGAACTCATGTACCGGCAAGGCCTCGAGCCTGCGGCGGTCGTTCATCAACTCAAGGATGGCATCCGTCCGCCGTTCGGGGAAACAGATCGACATGTTTTCCCTGAATTTCCTGAACAGCAGCGGTATCCCCTCACTGCGCCTCAACCGATGGCCAAGGGGATACTCGACCTCGACCCTCTCCGTACAACTCCCGTCCCGGAAGAAAATCTGCACGGCATTGGCTATGGAACGCTTGTGCGGATCCAGGTACTCCCTGCTGTACCGGCGGTCTTCGGTGACTTCCATTTTCCCGCGAAGCACGTCAATACGGGGATCGGCTGCAGCTGCATCGCTGTAGTGGGCGGCTGTCAGCGTCCCGTGGAGGAGAACCGCGGCAACGATATACTGGAGGCAGTGATCACGATCCGCATGATTATGGAGGGGGCCGGTTTTGCTGATAATGCGGAGAGCGGGCTCCTGGGTGGCAAGGACGATTTTCTCAATGTCGTCCAGCCGGCCCCTGACCCGGCCATGGAGCTTCATGGCACATTCCGCGGCCGTTTGAGCATGAAACTCCGCCGGAAAGCATATCTTGAACAGGATGTTTTCCATCACGTAGCTGCCGTATGGCTGCTGCAACCGAAACAGTCCCCCGTCGTAGGAAACATCATAAAAACCCCATGTGCGAGCGGTCAGCGCGCCCGGATATCCCGGCTCACCGCGCATGGTCATGAAGGCCAGCCACACCCCCCGACTGCCGGCATCACCGGCGGCCCATGATTTACGGGGACCGGTGTTCGGGGAGTGCCGGTATGCGCGGAGGCTCTGACCATCAAGCCAGACCTGGGACAGCACATTGATCAACTGCTCCTTTCCTCCACCCAGAAGAGACGTCGCCATGGCTGCAGTAGCCAGTTTGACAAGCAGCACGTGATCGAGGCCGACACGGTTGAAGCTGTTTTCCAGCGCCAGCACCCCCTGGATCTCGTACGCCTTGATCATGGCATTGAGGACATCGACCATGAGCAGCGGCGGAACCCCGGCGGCAGCCTTATGCCGGCTCAGGTAGTCGGCTACCGCCAGAATGCCGCCGAGGTTGTCGGAGGGATGCCCCCATTCGGCGGCAAGCCAGGTATCGTTATAATCGAGCCAGCGGATAAGAATGCCGATGTCGAAGGCGGCCTTTACCGGGTCGAGTTCCAGGAGAGTTCCCGGGACCCGCGCACCGAGGGGCACAATGGTACCGGGAACCACCGGCCCGAGATGCCTGGTGCAGTCCGGATAATCAAGCGCCGGCATCGCGCACCCGAGGCTGTCCATGAGACAGAGCCGCGCGGTTTCGAACGCTTCGTCGCTCCCGATGACGCAATCCGCAACATAGTCGGCAATTTCAACCATTTCCCGGTCGGGGGCGGGACGAATATTGGTATCGGCTGAAGCGAATGTCATGTCAATTCCAAGTTTCCGCGCACAGTGCACCTGCATCGTGCATGGAAATTTTCGAGACTCAAGATTTCACCCCCGCTGCTCAATCGGCTTGAACCGTGCCGGTTCAGGCCCCACATAGTCGGCTGAAGGCCTGATGAGCCTTCCGGCGGAGCGCTGTTCGATGACATGGGCGGACCAGCCGCAAATGCGGGCAAATACAAAAAGCGGAGTGAACATGACGGTGGGAATTCCGCACAGATGGTAGGCGGAAGCGCTGTAGAAGTCGAGGTTCGGGTAGAGCCTTTTCTCCCGCAGCATGACCTGTTCGATCCGTTCTGAAACCTCGTACAGCAAACGACGGCCGGAGGACTCTGCGAGTTTTTTTGACCAGACCCTGACGAGATCGGACCTCGGATCCGGCTCCTCCTTGTAGACCCGGTGACCAAAACCCATGATCCGCTCTTTTTTCGCCAGCATCAACATTATTTCTTCTTCCGCCTGATCCGGAGAGGCAAACCGTGAAATCAGCTTCATGGCCTCCTCGTTTGCACCTCCATGCAGCGGTCCGCTCAGGGTGCCGATGGCCGAAGTGATTGCCGAATAGAAATCCGCGCCTGTAGATGCCGTCACCCGCGCGGAGAAGGTCGAAGCGTTGAATTCATGTTCGGCATAGAGTATCAGCGAAACATCCACGGCATGGCGCGCGGTCTCGTCAGGTGCGTTACCGTGCAGAAGGGTCAGAAAGTGCCCGGCCAGGCTGCCGCCGCCGATCTCCGTTTCTATGCTTCTGTTGCTCGTATGGAAATGATACCAGTACATCAGCATTGACGGCAGACATGCGATCAACCGGTTCGCAATCCGCCGCTGATGCCTGTCAGGGGTCTCCGGTTCCATGGTTCCAAGGGCCGAACAGCCGGTCCGCAGTACATGCATCGGATGAGCATCGGCAGGAAGCTGCTCCAGAATGTTCTTCAGCTTAACCGGCAGACCGCGCAAGGCGGCGAGTTTTGTCCGGTAGACATCCAGTTCCCTTCGAGCAGGCAGCCTTCCGTAAATAAGCAGATAGGCAACTTCCTCGAATTCGGCATGTTCCGCCAGGTCGCGAATCGGATATCCCCGGTAGCTCAGACCCATTCCCTTCTTCCCCACCGTACTGATTGCAGTTTCATCGGCAATTACACCGGCCAACCCCGACACCGTACGCCTGTTCATACCTTTTCCTCCTTTGGAGGGAATGAATCCAGCTTTTGCTCGGATTCCATGTAATCGATCAACCCATACAGTTCGGCCCGGGTCTGCATGAGATCGAGTATCCCTTTCTGCGTCCCTTTCTGCCGGATTTCGCGATAAACGCTCATGGCCGCCGCGCTCATGGCCCGAAAGGCCGATAAAGGATAGAGAACGATGCTGATTTTTGCATCACGAAGCTGCTCCAGGGTAAACAGGGGAGTTACTCCGAATTCGGTCATATTGGCCAGCACGGGAACACCAACCGACTCCGCAAAGGTACGGAACTGGTCGAGATCCGCCAATGCTTCCGGGAAAATCATGTCGGCGCCCGCGTCCCGGTATCGGCATGCCCTTTCTATCGCCGCATCAATCCCCTCCCCGGCAACCGCATCGGTCCTCGCCATGATGACGAAATGATCATCAACCCTGGCGTCGACCGCCGCCTTGATCCGGTCGGTCATTTCCCGGGTGTCGACAACCCTTTTCCCGGGACGGTGGCCACAGCGTTTTTCCGCATACTGGTCCTCGATGTGCACACCAGCAGCACCCGCCCTGCACAGGGAACGGATCGTCCTGGCGATTACGAGAGCATTCCCGAAGCCGGTATCCATGTCCACCAGGAGTGGAAGAGGCGAAACAGACGTGATCCTGCGGGCATCTTCCAGAACATCGCCGGGATGGGTAACCCCGAGGTCGGGAAGGCCGAACGAGGCATTGGCGACACCGGCACCCGACAGGTAGATGGCGCTGAACCCGGCCTTTTCCGCCATGATTGCCGCATACGCGTTAATCGTCCCCACTACCTGCAAAGGCCTTTCAGCTGCCACCGCCGATCGCAGAATAGACCCCGCGGACCTGTTCCCGGTCATAGATCCCCCTTAGCGAAGCATGAGGTTGCGTCCACTCGTGCGAGAATTTTCTGAACCTGCGTAAAGTTTATCGAATAATTTCATGAAGACAAACAATGGGCGGGAATGCAAGGCTGCCCCTTGCACAAGAGGAAAAACAGTGCAAAGGGCAGTCCGGAGTTACAATTTCAAAGGGTTGAATCAATAATACAGGTGTCACTGCGGACGCAGCACCTCAGTACGCATGCTCGTCCGTCTCGACATCCTCAATGGTCACGGGACCGCGAAAGACACGGTACACCCAGATTTTGTACGCAATAACGACAGGAACGAAAATCAGGGCTACTGCCGTCATGATCTTCAGGGTGTATTCACTCGAGGAGGAGTTGTAAATAGTCAGACTGTATGCCGGATCGAGACTCGAAGGAATCAGGTTCGGGAAGAGCCCGGCAACCCCGGTACCGACGACCAGCACGATGGTGAAGCATGACGCCGCAAATGCCTTGAGCATCCTGCCCCTGGCCGTGAAAAGGCGGGTGCAGGCAAGGGCGGCAACAGCTGCAAGCGGGACTGCGAACAGTGCGGGCACGGCGAAGAAATTGCCATAGAGGTTTGTCGCGAATCCGGTCATGGCCAGGAACAGAGCCGCAACAGTCAGAAGCGCCGGCCATATCCCTTTCGCGACCCCAATTGCACGCAGCTTCAGTTCTCCGGCGGTTTTGACCGACAGGTAGAGAGCACCGTGTTCGACAAACAGCAGCACAAAAAGGACCCCGGTGAGAACACCGTACGGGTTCAGCAGGTAGAGGAGGGATCCGTGATATCCGGCTGCATCCATGGGCAGCCCGCTGAAGATATTGCCGAAGGCAACCCCGAACAGGAGCGCTGGGACAAGACTGCCGACGAGAATGGCGGCATCCCACATCTTCTTCCACCCGCCGCCCTGCATCTTCCCGCGGAACTCGAAGGAAACGCCCCGAATGATGAGGGCAAAGAGCAGCAGCAGCAAAGGCGTATACAGGTAACTGAACATCAGGGCATAGGTTGTGGGAAATGCAGCGAATGTCGCCCCACCTGCAGTCACGAGCCATACCTCGTTCCCGTCCCAGACCGGACCTATGGTATTGATCATCACCCGCTTCTCGGCATCATTCCTTCCGAGAAAATTTTCCAGGATCCCGACCCCGAGCACAAAACCGTCCAGCATGAAATAAACCGCCCACAAAACTCCCCAAAGAACGAACCAGGTAATCTGAAAAAGCATGTCAGGCCTCCTTCCCGAACGGTTGTACCAGCGAGGTCAGATCTTCATCCGGCCCCCTCCTTGCAAATCTGGCCAGAAGATAGACGTCAAGGGCACCGAGAACCCCGTACAACAGGGTAAACCCGGCAAGGGACCCCGCCACCTGGACCGTGGAAATCGAGCGGGAAACCGCATCGGACGTCTTGAGCACACCATACACTATCCAGGGCTGACGCCCGACTTCGGCCACAATCCAGCCGAGTTGATTTGCAATATACGGGAGCGGGATCGAATACAGCATGATCTTCAGAAACAGGGGATGCGCCTCCAGAGTGCCCCGCCGTGAAAAGACCACGGCCAGGATGGAAAGGAGTATGAACAGCATCCCGAACCCGACCATGAGCCGGAAACTGAGAAAAACCGGGGTAACAGGCGGCCGCTCATCCTGCGGAAAGGACTTCAGGCCTTTTATCTCACCGTCGGCGGTATGGAAGGCCAGGTAACTGAGCATGTTGGGGATGCAGAATTCTTCATACAGGTTGCATTCCTTCTTGACGTCGGGAAAGACGAAAATGTTGAAAGCGGCATTCTTTTTCGTTTCCCATACCGACTCCATGGCCGCGAATTTTGCCGGCTGCGTCCTTGCAACCTCGACGGCATGGAAATCGCCGATCATCAGCACGAGGAGTGCAGCCGCCAGACCGAATTTCGCCGCGATTTTGAAAGAAATCCGGAAAAACTCCGGTTCGTTCTTCTTCAGGAGGTGCCAGGCAGAAATACCCATGACGAAAAAAGCAGCGACCGAATAGCCGGCGACCAGCGTATGGGTGAATTTCAGCAAACCGTATGGATTGGTGACCAGGGCCATGAAATCGACCATCTCGGCTCTCCCGTTTCTGAGCACATAACCGACCGGGTGCTGCATCCAGCCATTGGCCAGCAGAATCCAGAGCGCCGAGAGGTTGGTGGCAACGGCAACCAGCCATATGGACAGGGCATGCAGGCGTTTCGAAACCTTGTTCCAGCCGAAAATCCATACCCCGATAAAAACCGATTCCAGGAAAAAGGCAACCGTGGCCTCGATGGCAAGCGGCGCGCCGAATATGTCCCCCACATACCGCGAATACTCGGCCCAGTTCATGCCGAACTGGAATTCCAGGGTAATGCCGGTAACGACACCCAGGGCAAAATTGATCAGGAACAGCTTTCCCCAGAACTTTGCCATCCGAAGGTACGTTACATTCCCTGTCCTCACATAACGGGTCTCCATCCAGGCGACCAGGATGGAGAGGCCAAGGGTCAGCGGCACGAAAATGAAGTGAAACATGCTGGTGACAGCGAACTGCAGCCTGCTCAATGTCAGGACATCCATACACTTCTTCTCCTTTCATCGGGTAATCGGGAATCAAGCCCGCAAGGGGGGTGATAGTCAGCCATTCTGCTTAACGAGCTCCTCAAGGGTTATGCCGTCAAGGATCGAAAGCACTTCATTTTGAACTTTTCTCCAAACGGGGTGAACGGAACAGGTATCGTCACGGGCGCAGACACCCTTTCCCAGTAAGCAGCGGTTCGGCACGATGGGTCCTTCGACGGCTTCCACCACTTCGCGCAGCGTTATCCGGGAGGCAGGACGGGCGAGGGAGAAGCCGCCACCGGTTCCGCGAAATGAATGCACCAGGCCAATCCTGGCAAAATCCTGAAAAATCTTCGACAGAAAGCTTTTCGGAACCTCGGTTGCTTGCGCAATTTCACTGATCAGGACCACTTTACCCGGGGACTGGGAGGCAAGATATACAATGCCGCGGATGGCGTATTCACCTTTTCTGGTTAATTCCATCATAAAATACCTAC
>JAGFXO010000071.1 GCA_017861285.1 Geobacteraceae bacterium | reverse complement strand
CTGTACGATACCTTGACGCGGCTGAACGACAGCCGCTTCGGCGATTCCACCAGGGACGTGAGCAATATCTCTGAATATATACGTATGGGGAAGATCGGCCAGGCGTTTGTGGCCGATCGGCGGGTTGTTCTCCTCATCGACGAGATAGATAAGGCGGACACCGACTTTCAGGACGACATGCTTGACGTGCTCGACCAGATGCAGTTCGATATCATGGAAATCGACCGGACCGTCAAGGCCCGGTACCGCCCGGTGGTGATCATCACCTCCAATGCCAAGAAGGATCTCTCCGATCCGTTTCTCGGCCGCTGCAACTTCCACCACATCGCCTTTCCGAAACCGGATATGATGCGCAGCATCGTGGCTGTGCACTTCCCCGACCTGAGTGATGATCTGGCGCGGGCCTGCATTAATGCATTCTACCGTTTGCGCAAGATCGAGGGGATCGAGAAAAAGCCCGCCACCCGGGAACTGCTCAACTGGATCCGTGCCCTGCTGGCAGACCCGGATTTCCGGCAGGAAGCGCTGAGCGACGAAGCGCTTCCCTATCTGGGAATCCTGTTCAAGAAAAGCAGCGATCTTGACAAGGCAGTTTCACAAGCGGGAGACAGCAGTATCCGAGGTTGATCATGTTCGTTCCTTTCTTTTACAACCTGAGAGAAAGCGGTATCCCGGTTACCCCGACGGCCTTTCTGCGATTGCAGAAGGCACTTTGTCTCGGCCTCATCACCTCGCTGGACGATTTTTATACTGTTGCCCGGGCCCTTCTGGTCAAAAGTGAACGCGACTTTGACGTTTATGACCAGGTTTTCGCGGAGTTTTTCACCGGCGTTGAATACAGGCCTCAGGAAGGTGTCACGCTTGACGATTCTGTCCGCACATTGCTCGAAGAATGGCTGAAAGATCCGGCGGAACTGGCCAAGGCGCTCGGCATGAACGAAGAACAGCTTCGCCGGTTGAGCGGTGAAGAATTGATACGGTACTTTCTCGACCGGCTGAAAGATCAGGATGAGGCGCATCATGGAGGCAAGAAGTGGATAGGTACCGGCGGAGTTTCTCCAGTCGGCCATTCCGGGAACCGCCCGGGAGGGATGAGGGTCGGCGGGGCATCGCGCAACCGATCCGCGATGAAGGTTGCCCTCGAGCGCCGCTACAGGGACTACTCCCGCTTCGCACCGTTGACCCGCTCGCAGATCGGGGAGGCACTGAAACGCCTTCGGCGTCTGGTTCCGGCCGGTCCGAAGGACGTGCTGAGCGTCGACAAAACCGTCTACCAGACCATGCGGAATGCCGGCGAGATAGAGATTGTTTTCGACCGGCGTCTGAGTGACCGGCTCAAGGTGCTGCTCCTTATCGATAACGGCGGCTGGTCCATGGATCCCTACGTGGAAACCGTACAGACCCTGTTCCATTATGCCCGGTCCCAGTTCAATGACCTTTCCATCTATTACTTCCATAACACGGTCACCGACCGCGTCTGGCACGACCCCCAGCGGCGCTCCAGCCCCGAAACGGTCGAGGACCTGCTCCGCCGCGACCCCGAAACCAGGCTGATTTTCGTCGGCGACGCCAGCATGGCGCCGGAGGAGTTGCTGGCTGTCAACGGCTCCATCGCCATCGAGTACAGGCAGAAGCAGCCGAGCATCGAGCGGCTGAAACTGCTTGCCGCCACCTTCCGCCATGCGGCATGGTTCAACCCGGTCCCCGTCTCGCTGTGGGATCACGGAGAGACGATCACCCTGATCCGAAAGATTGTCCCCATGTTCGAACTGAACCTTGCCGGGCTGGAAAGGGCGGTAGCACACCTGACTGCCCGGTAAGCCCGCCGCGCAAAACCGCTTTCAAAGCGCCTCGTAGAAGGACTTCCGGAGAAATCTCAGGGAGTTCGCGAACCGGTCGAAGGCATCGAATGCCGACAGGTCGTATGTGCCGTCATCGGTGCGCCACTGGTTGATATAAAAAGCCACGACCCGTTCGCCGCGCTTGCCGAATATGACTTTCGAGCGCACCTTGGTTTTTTTGACAGGGTCTTTCCCCTCCATGACAACGACAAACCCTTCTCCCCCCAGCACCGGCATCTTTTTCCGTTCTATAACGGCAACCTTCACATGTGAAGCCCAGAAGAAGCGCTTGAGGAATTCCCCCGCACGCTCCTCCGGGTTTCGAGAATAGCCGTATGGCTCCTCATCGTATGCAAAGAAAGTTGATTCGAGTCGGGACGTTCCGGGATCCTTGCGGTAAAACCCGAAAGCGAATCCGCCTGCGTCACCCCCCTGTATGAATTCCCATGGTGGAGGGGGAGGCTGAAATTTGAATTCGCCGCCAAACTCAATGGTTCCATCCGGGTTTTGTCTTGCCTGGGAAGTCTTGTGTGCGTGGTTATCGGCAGTTTCAGCCCCTGCTTCCACGCTGACGCATATCGAGAATACCGCTGCTACGAAACATGAGACAATGACGAGTATTTTCATGGTCTCTCCTGCTCGCTCTCCAGTTTTTTGAGAAAGGAAAGAATATCCTTGTAATCGGGGGAGCCATCCCGTACATACCTGATAACACCTTTTCTGTCGATAATTGCGGTCCTTCTGTTGAAGACGGGCTGGTTGCCGGGCTGCACGTCGAAGATGATTCCCAGCCAGCCGCTCACGTTCGACAACAGCGGAAAGGTCAGCCCCAGGTCCTTTGCCCAATACTGCAAGGTGGTTACGTCATCCCTGCTGACACCCACGACCTGGGTGTTGAAGCGCTCATAGAGGTAGAGGTTCCTCTGATGGCCCTCCATTTCACCCGTTCAGACAGGGGTAAACGCTGCCGGGAAAAATGTAATTATGAGATTGACCTTTCCATAGTATTCCGGCCCGTATGAGACAAGGCGACTCTGGGTGGAGGACAGGCTGAAATTCGTCACCTGCTGACCGATCAATGGAGATTCGCTCGTTTGAGCTTCCGATCCGGAAGAAAAAATGAATGTCCCGAAGGCAAGTAGGGTATACATCAACAATAAACAAATCTTGCGGTTCATAGTAATTCCTTTCCCCAGGCGGCCAATGAAATGGCGCCGGATTTTCCTGACTTGTCTGTGGAAATTGTAACATCTGGGGATGCAGACGCAATTGTGCCATGCTTTTTTTCGGGATCAAAACCATGATCCGGATCATTGAATTCCCGGATGAGAGCGGTATAGTTATCTAACGTTGGAAATAACGTACCAAGGAGGCTGAAAAATGGAAGAAAGACCAGGTGCAGTTACTTTCATGGGGAACCCCTTGACTCTTCTCGGACCGGTGGTCAAGGCCGGCGACAAGGCTTCCGATTTCAGGGTGGTTGACAACGAACTGAAGCCGAAAGCCCTTGCAGACTTTGCGGGGAAAACAAAAATAATCTGCTCCGTTCCATCCCTCGATACCCCCGTCTGTGACACGGAGACCCGCAGATTCAACCTGGAAGCGGCCGATTTGCAGAACGATGTAGTAGTGCTTACTATGAGTATGGACCTGCCGTTTGCGCAAAAACGCTGGTGCGGTGCAGCGGGGGTCGACAAGGTCATTACCCTTTCGGATTATCAGGACCGGTCCTTCGCGCAGGCATACGGTGTTCTCATCAAAGAGCTGATGTTAATGGCGAGGTGCATTTTTGTCGTGGATGAGTACGATACGGTTATATATGTCCAACTCGTCAAAGAGATTACGGATGAACCGGATTATGCGGCTGTCCTCGATGCAGTGAAAAGCATCCTGTGATTGCGCTTTCAGCCGGGCAAACCGGGGCTCCTGAGCATAAATGAGCCCCGGTTTGTCGTTTTCTTACACATCTATTCTGAATTCGGCGCCGTTCTCCACATTTCGTGCCGTCAAACTTCCCCCCATGTTTTTTTCGATGATGATTCTGGACATGTAGAGCCCGATTCCCGTGCTGTTGCTGCCATTTTTGGTGCTGAAATAAGGATCGAATACCCTGTTTTTAATCGCGTTGTCAATCCCGCCTGCATTGTCGGTGATGGTCACGACCGTTTTGTTGAGTTCCCGGAAGCCTTTTATGGAAATCCTAGGTTCTGCCGTTTTCCTTTCGATAAAAACATCCTTCGCATTGCTGAGGATGTTCAGCAGCACCTGCGAATATTCGTTCGGATACCCGTTTACGGAGAGACCCGTTTCTATGTTTGTGTCAACGGCTATTTCATAGTATTTGAGGCTCGCTTCCATGAAGCAGAGGGTTTTCTTGACGATTTCATCGACGAAGAACTGAGTCTTGACCTTGTCAGGTTTGAAGAAATCACGAAAATCATCGATTGTCAGGGACATGTGCTGGATTAACTGGATGATCTTGTTGACCGTGGTATCGAGATAGTCTTTCGTGAAGTTTGCATACGTGTAACACTCCTCAATATCCTGGACAAGCAGGGAAACTACGGTAAGTGGCTGCCGCCACTGGTGAGCGATATATCCGAACATTTCCCCCATCACTGCCTGACGGCTCTGCTGGATCAGAATATGGTCCTTTTCCCGGTTTTTTGTTACCTCCTCCCTGACTCTCTCTCCCAGGTTCCTGTTCAGTACCTCGAGTTCCGCCTTTTTCGCCTTCAGTTCCTGTTCCGCCAGCTTGCGTTCGGTAATTTCCCTCGCCACCTCGACTACATTGACAACCCTCCCGTTTTCCCCCTTGACCGGAACCGCCCTAAGTTCCCATATCCTTCCATCCGGAGTCGTGACGTTTTCCTTGGCGGGCTCACCATTTCTGAAGCACCTCTGTACGGGGCACTTCCTGCAGGGTTCGCCTGACTGATGCCACAGCCGGTAACATTCCCTTCCGATGATTTCATCGATTTTCAGGCTGAGCCGCGCTGCCGCCCCCCTGTTTGCCCAGATAATTTTCAAATCGGGTGACTGGAGTGTCAGACTATCGGGAACCGTGTCGAGAATCGCATTGAACTCTTTGGAGAGCCCACGGAATTTTTCTTCATTATTGAGCAGTGTAATTTCCGCCCTTTTCAGCTCGATACAGCTCCCGATAATTTCAGCGCCGGTACTCAGCAGGCTCACGTCTACGTCGCTCCAATCGTGGAAACCGTGACAGTCATCGAAGCCGATGAACCCATGCCATTGACCCGCCACCTGAACGGGAAGTACCAGTATCGACTGTATCCCTTGCGGTTCCAGAATTTTGCGTTCGCTCTCGGGAAAAGACGATATGAGCCCCCTGATTGGCCGGCCGCATGAGAGTTCGTTGCGCCAGCGTCTGAAACCATCCTTGTAGGGCGTTTGCCGAAGATCGGGGTTGTCTGCCTTGGGGATTACCCCTTTTGCGCATACTTCATTGATTTGGCGGGCACAAAGTCCCTTCTCCGGATCCTCAAAGTTCTCGAAAAGATAAACCCTGCTCACTTCAGTTGCCGAAAGGAGATATCCCAGGGCCTCCGTCAGTTTTTCCGTGGTAGCCCCAATCTTCAGCAGTGCGTGAGAACAATCCGCCAGGGCCTTCTCGTGGCGCAGCCGGACTTGCAGCGCCTCACTGGTCAGGTGGTATTCCTTTTCCATCATTTCCAGGTCTTTGTTGCGCTGGCGAGATTCCTTCAATTCGTCAAGTAACTGTTGCCTGGTTTTATTTTCATCGGACATGGCAGTCTCCGCAATGGCTGGGAACCTTCCTCTACAGTATACCGCAAATCATTGATATCGTTGGGGCGGCTAAAATTTTCGACTATCTTCCCAGCAGGCGTTTTGACTGTTTGACGATGTTTTCGACGGTAAAACCATATCTTCTGAATATTTCTTCGGCCGGTGCACTGGTGCCGAACCGTGATATGCCGATTATGTCCCCATAATCACCGACCCAGTCGCGCCAGCCGAAAGGAGATGCGGCTTCAACAGCGAGGCGAATCCTGATGTCCGGTGGCAGAACGTTGTCACGATATTCCTGCGTCTGTTCGCGGAAGAGTTCCCAACTGGGCATGCTGATTACGCGGGCGGAGATGTTTTCGGCGGCCAGTTCCCGTTGGGCTTCCAGGATCAAGCGGACTTCCGATCCGGTTGCAATAAGGATGATGTCCGGCCTGTCAGCGTC
Organism: Geobacteraceae bacterium; assembly: GCA_017861285.1. GTDB lineage: Bacteria > Desulfobacterota > Desulfuromonadia > Geobacterales > Geobacteraceae > CAIWTU01. Next base: position 3,439 of record JAGFXO010000071.1, on the reverse strand, counting down.
TTCCCTTGATAAAACATATGCGCCCTTGAGTACTCCCTCGGCGCCGGCAACCGTCCCGCGGTCAAAAACAGGCAACCCTTGACGGGTAAGGACCAGCATTGTCGGACCTTGTTTTCTCAGCATTGCGGCGTGCCAGGCAACAGCGGTTTCATTGGCGTCGGCCGGCCGGATTACGCACATGTTTGGCATCGCCCTCAATGAGGCCAGGTGCTCGACCGGTTGGTGGGTTGGACCGTCCTCGCCGACACCGATCGAATCATGGGTCATGATATAGAGTACCGGAAGGCCCATGAGTGCAGCCAGGCGGATGGCAGGGCGGGCATAGTCGGTGAAAACGAAGAAGGTTGCGGCAAAAGGCCGCACGCCCCCGTGGAGTGCAAGGCCCGAGCAGCAGGCGCACATGGCGTGTTCCCGAATCCCCCAGGCGATGTTGCGGTTGGTGTAGCGGCCCCAGGCAAGGTAGCGGGACGAAGCCAGCAACGTCTTCGTCGATGGTGAAAGGTCTGCGCTTCCGCCCATAAGCCACGGTACCTTGTCGGCCAAGGCGTTCAGCGCCTTGCCGGCCGCCGCCCTGGTTGCAACTGGGCCATCCTCCGGCTTGAATCGGGGGAGAGCGGTTACCCACCCTTCGGGAAGACTGGCGGAAAGGGCGGCTTCCAGCTGGCAGGCCAGTTCGGGGAATTTTTCACGGTAGGCATCATACGCGTCATTCCAGGCTTCCTCCAGCTGCTTGCCCCGCTCCAAAACCCGTCTCATATGTGCCACTACCTTTTCGGGCACGAGAAATTTTTCGTCCTGCGGCCAGCCATAAGATTGCTTGGCCAAACGGATTTCCTCTTCTCCCAGCGGTTCTCCGTGGGCTTCCCTCGTGTCCTGGCGATTAGGCGCCCCGTATCCGATGTGGGAGCGCAGGATGATCAATGAAGGTCGTTCCCGTTCTCCCTGTGCTATGGTAAATGCCGCGGCCAGTTCCTCGATATCTTCCGCCTTGTCTCCCAGGTTCTGGACATGCCAGTGATATGCCTCGAAGCGGCAGGCAACGTCATCGGAGCAGGACAGGCTGGTATCACCCTCGATCGTGATATGGTTGTCGTCGAATACGCAGATTAGCTTGCCGAGGGAGAGATGGCCGGCAAGTGATGCCGCTTCATGGGAAGCCCCTTCCATCAGGTCTCCGTCGCCGCAGAATACATAGGTGTAGTGGTCAACGATTTCGTGCCCTTCCCGGTTGAATACTGCTGCCAGGTGTGCCTCGGCCATCGCCATGCCGACCGCATTCATGAATCCCTGCCCGAGAGGCCCCGTTGTTGTTTCGATTCCCGGCGTCTGCCCGTATTCCGGGTGCCCCGGCGTCCTGCTTTCCCACTGGCGGAAATTTCTAAGGTCGTCGAGTGTCAGATCGTAACCGGTCAAATACAGCAATGCGTATTGCAGCATCGAGGCATGGCCGATGGAAAGAATGAAGCGGTCCCGGTTGAACCATGCAGGATTTCCCGGATTGCAGCGGAGAAACCTTGTCCAGAGGATGTATGCGAGGGGTGCAAGAGCCATGGGCGTTCCCGGGTGCCCCGAGTTCGCCTTTTGAACAGCGTCCATGGAAAGGGTTCGGATGGTATTGATGCACAGCTGGTCCAGAGGGTGGTGGATGTCTGTCATAATCGGCTCTCCTTTGAAGTTGTCGTTAGTAAAGGGTTTCATCGCCAAGGCGCATGACAGGGGAACGGCAGGGAATTGGCACGCCTCTTTCTCCAAAAATGGTATAGCATTTTTGCCTCTTTACAAGCGTGAAGTGATTGCACGGGCTTTTGTCGATAACAGTACGCAATGGGCACGTCGGTGTGGATTGCAATCCCTGCATTTGAGGATAAACTTTTACAACGGCTAGAAGCAACATCAGGTTCGGAGCGCAACGTGAAGCAGGGGATGAACTTTCATCAAATTGTTTACCGGGCGGCATATGCGGTGATGCCGTTCTCCGCCATTATTCTCATGGGGATCGCAGTGTTCCCGGGAAGCCTGCATGCAGTTGTCTCCGAGGAGGAGGTGCTGCGGCACATCGGGTTTGACGAGAAACTCAATGCCCGCATACCCCTGGATCCGGCCTTTCGGGATCAGGAGGGAAAGCGGGTCAGGCTTGGGGATTATTTTTCCGGTGGACCGGTGATCCTGGCCCTGGCGATATCCATTCTTTCTCTTCTGTTTCGTTTGTGGGTGCGGGAGGCACTGCAGCAAAAAAGGGTATTGCAGGCAGTAGGATGAGGTTTGCCGAATACGCTCATAAGCTCGGTTGCAGGTCGAAAAGTCTGATGGAATCGGCGCTGATTTTATCCAGGCCGGGTATCCTCGCCCTGGTTGCTTTGGCGGGGTTTTCCGGGATGGTCATGGCGGCGGGAAGGTTGCCGGGTGTCAGGGTTTCCTTGATGACGCTGCTGGTATTGTCCATGGCGGCGGCCGGATCGGCAATGCTGAACGGAGTGCTGGATTATCCCCTCGACATCAGGATGGTGCGGCTTCAGGCGAGGGTCGAAGCTCTTGTGCATCTGGGAGGGAAACAGGTTGTGGCCCTTGCCTCATGCCTGATTCTTGCCGCCATAACGCTGGCTTTGTGGCATCTCAATGCCCTGACTGCAGTTCTCCTCCTTGCAGCCGTGCTGATCTATGTCGTGCCGTATACGCTCTGGCTCAAGCGTCGCTCGCCATTCGCTGCAGTTGCCGGCGGGATCCCCGGCGCACTGCCCGTGCTCGTCGGGTATGCTGCCGTGGCAGATACGATCCGGCCGTCAGTTCTTATCCTCTTCGGCATCGTGATGCTCTGGCAACCGCCTCATTTCTGGATCCTCGCACTGAAACACCGGGAAGACTACCGGAATTCAGGTTTTGCCGTATTGCCCGCGGCGATGGGGGAACGGCCGGCAAAGGTTTTCATTTTCTTTTTTGCGGCCACCCTCCTGCCGGCTTCTCTCTCTCTCGGCCTTGTCGCCGCTTTTTCGCCCTGGTATCATAGTCTGGCCGCCGTATCAGCCGTTCTATTTCTTGCAGCCTGCTATTTCCAGGTCATACGGCGCCCCTTGTTCGGGCAGGCATTCAATGCATCGATCTGGTACATTAGCGTTCTTTTTATCGCAATTATCACTGAAATCTGCCTTGTTCGCATATGTACCGTGTCGGCATGATATGCCGATCTGCGCATTTTCAGGCAATGTCCGTGGAATGATCTGGATAAAATACAAAAAGGAAGACGGGCTTCATCGACCCGCCTTCCTTTACAGAAATTCCGATACCAAAAAAATCAGTAATTTTCTATCATAACTTCGAAGTATGCTTGCGGATGCTTGCAGATGGGGCACAGTTCGGGTGCCTTTTCACCGGTGTGAAGATGTCCGCAGTTCCTGCATTTCCAGGATACTTTTTCGGATTTTTTGAAAACCGACCCTTCTTC
>JAGFXO010000185.1 GCA_017861285.1 Geobacteraceae bacterium | reverse complement strand
ATTCCAGAATAGATCTCTATTTCTTCTTTGTTGTTGCGGGCCTTTTTCGGGGAATCCCCAGGGCTCTCCTGTAGCCGCAATCGTCGTGAAGCCAGGTCAGTTCACGCACCAGAGCCTCCGTCAATTGAATGCATTCGGGAAAGATTTCGAAACGCCTGCCATATATTTTGCACTTTCTCGTGGTAACATCAAGATAGCGGCAGGGGGTCCGGGTGAAGAAGATGGCGCCGCTTTCATCCTCGATCTTTTCGAAGCAGCAGTCTCCGCATTGTCTGCAGAGGTTCTCCCATTTTGTACTGTTTTGTCTCTTTTCGTCCATTGTCTATGGGTAGCCGATCTGTTGAGGAATATGCCTTGATTCAAACAAAGCATGAGAGGGTGGTATCCTCGCCGTATTCGCAATGTGTCTTTTCTGCAGCAAATAAATACTTGTATTCATTTAATTGAATGCCTGATGTATTGTCAACCATAATTTACCCGTATTTCGGTTTTTTCCTTTACAAGTATCATGTGTTTATATATATTTTAAAATTTGAATTTATTCAGGAAGTGTACTGTATGATTATAGGAAATATCAGGAATTTTTCGATTATAGCACATATAGACCATGGCAAATCCACCCTTGCGGACAGGCTCCTCGAACACACCGGTGCCCTGTCGGACAGGGAAAAGCAGGACCAGTTCCTCGACAAAATGGATCTGGAGAGGGAGCGCGGGATTACCATCAAGGCGCAGACAGTCCGTTTGCGCTACCAGGCTCAGGATGGCAATGTATATATACTGAACCTTATAGATACGCCGGGGCATGTGGATTTCACCTATGAAGTGTCGCGGTCGCTGGCTGCCTGCGAGGGGGCTTTGCTTGTCGTGGATGCGTCGCAGGGGGTTGAGGCGCAGACCCTGGCGAATGTCTACCTTGCCATCGACAACAACCTCGAAGTTTTTCCGGTCCTGAACAAAATCGATCTCCCTTCCGCGGAGCCAGAGCGAATCATACATGAAATTGAGGATATCATCGGCATTGATGCCCATGATGCGGTTTTGGCCAGTGCAAAGGAAGGGATAGGCACCGGCGATGTCCTCGAGCAGATCGTAAAAAAAATTCCCCCACCTGTCGGCGACCCGGCAAAGCCGCTGAAGGCTCTGCTCTTCGATTCCTGGTATGACCAGTACCAGGGAGTCATAATCCTGGTGAGAATTATTGACGGGACTCTCGGGCGGGGCGACAAGATTCAGCTCATGTCGAGCGGAATAGTCCATGAAGTATTGAAGGTGGGTGTTTTCGCGCCGGGAATGGTCGAAGCCCAATCACTGTCCGCTGGTGAGGTCGGGTTTGTCATAGCCGGTATCAAGGAGGTTCAGGATGCAAGGGTCGGAGACACAATCACCCTGCTGAACAAGCCGTGCGCCGCGCCATTGCCGGGTTTCAAGGAAGTCAAACCCATGGTCTTTTCCGGCCTCTACCCCATTGATACCGGTCAATATGAGCAGTTACGCGATGCCCTGGCAAAGTTGCGGCTCAATGATTCATCCTTTTCCTATGAACCGGAGAATTCCGTGGCACTCGGGTTTGGTTTCCGCTGCGGTTTTCTGGGCCTCCTCCACATGGAGATAATCCAGGAAAGGCTCGAACGGGAATTCAACCTGAATCTTATTACGACGGCCCCGACGGTTGTCTACAAGGTCTACAAGACCGGCGGAGAGGTTATAACCATTGAAAGCGCTACCCAACTTCCTCCCTTGCAGGTAATTGATTACATAGAAGAACCCTTCATACTGGCTTCCATTCATGTGCCGAATGAATTCGTGGGGGGTATCCTGGCGCTCTGCGAGGAAAAGCGGGGGGTGCAGCGCGAGATAAAATACCTGACTCCGGCAAGGGTCATGATTGTCTACGAGATGCCCCTGAACGAGATCGTGCTTGATTTTTATGATCGCCTCAAATCGATATCCAAAGGGTATGCCTCGATGGACTACGAATATCTCGACTACCGGCGAAGTGATCTGGTCAGGCTGAATATCCTGATCAACAATGAGGTGGTCGATGCCCTTTCACTCATTATCCACAAGGATAAGGCATATTATCGGGGAAGGGACCTCGTCTCTAAAATGAAAGAACTTATCCCGCGTCAGATGTTCGAGGTGGCAATTCAGGCGGCTATCGGCAACAAGGTGATTGCCCGGGAAACCGTAAAGGCCATGCGGAAAGACGTTCTTGCAAAATGTTATGGCGGCGATATTACGAGGAAGAGAAAGCTCCTGGAAAAGCAGAAAGAGGGAAAGAAGCGCATGAAAAACGTGGGTAACGTGGAACTCCCCCAGGAAGCTTTTCTGGCCATACTCAAGGTTGAAGACTAAATAAAAGCAAAGGATTTCATGTATGGTTATGAACAATAGACAGCATTCCGAGATAGCGACTGATGCGGAAAGGAAATCTGCTGCTCCCGCAACGAAGAAGCACATCATCCGGGAATATGCGGAATCGATTATCATCGCCGTCATCCTGGCGCTGATTATAAGGACTTTCGTTGTTCAGGCTTTCAAGATACCCTCCGCTTCCATGGAAGATACCATGCTGATCGGCGACCATCTGCTGGTGAACAAGTTTGTCTACGGGCTTAAAATACCCTTCACCGACAAGAGGGTCCTGAAGATCCGCGACCCGAACCGGGGAGATGTAATCGTTTTTGAGTATCCCGAAGATCCCAGCAAGGACTTCATCAAAAGAGTCGTCGGTATGCCCGGTGATGTTGTCCAGGTAATAAACAAGAAGGTATATGTCAACGGAATGCTGTACCAGAATCCCCATGAGGTTCACAAGGAGCCGGACACCATACCCGAGGCTCAAAACCCGCGCGACTATACCAAGCCTGTAAAGGTTCCTGAAAATTCGTACTTTGTCATGGGTGACAACCGTGACCGGTCGTATGACAGCCGCTTCTGGGGTTTTGTGAAGAATGACAAAATCAGGGGACTCGCCTTCATCAAATACTGGTCGTGGGACCGGGAAAAGAACAGCGTGCGGTGGTCCAGAATCGGCCGATGGATCGAGTAGTTCCGCAGCAGGTCATATGCCGTGCCCGTGTATGAATTTCTTCCTTGACGGGAAGTTTTCATGGTGGTACATTTCACAAGAAACAGACGCATGCCTTTTAATTTAACCCCGTGAGGTTAGCAAAGGTGAAAAAAGCTTTTGGTCCAAACAGCTGAAGAGCCTTCCCGCCTTGCGTGGAAGGCTTTTTTGTGTCTTTGTATCTAGTTGGAATTGCAGGTAAATTTCTCTCGAGCTGTCATCGTTGATTGACACTCGGGAAAATGCCGGAAGCAATCCGGCATTCAGTTGACCGGTGGAAGGAGAGTACCATGAAAACGGATGCAACGATAATCCTAGATGGTGTCGGGATTAAAAGAGCGCTCACCCGGATCGTCCATGAAATTCTGGAACGTAACAAGGGCGTCAACGAAATCGTCCTGGTCGGGATCCGGACGGGCGGTATCCATCTTGCTGAAGATCTGGCTTCCCGTCTGTACGAAATCGAAGGTGTAAAGGTGCCGGTCGGCTCTGTAGACATCACCCTCTATCGAGATGATATCAAGGTGCACACGGAGCGCCT
>JAGFXO010000184.1 GCA_017861285.1 Geobacteraceae bacterium | reverse complement strand
TGATCTCGACGGAAAATTCCTCTTCGAGCCTGTGTTTCAACCGCATCAGTTCACCGACCCAGTATTCAAGGGCCGCATCGTTCTGCACCTGGGGGAGCTGCATCACGTGCATCGGCTTCAGTTCTCCGAGAAGTTCGTACATCTTTTTCTTGCCGTCGCAGGTGGTTTCTGCAATGAGCAGGTCTGCGAAGTGAAAGTAAGGGCAGGTGTCGGTGATGGCGAAACCATAGCTTGACTTGATGAGAGGGCAGAGGTTCCTGGGGAGAATTTTTTCCGCCGCGGGGACCGGGTTCTGGCTCGTACCGCAGAGCGAAACGGGAATTGCACCGGCTGCCGCGACCAGTTCAGCGGGAGAGTACAGGCAGTATGTGCCGACTACTCGTAGGCCATTCTCCTTTGCGGCTTTGAGGGCAAGCGCATTCCGTTCCCGGAGTGTGGCTATTTCTGAAAATGTTTTTGCTGTGCTCATTGAACCTGTATCCTTTCTTTGTTCGTCTGATTGAGGCCTTACTCGGTGCCTATGAGGGCTGCGCCCAGAGCTCCGACAAACTGTGGAGAAGCCGGAACCCGAAGCTTTACGCCGAGACTTGTGCCGATATTCATGCAGATGGAGCGGTTTTGCGCTATCCCGCCGGTAAAAGTGATTGTTTCGACGAGGGGGACCCGACCTGCCAATCCCTGAATACGCTGGGCAATGGTGTTGACGATGCCGGCGGCGAGGCTTCCCTTGCCAATTCCACGAGCCAGGAGACCGATGACCTCTGATTCGGCGAAGACGGTGCACATGCTTGAAAGCGAAACCGGTTCAGCGCCATTTGCAATGTCTCCCAGCTCATCCAGCGAAACGTCGAGAATCCCGGCCATGGCCTGAAGGAAACGACCGGTCCCGGCTGCACACTTGTCGTTCATTATGAAGTCTGCAACCGAGCCGTCGGGATTGAGGGAAATCAGTTTGCTGTCCTGACCGCCGATATCAATGACCGTCCTCGTATCGGGATGAAGGTGATGGGCGCCACGGGCATGGCAGGTGATCTCGGTCACTCGCCGGTTGAAAATCGGGAGCGAGATTCGGCCGTAGCCGGTTCCGACGACCTCTTCGACCTTTCCCTCGGTAAGCCCCGCGTGTGCCAAGGATTCCCGGAATGCACGAAGACCGGCCTCCCGCGGGTCCCACCCGGTCGGCACCATCGCATGGCCCCTGACTTCTCCATCAAAAACCACCGCTTTGGTTGCGGTGGACCCTATGTCAATTCCCACGCTGATCATTGCCTTGCTTCCTCCCTGTTGACAAACACGCTATTTGATAATAAACGACAACATTTGGTCAAATTGATAATTTCAATAAAAACGATAAAAGTTATTTATTTTATCGATACTAACGGCTTGCACTATCGTTGCGGGCACGGTCGTGGAACCAATTTTATTGTGGTTTTAATGAATTGCGACCACTTATTGTTCGAATCGCCACGCTTTTCATGACCTGTTGCCAAAAGGATATCGGCAAAAAAAATAAAAATGGTTGATACTATCGACATTATCAATTTGACTTATCGTTATTTATAATTGTATATAACCATAGCCCGCTCACTAAAGACAAATCACGAGTACCTGCTTCGGGTATTTCTCGTGCCTGAAAACGTGGTCAAATTATTCCTCAACGTCACCGACCTGGCATGGTGCGACAATTACGGCATATGCTTCCCGGTATGTAACTGTAACGCCATCGTGAAAGTATGGGGAAATAACAAAACGAATCAAAAGGAGGTAACAACTTTGTCTACTGTCACTCTTACCATTAATGGCCAAGAGGTTACGGTTCCAACCGGCACTACGGTTCTGGATGCTGCAGCGGGAGCCGGTTTCTTTATCCCGACTTTTTGCCATGATCCAGATTATCCGGGTTACGGTGGGTGCCGTATCTGCGTAGTGGAAATCAAAGGCGCCCGCAACCTGCCTGCCTCTTGCGTAACTGCGGCCACCAACGGTATGGTCGTTGAAACTGATTCCCCGGCAGTCATTGATGCGAGGAAAGCTATCCTGGAACTGATGCTTGCCAACCATCCCATAGATTGCATGACGTGTGAGAAGAGCGGCGCATGCCGTCTGCAGGACTACGCCTTCTACTATGATGTTAAAAGCTCCGGCTTTGCCGGCGCGAAGAAGGATTACCAACGGGATGCTTCCAACCCGTACATTAACCGGGATATGAATAAATGCATATTGTGTGGAAAATGTGTCAGAACCTGTCAGGATGTTGAAGAGCGCGCAGTCATTAATTTTGCCTATCGTGGTTTTAACACAAAGGTGGCTCCGGCCATGGACGCCGAACTGGCTGCGTCTGACTGTGTTTCCTGCTCGCGCTGCGTTTCGTTATGCCCGGTGGGTACACTTACCTACAACTCCCTGTCCGGAAAGGCCCGTGTCTGGGAAGTGAAAAAGGAACAGTTGACCTGCAGCTGGTGTGAGTCGGGCTGTCTGTTCGACCTGGTTCGCAAGGACGGAAATGTTATCGGGGTTGTAGCGAGCGCGCCCGGAGAGGGCAGACCTCTCTGTCTAAAGGGAAGACTCGGCATGGAATTGCGCTACAACGACGAACCGCTCAAGCCGATGCTGAAGAAAGATGGTCAGTATGTAGAGGTATCCTGGACTGAGGCGCTCGGTCTGGACGATATCATGGATAAGCTGCAATAATTTTCGCCCTGTTAAAGAGGGCAGAATAACAAATTGCCGGTGAAAGACGGGAGGAGAGTGATCCCTGCTCGCTGAATTGCAGGGATCACGTCCTGGATCAGTCCTCAAAGCAGCAACGTTAAGTCGCTTCACAATGAAATGCCTTTCAGCACCCGCAAAAATCTCACCCAATATGCAATCGTCAGATTTCCTCGGCATCAGCGCTTCCAACCCATTTGACTTGACAATGCTTACTATTGATTTAATCTATGAATGAGGCTTTTCGTCCAAGTTGCTTTCTTCTTCGCCATCTCAGTATCAGCCAGTATCCGAGGAAGGGGAAAAAGATGCTGTTCGGCAAAAAAAAGACTCTAACAGGGCTCTCCCGTACCTGCGGATGAGCGGCGAAGATCAATCCGACGGTCCTGTCGGAAGCACTCAAATCTCTTCCCGCTTCATCGGATCCCAACTTGCTCGTCGGTTTTGAATCCAGTGATGATGCGGCGGTATATCGTCTGGCCGATGGACTCGCAGTTATCTCTACGGTTGATTTCATAACCCCTCCGGTCGACGATCCTGTCTGGTTCGGACGTATTGCCGCAGCCAACTCTCTCTCCGACATTTATGCCATGGGTGGTCGACCCGTCACCGCTTTGAATCTGGTGATGTTTCCGATAAAAAAACTGGGGATCGAGACATTGAAGGAGATCCTCAAGGGGGGTAATGAAAAGGTTGCCGAAGCGGGTGCTGCCATGGCCGGCGGTCATTCGGTGGATGACGATGAGCCGAAATTCGGGCTGGCGGTAACAGGAGTAGTGTCGCCGGAAAGAATTCTCACCAACTGCAAAGTCCAACCAGGCGATGTGCTGGTTCTTACCAAGCCATTGGGAACTGGAGTTCTGTTCAATGCCTGCAAGTCGAAAAGGTTCCCTTGGCCCCAGCTTGAGGCAATTCTC
>JAGFXO010000022.1 GCA_017861285.1 Geobacteraceae bacterium | reverse complement strand
CTCCATTCCGGCATGACCGGCCTTCTGGATATGGTCTATAATAAAGCTCCCGCTACCGTGATAATTCTCGACAACAGGATAACTGCCATGACCGGCAGGCAGGAAAACCCGGCGTCAGGCTTTACGCTTGCCGGGGAAGAGACCTTTCAGGTTGATTTGCCCGCCCTCGTTAGGAACCTCGGGGTGAGGAATGTCCGCACCATAGACCCATACAACCTCGATGAAACGCGTCAGGCCATCAAGGAGGAAATGAACCGTCCCGAACCTTCCGTGGTGATAACAAACCGCCCCTGCGTTCTCATCAAGCGTCCTGGTGTATATAAACGTGGTGAACCCCTTCTCGTTGATCACGAGATATGCACGGGGTGCAGGGCATGCACCAAGCTCGGCTGTCCCGCCGTTATCTGGCAGACGGGCAGTGATTCATCAAAGGGGAAGGCATATATAGATCCCTTGTTGTGCAGCGGTTGCGATGTCTGTGCCCAGTTGTGCAAATTCATGGCGATCAAGGCGAAAGACGATTAATAATTGTACCGATAAAGGGATTACATTTTTTCTGCGAGCGTGCAAATGGATACTAAGACAGTGACGAACATTCTGCTTGTGGGTGTTGGCGGGCAGGGGATTCTGGTGGCCTCGGAAATTATCTCCGAAGCTTTGATGCTTGCCGGTTTTGATGTGAAAAAAAGCGAAATCCATGGAATGGCCCAACGCGGGGGCAGTGTTGTCTCCCATGTCCGTTTCGGGGCACGCGTCTATTCTCCGATCATTCCCGAGGGTGAAGCCGATTTTCTGCTCGGTTACGAACTGCTGGAAACCTATCGCTATCTTCCACTGCTGAAAAATTCCGGCAAGGTGGTGGTCAACAATCTCAAGATAAACCCGCCATCGGTATCGACAGGGCAGCAGGACTATCCGGAAGGGATCGCGGAGAAGATAAAGGCCATCTGCCCGGCCAGTGCCCTGGTTGACGGTCTTGCATTGGCGAAACAGGCGGGAAGTGTGAAGACTGCAAATACCGTCCTTATCGGGGCACTTTCAAGGCTGACCGGTGTTGATGAGCATTATTGGCTGACTGCCATTGAAAGAATGGTGCCAGGGAAAACGCTTGAAATGAACAAAAAGGCATTTGAGCTTGGCAGAGGCTGCGCCGTGTAACCCGTTGAAACTTGCTAACGACTCCATTCCGAGGACCCCCCATGTTTTATAACGAAGATTTCGAAACCCTTCCCAGGCAGGCACTGGAAGCGCTTCAACTGAAGCGTTTGAAGTCCACTGTCGAACGTGTCTATCTCCACGTCCCTTTTTACAGGCAGGCGCTTGATAAGGCCGGGATAAGGCCTGAACAGATCAAGACGCTCGAAGACCTTCAAAAACTTCCTTTCACCTATAAGCAGGATATGCGGGACAGTTATCCGTACGCACTTTTTGCGGCCCGGATGGACGATATCGTTCGTATCCATGCATCCTCCGGCACTACCGGAAAGCCGACGGTCGTCGGGTATACCCGCAAGGACATAGACAACTGGTCGGAATTGATGGCCCGCTCCTTTGTGTCCGCCGGCGTCCATAAAGGCGATATCATCCACAATGCGTACGGTTACGGGCTTTTCACCGGCGGGTTGGGTGCCCATTATGGTGCCGAGCAGCTCGGAGCATCGGTAATCCCCATGTCCGGCGGCAATACCAAGAAACAGATCATGATTATGAAGGACTTCGGTTCCACGGTTCTGACATGCACCCCTTCATACTCCCTGTACATGGCAGAAGCGGCCCAGGAGGAGGGGATCGACTTCAAGACGCTGAATCTGCGGGTCGGAATTTTCGGTGCGGAGCCCTGGTCGGAATCCATGCGTAAGGAAATTGAGGAGAAGCTGAATCTGAGCGCCATCGACATCTACGGGCTGTCCGAAATAATGGGCCCCGGTGTTGCCATAGAATGCCTTGAAGCGAAAAGCGGCCTGCACATTTGGGAAGATCATTTCCTTCCGGAAATCATCAATCCTGAGACCGGTATTCCTGTTGCGGAGGGGGAGAAGGGCGAACTGGTTATCACAACCATTACCAAGGAAGGCATACCGCTCATCCGCTACCGGACCCGCGACATTACCAGTATTACCTATGAACCGTGCGCATGCGGACGCACCCATGCGCGGATTGCCCGCATGAGCGGACGCAGCGATGACATGCTCATCATCCGCGGCGTCAACGTATTCCCGTCTCAGATAGAGTCGATTCTCATGGAAATTGAAGGTGTCGAGCCTCACTATCTTCTCATTGTCGACCGGAAGGACAACCTCGATACACTGGAAGTTCAAGTGGAAGTTGACGAGCAGTTGTTCTCCGATGAGGTAAAGCATCTTCAGGTCCTTGCGCTCACCATTGAAAAAGAGATCAAGGATCTGCTGAGCGTAACCTGCAAGGTCAGGCTGGTTGAACCGAAAACCATCACCCGCAGCGAAGGAAAGGCCAAAAGGGTTGTAGATCGGCGTGAAATCCGTTGATTCACTATAGTCGCGCACATCTGACCGCCATAACCGGTATTGGAGGGTAACCATGAAAGTTGAGCAGATATCCGTTTTTATAGAAAACAAATCTGGACGCCTTGCGGAGATTGCCCGCATTTTGGGTGAAGCCGGGATTAATATCCGGGCACTTTCCCTTGCCGACACTTCCGATTTCGGTATTTTGCGCCTGATTGTCAATGACCGTGAGACGGCAAAACAGGTACTGAAGGAGAAAGGATTTACGGTCAGCAAAACCGAGGTGGTGGCAATAGAGGTCCCCGATCGCCCCGGCGGGTTATCCAACATCCTCCAGTTTCTCGACCAGGAAAACATCAATGTTGAATACATGTACGCATTCGTCGAGCGTTGCGGTGAAAATGCGGTGATTATTTTCCGTTTCGATGAAACTGAAAGGGCGATAAAAGCACTGGTCGAAAAAGGGTTCAATGTATTGGAAGGTGAAAGACTTTACCAAATGTGATTTCTTTTTTTTCGGGGGGTTGAAATGAAGAGGCTGGTATCTCTGTTCAGTGTTTTTCTTGCTTTGTTTGTTTTTGCCACATCATCGATTGCAGCGAATCCGATACGGATTGGCGCGCTTTTTTCCGTAACCGGCCCGGCATCTTTCCTGGGGGAGCCTGAAAAAAAGACCCTCGAATTGCTCGTCAGGGATCTCAACAGCAAGGGGGGGGTACAAGGCAGCAAGGTGGAACTTTTTGTCTACGACACCCAGGGGGATGCGACCAAGGCTGTTCAACTGGCGACCAGACTGATCAAGAACGACAAGGTAGTTGTGATCATCGGACCGAGCACGACTGGTGAAACCATGGCTGTCATGCCGGTGGTTGAGAAAGAAAGGATTCCCCTGATTTCCTGTGCTGCCGGTATCAAAATTACCGAACCGGTGAAACGATGGGTATTCAAAACACCAGCCAACGATCATGTCGCAGCGGAAAAAATATTCAACTATGCCGCCAAGTTGAAGCAAAGGAAATTTGCACTACTGACCGTATCCGATTCATACGGAGCTTCCGGAAGGGAACAGATCAGAGCCCTCGCAGCTAAAAAAGGTTTAACTATCGTTGCGGATGAAGTGTATTCACCAAAAGACACCGATATGACCCCACAGTTGACGAGAATCAGAGGCTTCAAGCCCGATGCGGTTATCTGCTGGGGTACCAACCCCGGCCCGGCCGTCGTTACACGCAACATGAAGCAACTGGGCCTCAAGATACCGCTGTACCAGAGCCATGGAGTTGCCTCCAAGAAATTCATCGAACTGGCCGGAGCTGCGGCGGCGGAGGGAGTCATGCTGCCTGCCGGCAAATTGGCTGTGTATGACCTGATCTCCAAAAATGACCCGCAACTGAAAGTACTCAGAGAATACGACCAGATGTATAGGAAAGCTTTTGGTACCGAGGCATCGACTTTTGGCGGGTATGCCTATGACGGTTTCCAACTGGTTATCAATGCTGTGAGAAAGGCAGGAGCAACCCCGGATAAAATCCGCACGGGTCTGGAGCAGACACGGAAAATGGTGGGAGTATCGGGGGTTTTTAACATGTCGCCAAGCGACCATAACGGTCTCGACCTCTCGGCTTTTGAAATGGTGAGAATTACCAGGGGTGATTGGGCCCTTGCGCGGTGATCCAATAGATTGAACGGAGGAGCAAAATGAATAATAAATTATATACTCTGTTTTTCTTTCTGGTCGTGATGTTTACTGCCAGCATCGTGCAGGCCGCTCAACCGATAAAAGTCGGTGCATTATTTGCGGTCACCGGGCCGGCTTCCTTCCTTGGAGAACCTGAGCGAAATGCAGCCCAGATGGTTGTTGACGAGATCAACAGGGCAGGGGGAATAAAAGGGCGTCCCGTCAAGCTCATCATCTACGATACTCAAGGCGATGCAACCCGGGCGGTCCAGGCAGCCACCCGGCTGATACGCCAGGACAAAGTTACCGCAATCATAGGCCCGAGCACAACCGGCGATACCATGGCAATTATCCCCCTGGTTGAAAAAGCCCGCATACCCCTTGTTTCATGCGCTGCGGGAATCAAGATTACTGAACCGGTAAAATCATGGGTCTTCAAGACCGCACAGAATGATTCCCTCGCCGTTACGAAGATTTACGAGCATCTGCAGAAAAGAAAAATAAACAAGGTTGCCATTCTGACCGTTTCCGATTCTTTCGGATCCTCCGGGCGTGAGCAGTTGAAGTTCAACGCGTCCAGGTATCGTATCCAGGTAATCTCAGATGATACGTATGGCCCGAAAGATACTGACATGACGCCCCAATTGACAAAAATACGCAACAGTGGTGCACAGGCCCTCATATGCTGGGGAACCAATCCCGGTCCGGCGATCATTGCGAGAAATGTGAAGCAATTGGGCATTTCGCTGCCTGTTTACATGAGTCACGGGGTGTCCTCCAAGAAATTCATCGAGCTTGCGGGCGATGCGTCTGAAGGCATCACGCTGCCGTCCGGCCGCGTGCTCGTAGCCGACCTTCTGCCGAGTTCGGATACACAGAAAAAGTCGCTTCTCTCTTTCATCAGTACGTATCAGAAGCATTTCAAAAAAGAAGGTGACCATTTCGGTGGCCATGCCTGGGATGCAATGATGCTTGTGAAGAGTGCGATTGAAAGGGGAGGGGACTCGCCTTCCGCGATACGCTCCCAGCTGGAAAAAACCCGGAATTTTGCAGGGATAGGCGGTGTTTTCACTTTTACTCCCAATGACCACAGTGGTCTTGCCAAAGACGCTTTCGTTCTTGTAAAGGTCAAGGGGAAGGATTGGACATTGGTTCGTTAGCGGCAAACGGTTTTTCGTGGTACATGATGCAACACCAGTCAGCGCAGGGGGATAGTACTTCTGCGCTGACTTTATCTTCCGTCAAAGCGGTGTCTATGAATTTTTCACATCAGATAGTGCAGTATCTCCTCTCCGGTTTTTCCACGGGAGCCATTTACTCATTGATAGGTCTGGGATTTGCCATAATTTACAACTCGACCGGTATCATCAATTTCGCCCAGGGCGAATTTGTCATGCTTGGCGGAATGCTGACCTACTTTTTTTTGACCGTTGCGGGGATTCCCCTTTTTGCCTCCATCATCCTGTCCGTAATTATTGCCACCGCGACAGGGGTCATTTTCGAGAGGCTGGCAATACGGCCGCTCAGGAATGCAACCCCACTCAGCCTGGTTATTATCACGATTGGCGGCAGTATATTTATTCGCGGAATTGCAATGCTGGTCTGGGGAAAAGATACCCATGCGATACCGATGTTTTCAGGGACTGAACCGCTCTTCCTGGCGGGAGCAACCATTCTTCCCCAGCATCTATGGATATTCGGTATCACCATACTGATAATAGTAATAAACAAGCTGTACTTTTATTACAGCATTAGCGGCAAGGCTATGCGGGCCTGTTCCTACAACCGCAATGCGGCAAGTCTCGTCGGCATCGATGTAAGGAGAATGGTGCTCTTTTCCTTTGCCATAAGCTCCGCCATGGGTTCCGTTGCCGGAATGATTGCGGCACCGCTCACGATGACTTCCTATGATGTCGGAGTCATGTTGGGGCTGAAAGGCTTCTGTGCCGCGATAATCGGCGGCATGAGCAGCGGTATCGGGACGGTGCTGGGCGGTTTGATTCTGGGGGTTCTGGAATCACTGGGCGCCGGACTTTTATCGTCAGGGTACAAGGATGCTATTGCCTTCATCATTCTATTGTTGATTCTCTTTATCAGGCCGCGGGGGATATTCAGGAAAGCAGAGACGGAAAGGGTTTGAAAAACATGTCGCACATGAAAAAGGAAATGATCAAATTTCTGCTTTTTACGGCAGCCGTAATTATCACCCCGCTTTTTTTCTCCGGCGGTTATCTGATGAATGTTCTCGTTTTCGTGGGTATCAACACCATGCTGGCAATCGCACTGAACCTTCTTCTGGGTTTTGCGGGGCAGATATCGCTTGGTCATGCGGCGTTTTTCGGACTTGGATCATACATATCGGGAGTTTTGACAGCAACTCACGGTTTCGACCCCTGGCTTGCTATGCTCATAGCTGCCATCGCAACTTTTTTGATGGCATTCTTGCTTGGTTTCCCCATTCTGAAGCTGAAAGGTCATTATCTCGCGATGGCGACCCTCGGTTTTGGAATTATTGTCTACATTTCATTGAACGAGACGGTGGGCCTTACCGGTGGCCCGTCAGGTTTGTCCGGGATTCCGAATCTACAGATTTCCTCCCTGCTGTTCGATAACGATGTGAAGAATTTTTATCTCATATGGACCTTTGCGCTGGTAACGATTCTTCTTTCCACCAATCTGGCAAACTCCAGAATCGGCAGGGCTTTGCGTGCCATTCATGATTCGGAAATAGCCGCACGGGTTATGGGCGTCAATGCGAGTTTTCTGAAGGTCCAGATTTTTGCGCTGTCGGCATTGATTTCAGCTGTTGCGGGCAGCCTCTATGCCCATACCATGACCTTCATCTCGCCGGCATCATTCGGGTTCAATTTTTCCGTGGAACTCGTGACCATGGTTGTCATCGGCGGGCTTGGGAGCATCTACGGCTCACTGCTTGGAGCGGCACTGCTCACGCTTCTTCCCGAATTCTTACGCACATTCCAGGATTACGACATAATTGTGTATGGTCTGTTGCTGATTGTAATGACCATGTTCATGCCGGGCGGACTGGTGCGAGGAATACCCGGATTATTCGGTGCTCTTCTCCCGAAAAGGATGGAAGGGGGCGGGGAAAATGCTTGACGTAAAGAACATAACGAAGATTTTCGGCGGGCTTACCGCTCTGGACGATGTTTCCTTCTCCATACGAAAACGGGAGATTACCGGTATAATCGGGCCAAACGGGGCTGGCAAGACCACTTTGTTCAATATTATTACCGGTATTTACACCCAATCAGCCGGCACCATATATTTCAACAATAAGAATATAACAGGATACCCTCCCGAAAAGCTGGCCGGTCTCGGTCTTGTCAGAACTTTTCAGAATATCGAACTGTTCGGACAAATGAGTGTGCAGGAAAACGTTATGGTCGGCCTGCATACCAGGAGCAGAAGCGGCATCATTTCCTGCGCCTTCAAGCTGCCGGGACATGTGAAAGAGGAACGGGACGTGCGGGGAAAGGCCTTGCATTGGCTCGAATTTTGCGGGCTTTCGGATTTCTCCGGGCTTGAAGCCGCCAATCTGCCTTTCGGTAAGGGACGAATGCTGGAAATTGCCCGCGCATTGGCGCTGCAGCCTGACATC
Source organism: Geobacteraceae bacterium (assembly GCA_017861285.1). Classification (GTDB taxonomy): domain Bacteria; phylum Desulfobacterota; class Desulfuromonadia; order Geobacterales; family Geobacteraceae; genus CAIWTU01. Next base: position 13,862 of record JAGFXO010000022.1, on the reverse strand, counting down.
ATACTCATGGACGAGCCTGCTGCAGGCCTGAACAATCGAGAGACAAACCACCTTGCCGATATCATCAGGAAGATAAGAGATTCCGGAGTGACTGTCGTGCTTGTGGAACATGACATGGAACTCATTATGGACATTTGCGATTCAATTGTGGTCCTGGATCTCGGCAAGAAACTCGCCGAAGGAACCCCGAGGCAGATCCAGGAAAACCCGGCTGTAATTGCTGCCTATCTCGGCTCCGACTAGGCCGGAAAACTCAAGAAAGTATTTAGAACTATACATTATGCTCAGAATAAAAAATATCAACACGTATTACGGTCAGGTTCATGCCCTGAAAAATGTTTCTCTTCATCTTCATGCTGGCGAAATTGTTACCCTGATCGGCGCGAACGGGGCAGGCAAAACGACGGTTCTCAATTCCCTTTCAGCCATAACCCCCCCCAAGAGTGGGGAAATTCTTTTTGAAGGCTCAACCATCAAAAATTTATCAGCCGACAGAATCGTTGATCTCGGGATTTCGCAGGTTCCGGAGGGAAGGCAGATATTCAAGCCGCTTTCTGTGGAAGATAACCTCGAACTTGGCGCGTACCTGCGGTTTCGTAAGCGGGAGGGAAGGGCAAGCATCAGGAAGGATATCGAGCATGTGTTTCACCTGTTTCCGAGGCTATCAGAAAGAAGGAGGCAAATTGCCGGGACGCTTTCCGGAGGCGAACAGCAAATGCTGGCCATCGGTCGGGCACTGATGGCAAAACCGAAGATTCTCCTCCTTGACGAGCCTTCCATGGGGCTTGCGCCTCTGGTAGTGAAAGATATATTCAAGGTCGTCAGTAAGCTGCGCAGTGAGCAAGGGACAACAATTCTTCTGGTAGAGCAGAATGCAAAGGCTGCTCTTGCAATCGCCGATCGCGGATATGTGCTCGAAACAGGTAAAGTGATACTCGAAGAAAAGGCATCTGAGTTGTTGGAAAATAAGGAAGTTCAACGCGCTTATCTCGGTAAAGATAAAAAGGAAATCTGGGAACGATAAGCCCTGTGAGGTGAAGTATGCAGATCTGGGATCCTACGTATGAATGTATGCCGCGGGAAGATATTGAACAATTGCAGCTCGAAAGGCTTCAGGCGACCCTTAACCGTGTCTATAAAACGGTAACCTGCTATCGCAAAAAATTCGATGAGGCAGGCATCAATCCGGAAGATGTTCAATCCTTGTCGGATCTTGCGAAACTGCCGTTCACGACGAAGGAGGATTTGCGCCTTAATTACCCCTATGGAATGTTTGCGGTACCGCTGCGTGAGGTCGTTCGAATCCACTCGTCGTCCGGTACTACCGGAAAGCCCACCGTTGTCGGATATACCAAGAACGACCTGAAGACATGGGCAAACCTCGTGGCCAGATTTATGACGGCAGCCGGTGTGACTCATGATGACGTGGTACAGATTGCCTTCGGATACGGTCTTTTTACCGGCGCATTCGGATTGCATTATGGCGCAGAAGCCATCGGGGCGTCGGTAATCCCCATGAGTTCCGGGAACACGGAAAAGCAGATCATGATCATGCAGGATTATAAAACTACCGCGCTGGTCTGCACTCCCAGCTACGCCATCACCATGGCCAGCCGAATGGAACAGATGGGTGTCGACCCGAAGGGCCTTTCCCTGCGGGTCGGGCTTTTTGGGGCAGAGCCGTGGTCGGAAGCGATGCGCAGGGAAATCGAGAACCGGCTTTGCATTAAGGCCACTGATAATTACGGTTTGTCGGAAATCATCGGTCCCGGTGTCGCCGGAGAATGCGAATACAGATGTGGAATGCATCTTTTTGAGGATGCTTTCATCGCGGAGATAATTGATCCTGAAACGTGCGAAGTTCTTCCTCCCGGAAGTGTCGGAGAACTTGTCCTGACAACTCTTACAAAAGAGGCATTCCCCATGATCCGTTACCGGACCCGCGACATTACCAGTCTCGATTATTCCCCGTGTGATTGCGGCAGGACAATAGTCCGGATGAAAAAAACCATGGGACGTACCGATGATATGCTGATAATCAGGGGAGTCAATGTTTTCCCGTCGCAGATCGAAGAGGTTCTTTTCGATATCGAGGGATGTGAACCCCATTATCAGCTTGTTGTAGGCAGCGAGGGTTCCATGGATGTTCTTGAGGTCCATATCGAGGTAACGGAGAATATATTCTTCGATGAGATGAAAAGACAACGTGCTTTCCTCGAACATGTGGAGAGACGCATAAATTCCGTCCTGGGAGTCAGTGTTACGGTCAAGCTTGTCGAGCCATACAGCATTACCCGGCATGAAGGCAAGGCAAACAGGGTTATCGACAATCGCAAGAGATAGTTCAGCGGTTAATAGTTTTTTGCAACATTGCTCTCGTCACGGGACAAAAACGACGTCAGAAAATGGGATGCAATATTTTTTCTATAAGACCTGATGTCGGGAGTACAATCAAAAATACAGTTGAAAAAAGCCGGGTTGATTCCCCGGCTTTTTTGTTTGTTTTTGTGGGGCTTTTACAGACACCAAGTCCGAACCCTGAAGAAGTAAAAGAATTTACATTCTTAACCACATAACTACCTGTAATTACACTATATCAATCCGTATGGGTGAGAAGGTCACATTCCTAGGCAAACCATCAATATTCCCAAGCAGTTCTTGTGGTAAAGTTTGCGCCTGTTTGGCTTTTTGATATCATTTTACTTATTACGACTCGATGTCAGAAAGGACCGCATACCATGGCACAGATCGAATGGATAACTTCGTACGCTGAGGGGCTTGCAAGGGCAGACAAGGAAAACAGGCTCGTATTTTTGGATTTCTTCAACCCTGGTTGAATTGGCTGCAAACGGATGGACGCGGTCGCGTACCCGGATTCAGCAGTGATTCAGTTCATCAGCGACAATCTCATACCTGTGCGTATTCCCGCAGACGATCCAATACTTGGGCCGCAATTCAAGGTAAAATGGACACCGGCACTCTTGATTGTCGATGCGGATGGAGTCGAGCATTACCGCACACTTGGCTTCTATCCACCAGAAGAGCTGATTCCTTCGCTTCTCCTTGGCATGGGAAAGGCTAAATTCAATCAGCCGGACCGCCCTGCAGCCTGCGAATGCTTCGACAGGATCATCGCCGACTACCCAAAAAGCAGTCTTTCGCCGGAAGCCGTCTACCTAAGCGGCGTCTCCCGCTTCATAGAAAGCCACGACGTCATCAACCTTATCGGCATCTACAACCGCCTGGCATCCGAATATCCGGATAGTCCTTGGCTGACGCGAGCAGATCCCTATCGATTGATCAAGAAGTCTTACTAAGGAGTTAGCCGCGTTTACATCCTGCGCGGGCAGCACGGTACCGTGGTAAATTATGAAGGATTGATGGAGGGCGTCAAGGGACGGACAATCCGAGCGCTTTGAGGTAAAGGATTCGTCGGTATTTCAGGAAGCAGAAGATTTTATGGTGGAGATGGATAAGGTTAGTGAGTTGAAGACTGTGGTGGGAAAAGTCGTTGAAACCATGGGACTGTGAAATGTTTAACCCTGGCACCTATCCACTGACATCTGTCCACGTTCTTCCATACCGGTGAGACATCGACTACGTTCTCCGCTGGGTTAATGCGCTGCACGGAATGAGCTGATTCAGCCAACCTGCTCAACGAGTACATTTAGGTGTTTTTACAACCGTCAGAGAAGACATGCAAAACTGGGAAACATTTCGCCAGCATAGTTTGAAAGCAAATATTACCGATTGAAACAGGCAGCTTGATCAACCCGCAAGGTGTCTACTATAGACGACCTATCTCATCTTCCGCCATCGGCACGGAGAAACGGCCTACGAAATCCAGGTGGGAAATTCTAAAGAATACGAGCGATTAGTGGCATGGGGGGAGATGGATGGCCGGCACGTTCCAGGTGGAATTACCCCGCTGGAGCGGGGCCTGGTCAAGAATCAGTTACTCGTTCGGATAGGAAACCGGGGCAGACAATGTGCGATAGGTAGGTTCCAATCCCAGGATATTCTTGAAAGTAGCGTGTGTCATAGACTTGGTAAGCTGCCCGAAATGCTATGTCTTCATATATTTAGCTAATGAACCACAAATGTTTGTTCAACATGTTCCGTCATATATGGCAGTTTTGTTGAATATGACAGATTATGCAGACGGATTTCTCATCGCCCCAGCACTCCCCCATCTCAGTCATCGCCTAAATCTCTATGATTCCGAGGTTTTAAAGAACTGTTCTTTTGGCACAGGTCTTGGCGCAATCCATGCACTTATACTAACAATAAGGAAAAATTTAATAGGGAAGGGAGAAAAGCAATGTCAACGTTAACCATACTTCTAATTATTGTTGTGCTTTTTATCCTCTTCGGTGGTGGCTTCTACTGGACGAGGCGGGGCCGTTAGGCATCCATAAAGATAACTGAGGCTAAAGCGTTAGTAGTAAAACCAAAACAGTAAAGGATGATTGCCATGAAATCAAGCATGAAGGACAAAGTGGAAGGCGCGTTTCACGAAGCGAAGGGTAAAGTCAAGGAAGTAGCCGGGAAAATGACCGATAATCCCAAGTTGGAAGCCGAAGGTACAAGTGAAAAGATAGCCGGGAAAGTTCAGGAAAAGATCGGTCAAGTCAAGAAGGTTTTGGGTAAATAGTAAAATAAGAGTGGCGTATTATGAGGTGGCGCCGTACTCGCTTGCCAGCTCTGACAGGGCCTTTGCCCCGGACAGTGCTGCCAGCGCTATGTGATAAACAGAATTGTAAAAAAGGGAGGTGATAATTATGGCAGAGGAGGAAAGAGGAGCTTGCGTAGGCACGGTTTTAATTACTTTCCTGGCTGGAGCTGCTATCGGTTCCGGTCTGGCGCTGCTGTTTGCCCCGAAAAGCGGGAGGGAAATGAGGGGGCAGATAAAAGACCTCACCGATGACGCAATTAGCAAGACCAAGGAATATGCCACGGACGCCCAGGAAAAAATTAAATCCACTTATGAAGAAGGCAAGAAACTGGTAAAGGAAAAACAAACGATAATCAGTTCGGCGATAGAGGCCGGCAAGGAGGCCATGGAAAGGAAGCATGAAAGATTCAGCTAAGAGCATAAAAGCCTTGAGAGCACGAAATAGATAGAAAGGATCACATGAGTAATGAGCGTAAATGACCGGCTTCCGAATAGGCCGGTTTTTTTATTTTGTTGACTCATAATAAGACCGGTAACCGAAAGAGGCAGGAATCATTGTCTCAAGTTTGAGGTAACCTTTTATCTCCTACAACGGTACCGGAGCCGTCACAGCATCGGTCGCTGCTGTCTCCTGCCACATTTTATCGATAAATTCTCGGTTGCAGAGGATTCTGTCATCGAACGATTCATAGACATGTGATACGTAAAATTATAGCGGTCCCGGTTTTCTTAGACACAGACATGTTGGGTCAGCTCGTGAATAAATCCAGGTCGTGAAAACTGGGTAAAGATTGTTATAATTGAACGACAATCTATACCAAAGGAAGGAACCAAAATAACAAAGGCGCCATTGACGTTTGCCCGGTCTCGTGCATAAGTTGGCGGTCCGACGCTGAATACTTAAAATCTTTCAGCTAGGGTATTTGCGCTGAGCCTGCCGGTAAACGGTTCTGTCCGGGGCGCGGGGCACCGCGGCGCAGTTCGCCGTGCAAAGGGGAAATCCGTAGCCGAGAATATCCGCATCTTTCGATTTCTCGGGTAGCTCTTGCTTGCTGCTAGCAGAAGCCCGGAAAATCCTGATGGCAGACAACGAAAATCATTGAAAGGAGCAAAAGCCATGGCCACGGAAAGGCTGGTTGTTGTCGGCGGTGATGCGGCGGGGATGAGCGCCGCCGCCCAGGCCAAACGTCTCCGTCCTGATCTTGAGATCATCGTTTTCGAGAGGAGCCCACACATATCTTATTCCGCCTGAGGGATTCCCTACTATGTCGGCCGGGTTGTCGACAATGTAGATGCGCTAATTATCAGGACTCCTGAAAGATTCCGGGAGAAAGAGGGGATCGATGTCCGCATCCGCCATGAAGTCGAAGAAATCGATGTGGTGGGGCGGAAGGTACGCGTTTGCCAGATGCAAACCGGGAGAGTTTGGTGGGAACCATATGATCAACTCTTGCTAGCCACCGGCGCGCTGCCGGTCTGCCCGGCCCTTCCTGGTGCCGACATCGTCGAAACCTGCGGAATAAATACCCTCCAGAGCGGAATCGAACTACAACGCCTTCTTGATGAAGGAGGCGCAAAAAAGGGAATTATTGTCGGTGGTGGTTACATCGGCCTGGAAATGGCGGAAGCTTTGGTGAGGCGTGGCATGGAGGTGGCCCTGATTGCAAGGTCTCCAGAGGTGATGGGAACCCTTGATGAAGATATGGGGCACTTGGTCTCCCAGGCGCTTCGGGATTCCGGTGTAACCCTCTTCCTTGGGGAAACTCTCACCGGGTTCGAGACGAGGGGAGGAAAAGTTACGGGAGCAGTGACTGACAAACGGAGCCTGCCGGCCGACATCGTGATACTAGGTCTCGGGGTGCGGCCGAGCACGAGTCTCGCCGCAGCGGCAGGTATCCCTCTCGGGGAGAAGGGGGCGATCCGCGTGAACGAGCGGATGCAAACCGGAATCGACGGCGTCTGGGCGGCAGGAGACTGCGCTGAGTCGTTTCATCTGATCAGCCGCAGACCCTTTTATATCGCCCTCGGCACTGTGGCCAACCGTCAGGGGCGGGTAGCAGGCATCAACCTTGGAGGAGGCTACGCCACGTTTCCCGGGGTAGTGGGAACTGCCATCACAAAAGTATGTCAAGTGGAAGTTGCCCGTACCGGTCTCCAGGAAAAGGAGCTCAAGAAGTTGGGGGTCGAGTGGTTAAGCGCCGTGATCAAGAGCCGGACCAAGGCGGGATATTTCCCCGGCGCAGGCGAAATAACCGTCAAGGTGCTTGCCGAAAGGGGGAGCGGCCGCCTGCTGGGGGGGCAGATCGTCGGAATGGAAGGTTCGGCCAAGCGGATAGATACTCTGGCTACGGCTCTTCACGCCGGCTTTACCGTGGAGGAGATCATCAATCTCGACCTTGGCTACGCTCCTCCCTTTTCGCCGGTCTGGGACCCGGTCGTGACCGCTGCCCGTAGGGCCGCGAAATTGATTTGACCCTCAGGAGCTGAGATGGACCTTCCTCGCAGCCAACCTCCTTGGTTCCGAACAGCACAACTGCCACGTGTTCAAGGAGGCGGCCCAGAGAAAAAGGAGTAATTTCCATGAGAGAAAATCCACTTCTAAAGCTTGAATTGCCCGGGCAGAGCATCTGACCTGATTTCTTCCGCCGCGGAGTTAGTAAACCGGGAAAGGGAGGCGACATAATGCGTATCGGAGTTGCGGCAGATCATGCGGGTTTGGTTCTGAAGGTACAACTGATCAAAGCGCTTCGTGAGTCCGGACACGAGGTCCTGGACTTCGGCCCATCCAGTCTGACTCCGGAAGACGACTATCCCGATTATGTCGTGTTGCTGGCTCGGAGCGTGGCCAGTGGTGAGGTAGAGCGCGGGGTAGCCATGTGCGGAAGCGGAGTTGGAGCATGCGTTACCGCTAATAAGGTAAAAGGAGTAAGGGCTGCGTTGGTTCACGACATCTTTTCCGCGCACCAGGGAGTGGAAGACGACGATATGAACGTAATCTGCTTCGGCGCGCGCGTGCTTGGCTGCGCGCTCGCGTGGGATTTGACCAAAGCCTTCCTCGCCGCACGTTTCATCGCTGCGGAACGTCACCAACGCCGGTTAGGCAAAGTAACAGCTTTGGAAAACTGAGTCAAAAACAAACATCGCAGCCAATAAACAATGACAAACTACCAGAATTTGATCATTGGCGGTGGGATGAGTGCAGCCGCCGCGGTGGATGGCATCCGCGAAGTGATTCGCTCAACTTTCGAACGTTGGTCCCCCGAATTGATTATGCTGACGTCGGTTTCACTGACACCGACCAATGTCGATGTTGCCCCTAACCGTTCAAAGTTCGCCCACCGCGCGTTTCAATCGCTTACCAGCTGATTTTACGTTTAATGCTTTGCGCTTTTTCCCACAACTCCAAACCGGACACCCAAGCTCTCCATTTTTCAACCTCCAGCGCTGCATAATTGTTTAAATCATCCAGTTTGCGCGGCAACATGGAGGGTATGACAAATCGCCGGGACTCTTTTATCTCTGCCATGGTTTCCTTGTCACGAGCCGCTCGTTCATGCGCATCCGAGACCATAAAATGAAGCCGGTTCAGGATATTGACCTCGCTGGCTCCCGCATCCATATCAAGGGAAAGCAGATTCAAATGGGGATACATTTTCTTGAGTTTCTTCTCCATCCCTCGGCCGGTTATGTGGTTTGAAATGCAGCCGAACGGCTGCAGACAGACGATTTCGCCGATTCCTTCCCTAAGCATGGCGATCATTTCTGCCGTCAGGAGCCACCCCTCACCGAACTGGTTGGCAAGGCTGACCACATCGCCGGTAATCTCGGACAGTTCCCTGAGGTTGTGAGGCTTGCGGTAAAACCGGAATTCCTGCATTATCCTATTTATCTGACCAAGGCGGAATTCCATGTATATCTCAAGCAGCAGGTTTTTCATCCGATCCGCAAATGAACGTTTGAAAAATGCCTTCTGGTCGTACGTTTCATTAATGAAGCGCTGGGCGAAAAAGCTCTGCAGCGAGGGAAGGATTACTTCTATTCCCTGGCCGGACAGCCAGTCAATGATATCCCCGTTGGAAAAGAAATTGTATTTGACAAATATCTCGCCCACGATCCCGATCCTGGGGACAGGCTTGCCGTGAGTTTCCATCTGGTTGAAATCAGCCACTGCATTTCTGAGCAGATTGAGAAGGTACTGGTAATCGCCGTTTTCGATACCGGTTTCCATGGCTGAGAGATATTCACCGTGGAGTTTTCTGGCTGTGCCTGGTGTCTTTTCCCGCGCCATGCTGGACAGAAACATTTGGGTCAGAGGATCGGCAAAGATAACGCCCAAAGCAAATTGCTTGACCAGCTCATTTGCATCAACAGCAAATCCCACTTCTTGATCAATCCCGTCGGCGAAAATCGGGATGACCTGGACATTGTCCAGACCAAAGTCAGCCAACCCTTTCCTGACCAGGGAGAGGTATGAGGACGCGCGACATTGCCCACCGGTCTGGGTCAGGATAACCGCCGTGTTTTCGGGATTGTAACGACCCGACTGGAAAGCCTTGATAATGTCGCCGGCAACCAGAATGGCAGGATAGCACATGTCGTTGTTGATGGTTTTAAGTCCCAGTTCGACCGTTTGCCTGTCTTGGGGAGGAAGTACCTCAACCTGCAAGCCAAGCGGCCTGAAAACAGCCGGGATCAGGGGGGAATAGAAGGATGAAAAAAATGGGGTAATCAGGGTTTTCTTGCCGTTTGTAGTCGTAATGGGATGATCTTTTATCTTTCTGGCCCCCTCTCCGGCCAGCAGATTACCGTTACTGCGTTGCGTCGCCTCAAGCATTGAGCGCAATCTGATCCGGACCGCGCCAAGATTGTTGATGTCATCCATCTTGATAACGGTATGGATATTGCCGCTGCTCCGCAGGATTTCCCTAGTTTCATCGGCGGAGACAGCGTCTGGTCCGCAGCCGAAGGATGTCAACTGCACCATTCTGGCGTTTCGGTTCTGGTTGACCCAGATGGCAGCGGCGTACAGCCGGTTGGCATAGCTCCACTGGGTCAGGACATTGACCGTAGCCAGCGAAGTGCTGTCGTTTGCTGCGAGAACCGTATTTTCACTGACAACATCCACCCCCAGGTCGGTCAGAAGGTCGGGCACACCGTGGTTGACAAGCGGGTCCAGGTGGTAGGGCCGACCGGCAAGGACAACGACCGTCCGTCCCGCTTTCTCCGCCCTGGCGAGCATTGTTTTTGCCCGCGCCCCGAGCTGTTCCCGGTAAACCCTTTGGGCCGCCAGTCCGTTTTTTACCCCCATGGAGACAGTCTTGTACTCTATGCCTAGCGACATGAAGAAGAGGTAGAGTTGATCCCTTAACAGACCGGCATCCTTAAAGCTGATGGCCGGGTTGTCCAGAGGGATCCCAAATTTCTTCTCTGGATTGATGGCGCTTTTGATCAGATCGGGATAACCGGTCACCACCGGGCAGTTAAAGCTGTTCAGCGCATCTTCGAATTCCTTTTGTTCATATACTACGGTCGGATAAAAGATTCGGTCTACTTTTTTGTCAACAAGGTCGAATATATGTCCGTGGGCGAGCTTGGCCGGAAAACAGATATTTTCCGACATGACGGTGGAAGTGCCTTTTGCGTAGAGTTTCTGGCTGGAGAGATCGGAAAGTACCACCCTGAACCCGCAGGTGGTCAAAAAAGCGTTCCAGAAGGGAAAGTTTTCATACATGTTCAGGCAGCGGGGGATGCCGTAGGTGAGGCGGGGTTCGCCGGCCGGTTCCATATCCCGGTCGAACAGGAGCTTGATCTGATCGACTAGAAGATTTTTTCCTTTGCGCCTGAAATCCGGATTGTTGCTGAAATAGCGTTCGCAGCGGTTCCCCGTAAAAAATCGATTCTGGTTGCCAAACGTCAGTTCCAGTACCGCACACATGTTCTCGCAGCCTCTGCAGCGCACCTCTCTTTTGGTAAAATCAGCCTGCGCCTCCAGGTTGTCGAGGACAATCATCGGAATAGATCCGCCCCGAGTGACGTGACTCTTGGAAATGGCGGTCAGGGCTGCACCGTAGGCTCCCATCAGTTCCGGGAAGTCCGGCCTGATCACTTCCTTGTTCAACAGAAGCTCTGTCGCACGTAACACGGCTGGATTACGAAATGTTCCTCCCTGGACGACGATTTTGCCGCCCAGTTGGTCGGTGTCTTTGAGCTTGAGCACCTTGAATAGGGCGTTCTTAACGACCGAATAGGCCAGGCCTGCCGAAATTTCGGAGATTGAGGCCCCCTCCCGAAGCGCCTGCTTGACCTTTGAATTCATGAAAACGGTGCAGCGGGTTCCAAGGTCAAAGGGGGCATTATTTTCGCAAGCAATTTCAGCGAATTCCTGGACCCGATATCCGAGTGAATTGGCGAATGTTTCAATGAAGGAACCGCAACCTGACGAGCATGCCTCGTTGATCTGAATATCTACTACGGCGCAGTCAACAATGGTGATCGCCTTCATATCCTGGCCGCCGATATCCAGAATGAAGGAGACATCCGGCTCAAAATGCTGCGCCGCCTGGTAGTGCGCCATGGTCTCGACCACCCCGTCATGCAGACCGAATGCGGCCCTTATGAGGCTTTCCCCATAGCCGGTGGCGGCCGACCGTATGATGCGGGGCCTAAGAGAGGCTGCGGCGAATGTTTCCCTTATCTCGGATAACCCCTTTTTTACCGCCAGAAGGGGGTCGCCGTTATTGGCGCCGTAATACCTGAAGGCCAGCCGCCCCTCCGCATCGATAAGAACGATTTTAGTAGTGGTTGACCCTGAGTCGATGCCCAGAAAGAGCTCTTTCTCTCCAACATAAAGCGGATCGATGCTGGGGATCCTGGCCTGTTCATGTCTTTTTTGCCAGAGCTTAAACTCTGTCTTGTTGGCAAACAGGGGTTGTAGTCTGAAGGTCTGGCCCTCTGTGTTTCCGACGGATTCGATCCCTGGCAGGGATAAAAGGCTGCCGATACTGCCCCGAAAGGGTTCTCCGTTTCGGATCATGGCTGCGCCCATGGCCGGAATCAGTTCAGAACGATCCGGCAAAACCAGATCATCTGGATGCTCAATCTCCAGCAGATCTGCAAAGACCTTCCGCAGGCATGGAATAAATGTCAGCGGACCCCCTCCCACAAGAATTTTTCTTTCCATATCTCGACCACTGGATAAGCTGACCACCTGCATGGCTACGGCATGAAAGACGGAGGCAGCGATATCCTCGCGGGAAGCATTACGGCTTAGCAGGGCCTGGATGTCGGTTTTGGCGAAAACTCCACAACGCGAGGCAATGGGAAAGAGTTGAGTCGATTTTTCGGCCAGGCTGTTCAGCTCCGATACGTCAACATTCAACAGCACTGCCATCTGATCGATGAACGCGCCGGTGCCCCCGGCGCAGCTGCTGTTCATCCGGATGTTGGGACGGCCGTTATCGTCGAAAAAGATGATCTTGGAGTCTTCGCCGCCGATTTCGATAAAAGTTCTGACACCGGGAAAGAATGTCCCGATGTAGTGTGCGGATGCTACAACCTCCTGGACAAAAGGTACTCTGAATGCTTCGGCCACGCCCATCCCCGCGGAACCGGTCAACACCAGATCCAGTTCTACATCACCGAACTCCCGGAGGGCCTCCCGGAAAATGCTCCGGGTTGTCTCCATGGTTTTGCCTTGATGACGACAGTAGCGGGAAAAAACCAGTTCACCTCCTTCATCGAGGATGACTGCTTTGGCCGTTGTGGAGCCGATATCGATTCCGGCATAATAGAAGGATACGCTCTTTCGCGTCATATAAGCTTCTCTCCCGCTGCCGGACCGGCACATCCGTCAGCTGTCTTTCCTGTTTTGTTCTGTCTGTCCAGGCACAGATAATCTCTTGTCGAACAATAGGTGTCCACCAGGGAGACGACAAGCGACTCCGGATATCGTGGCGGAACAACAGTCAGCGGCCACATGTGCTTTATGATGATGTCCTCTTCTTTTTGAGAGAGGCAGGTTATCCGGCGGGCATTGTTCAGGGCAATGGTGTGGTGCCTGAACCCGTGCAGCCGCGGACCTTCACGCAGCCAGTCGTAGAAGAAGAGGTCATGCAGCAGTGCGCCCCGGATGATCGCGTTACAATCCAGGGAGAGTCGCCGACCCAGGAGGAAGCTCAGGTGGGCGACCTCCTTGACATGATCCAGCCTCGTTTTTTCAAGGTGATGGGGATATTGGGAAAGTCTCGCCACATCCGGGAGGGCAAGAACCGGCGTTGCCGCATCCCTGAATTCCGCGTAAGCCACTGGCCTCTCTTCCGGCGTCATACGGAAAAAAGTCCGGAGAAAGGCCGCCAGCAAATCTACCAGAATGAAGGAAAGCACAACCCCGGCGAAAACGCCTTTGATAACGGGGTCAAGGTGCCAGAGAAGGACGCGATAGGGGGGCATTACCAGATATTCAAAGGCAAAGGCAAGCACTATCCAGTACAGTGAAAACTTGAGGCAGATATGCCCCTTGTAGTGGAAGCACTGATCCGAATAGTCCCAGAGATGGGCGTGAAAAAGGCGCTGGACGATTATCCCCGAAAGCAGTTCGAGTCCGGTTGTGGCTGTAAAATAGACTAGAGTTTTGACGGCAAGCCCGGCGGCTGCCGCCTTCAACAGGGCAGCGGCCTCCATGAGAATCAGGGCGCCCGCACCGTAAAGAATAAGATACGGGCCCTTCAAGAGGCCGGGGTTTACAAATCGTCCGGCACAAGATGAACGATAGGCAACCTCCAGTATCCATCCGAGAATTGCGAAACACGAAAAGGAAAAAACCAGATCCAGCATAATTATCTTCGTCTCCTGGTAAACGCCGCCAGCTGTTCCTGTGAACATTCTAACGGCATCTCTGTTGCGGTGCGAAAACATTTCAATGGTGCCCGGCAACCGGATAGCAGCAGAATTAAAATTAACGATTCTCATGTAAAATGCGACATTTCTCTCACCTTGTTGATACAAGAGCTTTTCATCTCTAGGGTATCGCAAATAAGCTGTCTGACAAGCACGGGTTCACCTCATTTGGATATACAATGCTATAAAAACGAGAGAATCAGGGCTTGGCCGGTTCCGACTCTACTAGCCAATGGTCGCGGCGGTAGAGCAGGATGCTGTAGGACGCCCAATTCATGGGCATCGTTTCTGA
>JAGFXO010000183.1 GCA_017861285.1 Geobacteraceae bacterium | reverse complement strand
TCCCCGTTTCCCCTGAAATCTCTGGAATTGAAACATCTTCCTGTGTTATATAATTTTGTTAAATAAATCTGGAGATTCTGACCATGAAAATATGTGTTATCGGAACCGGCTACGTGGGCCTTGTAGCCGGCACCTGTTTTGCCGAAAGCGGCAATGATGTGATATGCGTCGATTCCGATGCAACGAAGGTCGCCGGCCTCAGGGAGGGAATCGTTCCCATCTACGAACCGGGGCTCAAGGAACTGGTGCTGCGCAATATGGAGGAGGGCCGCCTCTCCTTCACCACCGACTTCGATTCCGCGGTAAAGGCATCCCTGATAAACTTTATTGCCGTCGGCACCCCCCCGGACGAAGACGGTTCGGCAGACCTGAGAAATGTGCTCAATGTGGCGCGGGAAATCGGCCGTGCCATGGAGAGTTTCAAGATTGTCGTCGACAAGTCCACCGTTCCGGTCGGAACTGCCGACAAGGTCCGGGAGGCCATAAAAGAAGAATTGCAGAAGAGAATGATGGACATTGAATTCGATGTCGTGTCCAATCCGGAATTCCTCAAGGAAGGCGCCGCAATCGACGACTTCATGAAGCCCGACCGCATCATTATCGGAACGGATGATGTCAGGACAGCGGAAATCATGAAAGAGCTGTATTCCCCTTTCATGCGGCGGAACAACCGCACCATCGTCATGGACATCAAGAGCGCGGAAATGACAAAATATGCCGCCAACGCCATGCTGGCAACAAAGATAACCTTCATGAACCAGATCGCCAACCTCTGCGAACGGATGGGTGCGGATGTCGCGGCGGTTCGCGAGGGCATCGGCTCCGATACCCGCATCGGGTACGACTTCCTGTTCCCCGGTGTCGGATTCGGCGGCTCCTGTTTCCCCAAGGACATAAAGGCACTTGTCAAAACCGCCGAAGAAAACGACTACGACTTTGTTGTCCTGAAAGCGGTGGAACAGGTCAATGAACAGCAGAAGATGCTGCTGCCGAAAAAGATTTCCTCCTACTTCAGCGACGGCGCTCCCGGCAAGCCCCTGCAGGATAAGGTCATCGCGTTATGGGGGCTTTCCTTCAAACCGCGCACCGACGATATGCGCGAAGCCCCGTCAGTCGCCATCATCAATCAGCTGCTGGAAAAAGGTGCGCAGGTCCGCGCCCATGATCCGGTTGCCATAAGGGAAGCAAAAAAAATCTTTGCCGACCGGATAACGTTCAACCCGAACCAGTACGATATCCTGAACGGAGCCGATGCATTGGTAATCGTTACGGAATGGAACGAGTACCGCAATCCCGATTTCGAGAAAATAAAATCATTACTGAAGAAGCCCGTAATCTTCGACGGCAGGAACCTTTATGAACCCCGAAGGCTGAAGTTCATAGGCTTCGAATATTTTGCCATCGGCCGCAACGGCAAGCAATTCAGTTCATAGGGGGGGTATCGGTCCGTGAGAATTCTGGTTACCGGCGGCGCCGGGTTTATCGGTTCGCACCTGTGCGAGAGGCTGCTCAATGACGGGCATGACGTGCTGTGCCTCGACAATTTTTTTACCGGCAGCAAGAAGAACATAGCCCCATTTCTCTGCAACCCCAATTTCGAACTCATTCGCCATGACATTACTCACCCCATACTCCTGGAAGTGGACAGAATCTATAACCTTGCCTGCCCGGCCTCACCGATTCACTATCAATACAACCCGGTAAAAACAATCAAAACCAGTGTAATGGGCACCATCCATATGCTGGGGCTTGCGAAAAGGGTCAAAGCCAGGATCCTCCAGGCCTCCACTTCGGAAGTGTATGGTGACCCGGTGGTTCATCCGCAGACGGAAGAGTACTGGGGGAATGTCAACCCCATTGGAATCAGAAGCTGTTACGATGAGGGAAAAAGGGTAGCGGAAACGCTGATGATGGACTATCATCGGCAGAATGATGTCGATATCCGCATTGTGCGCATCTTCAACACGTACGGGCCGAGAATGGCAATTTGCGATGGGCGGGTCGTATCGAACTTCATCATCCAGGCGCTGAAGGGAGAAGATATAACCGTTTTCGGGGATGGGCTGCAAACCCGTTCCTTCTGTTACGTCGACGACCTGATCGAAGGCATGACCGGATTGATGGGCTGTGAAGGGATAACCGGGCCGGTCAACATGGGAAATCCCGCAGAGACTACGATCCTGGAATTCGCTGAACGGATCATCGACCTGACCGGGTCCGGATCACAGATTGTCTTCCGGCAACTGCCTTCCGATGACCCGAAGCAGAGGCAGCCCGATATTTCACTGGCCCGGGAAAAACTCGGCTGGAAGCCTGAGGTGGGACTGGAAACGGGACTGAAAAAAACCATAGACTATTTCGATGAATTGCTGAAGAAGGGACAAGAATTTCCGGAGGTAGCATGAGCAAAAGGATGTATTTCATCCCTGCCGGCGTTATTTTGTTCATCCTCTATTTCACCGTTTTCGGAGAACGGGGACTGTTGCGGATATACCACCTCTCGCAGGAAAAAAAACAGATTGAGCAGAAAGTTGCCGCACTGCAGGCTGAAAATGACCAGTTGAAGAGGGAAATAGAAGCATTGAAAAGCGACCGCCGTTACCTTGAAAGCATCGCACGCAAGGATTTCGGACTTGTGAGGCAAAACGAAATAATCTACCAGTTCCCCCATAAATGAGTGCGAAAGATTCAAAGCAATGCTGTCCCCTGTGCGCCTGGCGCGAAACGTGCTCCAAGAGGTTCTGCATACCTGACGGCGGGGCACAATGCCCCGACTTCACGAGGGACATAACAATACGAAACGGTGGCACAGACGGGAAAAAAGACGACCATCGGAACCGGGAGAAACAATGAAAGAGATTTTGCGTGATCTTATCAGAACAGGACTTGAAAGCTGCTTTGCCGACGGGACACTGGTTTCCGCTCAGGTTCCTGATATCGTCATAGAGAAACCCGCCCATGAAGGGCATGGTGACTTTGCGACGAATATAGCAATGTCCATGGCAAGAAGCGAGAAGAAGGCCCCGAAGGCGATCGCGGATATTCTTGTACGCCACCTGTCCTCACAAGACGGTATCTTTGACGTGCAGGTCGAATTCGTCAGCGCCAACCCGACCGGCCCCCTGCATATCGGCCACGGCAGGGGAGCGGCGACCGGGGATGCCGTAGCTTCCGTACTTTCGGCGGCGGGGTTTGACGTCTACCGCGAATATTACATAAACGATGCCGGCAACCAGATGTTTACCCTCGGCAATTCCATCTACCTCCGCTACCTCGAACTGTTCGGGCGCCCCATTGAATTCCCCGAAAACTGCTACCAGGGCGATTACATTAAGGATATCGCCCGGGATGCCATTGCCCGGTACGGCGACAGATACATCGGCAGCAAGGAAGAAGAGGCGGTGCCGTTCTTCTCGAAATTCGGCGGGGATATCATTCTGAAGGGCATCGAGGATGACCTGAAGGATTTCGGCATAACCTTCGACAACTGGTACTCGGAACAGACCCTCTTCGATACGGGGAAAGTCGGCAATGCCCTCGATATGATGAAGGAAAAGGGATTGGTGTATGAAAGCGAGGGGGCGCTCTGGTTCAAGACCACCCGGTTCGGGGATGACAAGGACCGTGTCGTTGTCCGCAGCAATGGGGCAACCACCTATTTTGCCTCCGATATCGCCTACCACTATGAAAAGTTCGGGCGCGGATTCGACTGGGTCGTCGATGTATGGGGGGCGGACCACCACGGGTATATCCCCAGGCTGAAAGGTGTCGTCGAAGGACTTGACAGAGACCCCGAGGATCTGAAAATCATCCTGGTGCAGCTGGTGTCCCTGATGCGTGACGGGGTCCCGGTAGCAATGTCGACGAGAAGCGGCGAATTCGTTACTCTGAAAGAGGTGGCAGACGAAGTGGGACGCGACGCAGCGCGGTTTTTCTTCCTCATGCGGCGCTCCGACAGCCAGCTGGACTTCGACCTCGAATTGGCCAAGCGCCAGAGTACGGACAACCCTGTCTACTATGTCCAGTATGCCCATGCGCGCATTTGCAGTATTTTCGAGAATGCCCGGGAAAAGGGGATTGAGCTACCTGCCGACACGACGGGCATTTCATTGGAAAAGCTTGCAACAAATGAGGAAATGGCTATTATTAAGATGCTCAACACATTTCCGGAAATAGTTGCGGGGAGTGCTCTGAACTTCGAACCCCACAGGATCACCTATTTTCTCCAGGAACTGGCCGGACAGTTTCACAGTTTTTACAACAGGAACAGGGTCATCGGTGAAGACTACGAAATGAGTGTTGCCAGACTGTTTCTGCTGAAATGCACTGCCCAGACCCTGAAAAATGCCCTGACGATTTTGGGGATTTCCGCTCCGGAGAGAATGTAGCAGGAGAAAGAATTAACAATGGTTCTTGATTACAGTGAACGAAGGCAGGTTACCAAAAACCGTCCTAAAAACCGGCCTGTCAATCTGATAGTTTTAGTTTTTGCGGGGATCGTACTGGGTATCTATTCACTCGGAGTCGTTACCGGCTGGTTTCTCTACAAAAAACTGAAAAAAAACAGTGCCTGCCAGACTGCGCCCATTGCAGCAGATGCAAAACAGAAACCGGGTGACGCACGCCAACCGGCGAATGAACAGCAGAAGCAGGGAACCGCGGCGAACAAAAGCGGCGAACCCGCCCTCACCTTTTACTATACGTTGCCCAGGGGAGAGAATACTGCACTCGGCAGCGGGTTAAACCCCTCGACCCCCAACACCCCGGGGAGCAGCAAAAATTTGACGCAGGATGCCACCGCGACGAAACAGAATACCCCACAGGGCATACCGGCACAACAAAGCGTTATTCCGGCAAAGAGTGCGGATGTGTCGGGAAAGATACCTCCTGCAGGCAGACCAGCCGAAAAGGTCGGAATGAAGAAGGCACCTGACAGCGCAAATTCCGCAAAGCACCCTGCTCCGGACAAAAGCGATGCCACCAGGAAGAGGTATTCCGTGCAGGTGGCCTCCTGTGCCACCAGGAAAGAGGCGGAAGCAATCAAAAGCTCCCTTGACAGGTCTGGATTGCTTTCCCATATCGTTGAATCGAAAGTTCCAGGCAAGGGGATATGGTACCGGGTCAGGCTCGGCAGCGGACTCGATCGCGAGACTGCCAACAAGGTGGCGGCAAGAGCGGGCCGAGGGGCCATGGTGATTCCGGAATAGCATCAATCTTGGAAGCGCCGCATATTTTTATGTTGACATGCCGTGGAGTCCTATGGTACAAGTTGTAAGTTATTTGACGCGGGGTGGAGCAGTCTGGTAGCTCGTCGGGCTCATAACCCGAAGGTCGAAGGTTCAAATCCTTCCCCCGCAACCAAAACTTTTGCCTCTTTGTTATTCGAAGGGGTTTTTTACTATCTTCACCGTGTTTTTCCGTTGGCGGTGTAGCTCAGCTGGTTAGAGCACACGGCTCATATCCGTGTTGTCCGGGGTTCAAGTCCCTGCACCGCCACCAACTTTAACAACAAAAGCTAACGAATTCGAAAAGTTAGCTGCAACAATGAAAACCTCTTTTCGATTCTGCGCACACAAATGCGTACACACGGAAAGGGGTTTTTTTTGTCTAGATACCTGATTCTGACCACCAGGGGCTTCTATTTCCGCATGCGGGTCCCCCGGGACCTGCAGAAACTGCTGATAAAAAAGCGAGCTGAAAAAAACGCTCAAGGCGTCAGACTTGAAAACTGCAGAGCGGCTTGCCGCAATGAACACAACTTACAGTCCGGGGCCTTTGCCACGGTCAAAAACCCCACTTGGTGCCACTATGATTGAGTTTCCTGCCGTCAGTTCTTTGCACAATCCAATAACGCTGTTGAGGGTTTCCTTGTGGTGCATAGGATCTTTCTAATCCATGGATTCTTAGAGCAATGGGATATTCCACTCTGAATGCTGAAACACTAACCTCCTTTCTGTGTGGTATGGGAAAAAAAGCCCCGATGACCGGGATGGCCATGGGGCTTGAGGGGGATTTATGACGGACTTCTTTGAGGGAAACTTTTTACGAAGTATAGCATTCCAGAAGTAACTGGCGATTCCCGGTTCAAGTGATGCAGACTCTCGGCTTCGCGAGTCGGGTATAAGGATTTTGTTATAGAAGGGGCGGCAAAGATGGCTTGAAACTGAGAAGTAAACCGGAATATCCGTTTATTTCAAGTTCCTAAGCAAATCATCCGGTATTTTGCATACCGGAACAGGCACGAACTTGTGAAGGTTGGTGTTGCGAAGATTACGATAAATTTCGAGCACTTCACGTTGTCTTTTGTCAAGCGCGGATTCGTCGCCGCCAAAATCCATGACCCACTCCAATTCAGGGTAGCTGGCTCCGATCTGATCTTCGTCAGTGCGGTTATCAGCCCAAAGGCCGTCGGTCGGTGGTGCAGTCATGATTGATTCGACGATACCCAGTTCTTCTCCCAGTTTGTACACCTGACTTTTGGTAAGATCGGCAAGGGGGCTGAGATCAACACCGCCGTCTCCATATTTGGTGAAGAATCCGATACCGAAGTCTTCCACCTTGTTGCCTGTGCCGACGACCAGGTAATCGTACAATCCGGAAAAAATAGTAAAGAGTGGTCATCCGCAATCGTGCGCGGACGTTGACCAATGATATTTCTTTCTTCCTGATATCCTCAGCTTCCGGCAGAACCTTTATAAACTCCTCGAATACTGGCGTCAATTCCACTTCGCGAGCGTGCGTATTCGGGTAATTTTCTTTTAGAAATGCAATATGATGTAGGGCTCT
>JAGFXO010000182.1 GCA_017861285.1 Geobacteraceae bacterium | reverse complement strand
CTGCGAAGGCGATGTGCCGCTGCTCTTTACCGAGAACGAAACCAACCACGCACGGCTCGGCCTCGACTACCCGGACGCGGGCCCGTACCTCAAGGATGGCATCAACAACTATTTGGTGCACGGTCAACAGACCGCAGTGAATCCTGACAAGACGGGGACAAAGGTGTCGGCCCATTATCTGGCCAACATCAATGCCGGCAAGACAGCGGTGATCCGGCTGCGGCTCACCAATTCACCTCCGGAAGGGAAGAACGAACCCTTTGCGAAGAGTTTTGATGAAGTCTTTGCGACAAGGCTTCGAGAGGCTGATGAGTTTTACACGTCGGTGACGCCTCCATCAGTCAGCGAGGATGCGGCCAGGGTGATGCGCCAGGCCATTGCCGGCATGCTCTGGTCCAAGCAGTATTATTACTTCGACGCCGATTCGTGGCTGGAGGAACACCGCGCCCACCCCCTTCATCACGGGAGCCGCCCCTTTCGGAATCGGGAATGGTTCCACATGATAAACGAGGACATCATCTCCATGCCCGACAAGTGGGAGTACCCCTGGTATGCGGCCTGGGACCTTGCCTTCCACACACTGCCGATCTCGATTGTGGATCCCGACTTCGCCAAAGAACAGATGGAACTGATGCTTTCCGGAGTGTATCTGCACCCCAGCGGCCAGATTCCCGCCTACGAGTGGAACTTCAGCGACGTGAACCCGCCGGTGCACGCCTGGGCAACCCTGTTTCTCCACCGCACCGAGCAGGCCCTGCGCGGCGAGGTGGACCTTGATTTCCTCAAATCGGCGTTTAACAAGCTCCTGCTGAACTTCACCTGGTGGGTAAACCGCAAGGACCGCTTCGGCAAGAACGTCTTTGAAGGCGGGTTCCTCGGCCTTGACAACATCGGCGTCTTCGACCGCAGCGCCCCGCTTCCCACCGGCGGCTATCTTGAGCAGGCGGACGGCACGGCATGGATGGCCCTGTTCACTCAGAACATGCTCGAGCTGGCCATCGAGATCGCAGCTCTCGATCACACCTACGAGGATATGGCCTTCAAGTTCGTGGAGCACTTCTGCTATATTGCCGCGGCCATGAACCAGCCCGGGCAGGACGGCATGTGGGACGAGGAGGACGGCTTCTACTACGACCTGCTGCGCCTACCCGACGGCAGCTCCACCCGGCTCAAGGTGCGCTCCATGGTGGGGCTTCTCCCGCTCTGTGCGACGACAGTGATCGAGGAATGGCAGCGGGAAAAGGTGCCGCGGGCTACGGCAGGGTTTCAGGCGCGCATGCGCCAGATGCCGGAACTCACGGAGTCCATCCACCCCGCGGGTCAGGGTCACTTTGGGGTTGCCGAGCGGGGAATCATTGCCCTGGTCAACCCGGAGAGGCTCCGCCGGATTCTCTCGAAGATGCTCGACGAGAATGAGTTCCTGAGCCCTTACGGCATCCGCTCGCTCTCAAAGTTTCACGAGCGGAACCCTTACATCTTCAACTGCAACGGAGACGGGTACCGGGTGGATTACCTGCCGGCCGAATCAAACACCGGCATGTTTGGCGGCAACTCCAACTGGAGGGGGCCCATCTGGATGCCGGTCAATGTCCTGATTATCAGGGCGCTCCTCTCCTTCTACCTGTTCTACGGTGACAATTTCAAAATTGAATGCCCGACGGGGTCTGGCAGGATGATGAACCTCTTTGAGGTGAGCAAGGAGATCGCGGATCGCCTGACCGGAATCTTTCTGCGTAATGAACAGGGCAAGCGTCCTGTCTATGGGGGAACGGAGAAGTTCCAGTCGGACCCCCACTGGCGTGACCATATCCTTTTTTATGAATATTTTCATGGCGACAATGGCGCAGGACTTGGTGCCAGCCACCAGACGGGATGGACGGGAGTAATTGCAAAGCTGATCCAGCTCTTTGGATTTATCGATCCGAAAAAGGCGCTTGAGGTTGGCAAGATCGCAGCCTTTGATCGAGGAATGCCGGCAGGGGAACTGAGTAAATGAACCCATGGCCGAAACATCCGGTTATCTATGAAATTAATACATGGGTATGGCTTGACGAGCTGAGCCGCACCTACGGTCGGCCGGTTTCGCTTTCAACCGTGCCTGCGGAGGAGTGGGACGCATTATCCTCCTTCGGTTTTGACGCGGTATGGTTCATGGGTGTCTGGGAACGCAGCCCCGCAGGCATTGCTATTGCGAATCAGAACAAAGGTCTCCTGGAAGACTTCCGGCGGGCTCTTTCCGATTACCGGTCAGAGGATAACGTGGGGTCTCCTTATTGTGTGCGACAATACGTGGTCGACGTTCACCTGGGAGGCAGGAAAGGCCTTGCTGTTGCCCGGAAAGAGCTTGCCGGGCGCGGGATCAAGCTCATCCTTGATTTTGTTCCCAACCATGTAGCACCTGACCATCCCTGGGTCTCCGGGCATCCCGAGTATTTCATCCGCGGGGATGCCGATGACCTGCACAGGGAACCGGCATCCTTTTTGGAGGCAGGCGGCAGCGTCTTTGCCTGCGGTCGCGATCCTTACTTTCCCGCCTGGGCGGATGTGCTGCAGCTGAATGCCTTTCAGGCCGGACTCCGTCAGGCGGTCATTGAGACGGTGGGGAGTATCGCCGGACAGTGCGACGGCATCCGCTGTGATATGGCGATGCTCCTGCTGAACGGGATTTTCGAGCGCACCTGGGGAAGCCGCGCCGGACAGCGTCCTGCCACTGAGTACTGGGCCGATGTAATTACCGCTATTAAAAAAGCTCATCCGGACTTCCTTTTTATGGCAGAGGCTTATTGGGACCTCGAGTGGGAACTCCAGGGGCAGGGGTTCGATTACTGTTATGACAAGCGCCTGTATGACCGTCTGGAACACGACAGTGCGGAGAGCGTGCGGCTCCACCTTTGCGCGGACTTCTCCTACCAGGGAAAACTGGTCCGCTTCATCGAAAACCACGATGAGCCCCGCGCCCATTCGGTCTTTTCACCTCAAAAGGAGCGCGCCGCCGCCGTGACCATTGCTACTATCCCGGGCGCAAAACTCTTTCATGAAGGGCAGTTCGAGGGAAGAAAGGTAAGGCTTCCTGTCTTCCTCGGCCGCCGCCCTGATGAACCTGCAGACCCTGACCTCCGGGCTTTCTACCGCACGCTTCTAAAAGCCGCTTCCCTGATGGGGATGCGGAATGGTAACTGGCAGCTCTGTGATCGAACCGGCTGGCCGGACAATGCACGTTACCGGAACCTCGTTGCCTGGTGCTGGCGCAGCGCCGGAGACTATCACCTGATTGTCGTGAATCTCTCGCCCTCGGGTGCGCAAGGGCAGGTACGGCTGCCGTGGGATGAACTCAAGGGCAGGACATGGCAGATGACCGACCTCTTTACCGATAAAGAGTATGAACGAGGCGGCGATGAGATGTGCAACCAGGGATTACACGTGGACCTTCCACCGTGGGGATTTCATGTCCTGACCCGATGGCGGGCGAAAAGTTGAGCCTTATACCACCTCAGGTAAAGGGGTAATGACGCATGAGCAAATCAATAACTCTAATTGTTTTGGCATTGGATGTGTTCTTGCTTGAGCGAGAAGCAGAATAGATTTCGTGGTTTTAACAGGCAGGAGTCTTAACGGCTCCTGTTTTTTTATTTACATAATACAGTTTATGGAATGTATCTCTTATCTGGCATTCTTGTAAGATTTTTGCAGGACGCTTACGTCGGCTTTGGGGCGAGAATACCATATACCTCTCACTTAAAAGGTGGTATAAGGAGCGGGGCCGGTCAACTCCGCTCTTGAAGGAGAAAGTGGATATGAAGATTTTGAGCACGCCGCGCATGGAACAATGCATTGGCTGTCATTCCTGCTCCCTGGCCTGTGCCCGTCTGGTGCACAAGCAGCTTTCCTGGGATAAGGCGGGAATCCGGATCCAATCGGCGGGCGGTCTTTCCACCGGCTTC
>JAGFXO010000181.1 GCA_017861285.1 Geobacteraceae bacterium | reverse complement strand
GCTCCCATACCCGCCGGGAGGCCGAAACCCATGGTCCCCAGTCCACCGGAAGTGAGAAGAGTTCTCGGCCTGGTAAAGCGGAAAAACTGGGCTGTCCACATCTGGTGCTGACCGACATCCGTGGCGATGATCGCGTCATCGTCGCTCATTTCCTTGAGCTTCTGAATCACAAACTGCGGCTTTATCACTGTCGCTGTGTGTTTGTACGTCATGGGATGCTTGGATTTCCACTCGTCTATCTCCCCGAGCCATGACTTGATATTCTTTTTGAAGGCCTCGGCCGATGCGGAATGCTCTTCGATTGCGGCAATCAATTTCGACAATACACCCCGTACGTCCCCAACAATCGGGAGATCAACCCTGACATTCTTCTTTATCGAGGTGGGATCCACATCCATATGGATTATCTTCGCATGGGGAGCAAAGGCTGAAATCCGCCCCGTCACCCTGTCATCGAAACGCGCCCCGACCGCTACGAGCAGATCGCAATTGGTTACCGCCATATTCGCATAGTATGTCCCGTGCATTCCCAGCAATCCCAGCGAAAGAGGGTTGTCCTCGGGGAAGGCCCCGAGACCCATGAGGGTGGTGGTAACAGGCGCATTCATCATGGAGGCAAGTCTGAACAGTTCATCTGACGCATTTCCCAGAACAACGCCGCCGCCGACATAAATGACGGGTTTTTTGGCGGACAACAGCATACCGGCGGCTTTTTCTATCTGCTTCGGATGTCCTTCAATGGTAGGTTTGTAACCGCGCATGTCAATCGAGTCGGGATATTTGAATTCGGTTACCGCTACCTGGACATCCTTGGGAAAATCGATGAGGACCGGACCGGGCCTTCCTGTTCGCGCTATGTAGAAGGCCTTTTTAACAATTGCAGGCAGTTCCCTGACATTCTTGACAAGGAAACTATGTTTCGTGCACGGCCGGGTGATCCCGATAATATCGACTTCCTGAAAAGCGTCGTTGCCAATGAGGGCCGTAGGCACCTGACCGGTAATGACCACAAGCGGTATGGAATCCATATAAGCGGTGGCAATTCCCGTGACCGTATTGGTGGCACCGGGTCCGGACGTGGCGATCGCGACACCCACCTTTCCCGTGGCTCGCGCATAGCCGTCGGCGGCATGAACCCCTGCCTGTTCGTGTCGGGGCAGAATGTTCTTTATTTCCGGGCAGGAATAGAGCTCATCAAAAATATTGATTACGGTGCCGCCGGGATAACCGAAGACCGTATCCACTCCCTCGAGCTTGAGACATTCCAGCAAAATTTTAGCTCCTGCCAGTTTCATCCGAAACACCCCTGAGATTTATTGAGACAAAAATGCAGCACGCGACGAAACAAACCGGAACACCTCTCCGTTTTCAGGAAACAATAACCCTATTCGGCAGAGGTTACCGCACCGGTGTATGCGGAGGTTACAACTTTTGCGTACCTGGCCAACCAACCCTTGCTGATTTTCGGAGCCGGCGGCTGCCATGCAGCCCTGCGTGTTTCGAGAGTCTCCTCACCAACAAGCAATTCCAGAGTGCGGGAAGGAATGTCGAGCACTATCTTGTCCCCGTCCTCAACCAGCGCTATCGGCCCACCTTCGGCGGCTTCGGGGGAAATATGCCCGATGCAGGGCCCCCGCGTTCCACCCGAGAAGCGCCCGTCCGTAATCAGGGCTACCGACTCGCCCAGCCCCAAACCCATGATGGCCGCCGTCGGTGCAAGCATCTCTCGCATTCCCGGTCCGCCTTTCGGTCCTTCATAGCGGATAACAACGATATCGCCCGGCCGGATATTGCCATCCATCAGCGCCTTCATGGCCTTTTCCTCGGAATCGAAACACCTGGCTGTACCGGTAAATTTCATCATCGCGGAAGAAACGCCTGACTGCTTGACCACCGCCCCCTTGGGGCAAAGATTCCCGAACAGGATGGCAATACCGCCTTCTTTTTTGACGGGGTCGCTGACCGGACGAATGACGCTCTCATCGATCTTGTCGATACTGGAAACCAGCTCCCTCACGGAAGCACCCATTACCGTCGGATTATCCTTGACGGAATCTCCCAGTTGCTTCAATACGCCAAGCACGCCGCCGGCCACGTCCAGGTCCTCCATGAAATGCTGTCCGGCCGGATTCATCGAAGCCAGTTGCGGTGTCTGCTTGGAAAGGATGTCAAAGGTTTCGAGCGGCAGCTCGATCCCGGCCTCGTTGGCTATGGCGAGCAGGTGGAGTACCGTATTCGACGACCCCCCGAGAGCCAGGTCAACACGAATGGCATTTTCGAATGCCGCACGGGTCAGAATCTGGCGCGGGGTGATATCCTTGCGCACGAGTTCGACGATTTTTTCTCCCGATGCAAACGCAATGCGCCTTTTCAGGGCGGAGACAGCCAGTGCTGTGCCACAGCGGGGAAGGCTCATTCCCAGGGTCTCCGTGAGAATCGCCATGGTATTCGCGGTAAACAGCCCCTGGCAAGACCCCATCCCGGGGCAGGCATTATCCTCGCACACCTGGAGTTCCTTGGCATCGATGACACCGGCCTTGTATCTCGCCATGGCCTCGAACGTGTCCGTTACAAAGGAATATCTCCGGCCGTCGGACCCCCTGCCCGAAAGCATGGGCCCGGCCGTCACGACTATGGCGGGAATATCCAGCCGGGCCGCGGCCATCAGCATACCCGGAGTAATCTTGTCACAGTTCGTGAGCAGAACCAGCCCATCCAGCCTGTGGGCTTCAACCACGGATTCGACCATATCGGCAATAAGTTCACGGGTCGGCAACGAGTAATGCATTCCCTTGTGTCCCATGGCGATACCGTCACAAACACCCGGGATACCGAAAAAGAAGGCATAGCCGCCACCGGTATGAACACCCTTTTCTATATACCGCTCCAGGTCTCTCATGCCGACATGACCGGGTATAAGGTCCGTAAAGCTGGTTGCAACACCAATGAAGGGCTTGTCCATTTCGCTCTGGGGCACGCCGGCACCCTTCAGCAGGGCGCGATGGGGAACTCGTTCAAGGCCCTTGGTAATCACATCACTTCTCATGTTTATTCCTCAACCGTTCGTGCACTGCAGCGCGCCGATCCGCACCAGCATGCAGAAATAAAAATTTTCGAACAAGCGCTCAAAATAATACATTAAGCAACGGCTGTCAACAACGAGTTGGCTTGCCATAATTATTAAAGCGGCGGAAGCAGTCTTCCCTATCTCTTTATTTTCTGTATTTCGGCCTCTGATGGCCGTATATAGGAAGGATTGAGAAAATCAAGAGGGATGGTATCCCCTTTCTCAAAGGCATGATGAGACAGGACAGCCCCTGCTGAAGCGCGAGGCTGGTTGCAGGAAAGCGGGGCAAAAATCGCTTTTGCTCCAAGCGCGGACTCTATCATTTCACGATACCGTATCGCTCCCGACCCGACAAAAATTGTTGTTTCCGTTATTGTCCCGAGAAAGGCCGCCGGTGAAACAACGCAATCTTCGACAATAGCCGAGGGAAACCCCTTGCAATCATACACCGCAGTGTAAACCTCGCTTTTTCTTGCATCGAGCATCGGACATACCGGATAGACCGACCATGGCAGATTGAAGGCCAGCATGGCAAGGGACGAAAAACCGACAACGGGTTTGCAAGCCGCAAGTGCCAGCCCTTTAGCTGTAGCAACACCTACACGCAGGCCGGTGAAAGAGCCTGGTCCCAGAGCTATGCCGATACCATCGACACATTGAATCGCAAGCCCCGCATCC
>JAGFXO010000021.1 GCA_017861285.1 Geobacteraceae bacterium | reverse complement strand
TTCAAAAAGTTGAGTTATTTTCGGTATTCAGATCAGGGAAGACAACGGATTCGTCCATTCAGCTGATCTGGTTTTTCCGCAATCGGGTATTTTCATTTTCAAGAAAAAGGCTATCCTCTTCAGGGAAATCTTGCTGGAAGGCGGTTTTTTGGGAGGTTTTATGAAGACTTTCTTGCTGTTCGTTGCCATCATTGCGCTCACGGGATGTTCCACGTCTCTTTCTGATAAACAATTTCCGCTGGGAGCGGCCGATCCGATAAGCGTAAGGGAATGCCGCCCGGTCGGCAAATTCCCAGGGCCTTACGGTTACAGGTACTGGGGACCCCCGCCGGTCCTGGCCGATTTTAAATATCGGACCGCTTTGAAGGCCAGGGAAGCGGGTGCGACACATATCTACTGGCGGGAGGATGCCAAGGGGTTTTATGGTGAGACTAGAATCATCGGTTACGCCTTTGACTGTACCGGTGTGGCCATGCCGAAATACGATGAGGACCCTGCGCTGTACTGATTCGCATCAAACGTAGATGTTTATCAAAATTGCAAGTCGATTGTACGCACATGCAGCATCAAACTGAGTGAAACGATCACTTGAGGCAATCATATATATCTGACATAGGCGTCTTTGAGATACCTGCGTTCAAGGATCTTCGCTATTCTCTTGACGAGATTGCGCCTGATTTCCAGTTCCATCGGATGTGTTGGGTCCTGATGTGCCTCATTAATCTTGGTCCCGACGAGAAACATGATGCTGTCACTCTCCAGAAAAAGATTCAACAACATGCTCGCGGCGTTTCTTCGCGATGTGGTCTCGCCTTTCTCAAGAAATTGCGCGACCTTTGTCAGGGTAAGGAGCCCCTCGGTCACCAAATCGGCCCCCTGAAAGGTTGCAATCGGTGGAATATCTCCATCCATCGTCTCCAGATGATCCACAATTTCGCGTTTCAACTCGCGGGCGACGATATTCGCGGTCGTGCCACCGCAGATGACCTTGCGGCCCTTGAAGTTTTCGAAGTAATTGGCGAAGTAGGCATCACGCCTCTCGTGAAAGGGGGGACCCGTCAGCACCAGCATTGTGCGCGGTTTCCGAAAATAAAATACACTGACGGTCATGTCGTCATAGGCCTTGCCGCCAACCTCCTTGGTGAGCGCCTCGTTTAGTATATTGCCGGCAAGGGATCTGGCAGAGATTTGGGGATCGCGGCACACCTGATCCAGGACAAACCTCTTGCATCCGTCGACCCGCCAGCCCAGCTTCAGCTCTTTGGTTCCGATACCGGACTGGGAAATCCCGTCCGACATGATGACCAAGCGGTCCTCAGGCAATGCTTTCAGATTGTAGGTTTTCATCTTTCTCCCGTCAAGAATCGGTGACTCCACTTCCTTGTACGGTATTGATAGGGCTTCCCCGTCCCGGATGAGAAGGAAAGGCGGATTATCCATCTCGACGATGCTGATGTCGGTCTGCATCCTGATATCAACGATGGTGTAGGTCGCATAGCTTATGTTTCGTATTCTGCAGACCGGCAGAGCATTCATAATGGTTTCGGCGGAGCTGATCAGATCGACGTCGCTGGCAGTGAACTTCAGTGCCATGGTAGCCGTCATGGTCGAAAGGATATTGGCCTTGAGGCCATGACCGAGGCCATCGGAAAGCACGGATATTACCCGGTTCTCTTCCGGAAGTTTGTGGGTCATGAAGGAGTCGCCGCAGATATACTGCCCATGTTTGTTCTTCTGACATGACTCGATCTCTATAAACAGATCATATGGCAGAGTGTCTTCGTTACCGTCTCGATTCTCCGGTATGGTGCGTCTTTTAGGAAGCATCCGCATCTTCCTCCCTTTGCTCGAGGAGATTTATGTCCTTGGACGAGAATCCGTAGGCGAGCGACCTGAGCAGGATTTCCGTGTCCGCCATGTTCTCTCCCAGACGGAAGGCAATCTCCTGGACCGTTTCCAGATTCTTGCGGATTACCTGTTTGGCGCGCTGGGCTATCTGCTCACGGTGCATTTCCGTATCGGTTACGTCCAGAATGACCCCGCCAACCACCTGGTTGGTCTCAATGGTGAAGATGGTGACGTTGTAAATCTTGTTGTCTATGTGCAGCGCATCCCGGTGGAGGTCCTGCCCTGTAACCACTACGGTGTAAAACAGGTCAGAGAAAGGCACCAGCTTTTCGAGGCACGCGCCTTCGAGGCCCGGATGTATCTGGTTCGTCAAGAGGGATTCCTCGTCGAACATTTGGATGAAGTTCTCATTGCATTCGATAACCTTCATATCGGCGCCGGCGATGACGACGCTCATGGGAATACAGCGAAGCAGGGCATTTGCCTTCTTTTGGGCCAGCTTGCGGAGGTGGGACAGGCACATGGAGGGTTCTGCCCGGCCCGTCAGCAGGGCACTTGCAAGTGTCCTGCAGGTGTCGTAGCCGCAGCCGCCGCAGTTCAACTCATCTTCCTCCCGGAGAGCGCCCACCTGTTGCAGCGCATTGCGGATCTGCTCCTCGGTATGGTGCTGGACCGGCAAAGGCGCCTCACGATGCAGACCGTCTATCTCCACCAGCACGTTCCGCTCGACACGTCCGGCTGGTATGTTTGCCCGGTTATAGACCTCGAGCTCGTCAAGAAGGTAGGGTCTGTTTTTGCTGGTACAGGGGCCATGCACACAGCTTCCCTGGCAAGCGAGAATTTCCACGAATACCCTGTTGCTCAGCTCGTCTATCTTCAGCCCTGTCAGTGCCCTGTTGATGCAGTATACGCCTGCGAGGGTCATGAAGCGAACATCCTTGAAATCCCCTAACAGCCTTATGGTTTCATTCATACCCCCTTCCACCGGATACAGAGCTCCCTCGTTGGCTGCTTCCGGCACGAACTGGTCATCCCCGCGGGGAATCATGTTCAAGGGGTCTATCCCTTTCTCTTCCAGCCATCGGTGCAGATCCTGAAAGGTCAGGGCAACGTCAAGGAGGTCCGGGTGACGGTCCGCTTCCTGCTTTTTCGCTGCGCAGGGGCCCACAAAGACGATGCCAATGTCATTGCCGTAAATCTTGCGGAGCAGCCTGCAGTGGGAAAGTAGAGGTGAGAGGATGGGTGTGATCGAGTCCGCTTGCTCGGGAAGATACTTCTGAACAAAATCGACTGCCGCCGGGCATGCGGAAGAGATGGTCAGTTTGGCATTGCTCCTCAGGAGATGTTCGGCGACACGTGCAGAAACCTGTTGGGCACCAAGCGAGGTTTCACTGACCGCTGCAAAGCCGAGCTTTTTCAGGGCGGATATCAGGTACTGAGGCTCTATTCCCGCGAATTCGCCCACATAGGAGGGAGAGATGGAAACATAGACGCGTTGTTTCCTGCGGAGAAGCTCCTTCGCAAGATCAAGGTCGTCACGGATCTTCTTTGCCTTGGTCGAGCAGACATCCACGCAGTGCCCGCAATAGATACAGAGGTCGGAAGCGATTGAGGCGCGCCCCTCTTCTATCTCTATCGCCTTGACGGGGCATTTGCGGACGCACTTGAAACAGTCCTGACATTCCGTCTTTTCCGTATAGACCGGTTTTCTCAATTCCATGCTAGTCTCCCGATTTCTTGCTGATGTGGAGTTCCAGGAGCTCGAACAGCAACTCCTCGTGCACCTCGTGATACATCCGGCCGTTTATCTGCAGGTTCGGCCCCTTGCGGCACTGATCCTCGCACCGGCTGCCCATCAGTTCCACTTCGGCGGCACACCCATGATCATCAATGTATTTTTCGATAAATTCGAGGTTTTTTCTGTTACCCCGTTGAAAGCAGGAACTCCCCATGCAAATCCGTATTTTCAGACTCATCTCACGAACCCTCCTCACATCTTTGGGAGACGACCGCCCGCGACATCCTGACTGAAAGCACCGCCAATCCGGACAGCAGATCCTCCTTCTGAACAGTCACGCCTTCAGGAACTTCCAGAGACACAGGTGTATAGTTCCAGATGCCCTGAATACCGTTCATAACAAGAAGATCGGTAACCTGCTGGGCATGTTCGGGCGGGACTGTAAGGATTGCCAATTGTACATTCAGCCTGCTGAGGAGTTCCGGAGCTTTGTCCACATGAAAGACGCGAACTCCGTTGAAAGTCCGGTTTAACTTGTCAGAATCGGTGTCGAAGGCTGCGATTATCTTTAGTCCGGATTGACCCAGCTCCCTGTATCCGAGAAGCGCGGTTCCGAGTTGACCGACACCGAACAGGAAAGCATCCGTGGAAGTTGCCCATCCGAGAAAGCTCTCAATAGACCTGATAAGATCCGAAATTCGAAAACCTATGCGGGGAGTCCCACTGATTCCCGTCAATTCGAGATCCTTACGCACAAGTATCGACTCGATTCCCATCAGCTCAGCCAGCTGGCCGGATGAAACAGTATCGATCCCCTGACTTGAGAAAACTTTCAGAAGACGGAGATAAGCGGGTAGCCTCCTGACCGTAGGTAATTTATCAATTTTAAGTATCTTGTCGCCCATATCTTTTTGAAGAATCGACAGTTTTCGGATTCTGCCCCCTTATTTTGATAACTGAGAATAAATATAAATCAGGGCAACAGGCATCGTCAAGCATTATTCGATATATTATTATCAATTCAATGCCCATACAATAATCAGGTTATGTAACCCAAATAAAATGTAAATAGTCGTCCCTGAAAAAGTTTGTTATTCGTTTCAGACAGGCTGATAGATTCGACAAGGATAATATTCGAAAGCCTTACGAATGATGTGTCTCTGTGGTAATCTTACTGAATCACAAATGAAACAAATCACAAATGAAACAATTTGAGGCATGCTATGGAACCACTTCAGAAAATCCTGGACGCCCAGTTTTTATTGGCCGAACTCGAATCGGAATTGCAAGCTCAGGTTATTGGTCAAGAAAATACAATCTCTTTGCAGAAGGCTTTCGATCTGATCCGTCAGGCCCGGCAGGTTGTACACGAAGCAAATGGGCTGTTGGAGAGTAACGGAGTACGCATCGAAACCCATGAACAGACGCAGAATCAGGAGGATGGAAAGTGCTCGGTTACGGGGACACAGCATGACGACGAGACATTGCTGACACCCCTGGAAAAATCTACCGATGCCGTATACCTCAGAAACCTTACAACAGGCCAATACGAATACATGAGCCCGTTACTTGAACAAATAACGGGTTATTCCTTAACGGAGATGGAAGCATTGAACCTGGTCGAAGCGATGGAAAGGATTCATCCCGATGACCGTGATACGGTGACGGCCGGGATAGATCAGGCAAAAGCGGAAGGCAAGAGCATCATCGAGTACCGCTTCAAGGGCAAGGACGGTCGCTACCGCTGGTTGACCAATTCCATCCATACTCAGACACACGTTCTGGGAGAGCCCCTTTTCCGTATTGGTATTATTCGTGACGTCAGTCCGGAAAAACAGATGGAGCAGTCGCTCCGCGAAAGCGAGGAACGGTTCCGATTACTGGCAGAGAATATTGATCATGTTTTCTGGTTTATGGATCTGGAACAGGGAAAGATGGTTTATGTTAACCCGGCGTTTGAAAAGATATGGGGAACGCCGACAAGCGAACTCTATGCGGATGCACGTTTATGGCTGAATTTCATTCATCCGGACGACCGGTGCCGGGTGCGGCGGGAACTGGAGCAGTGGTACCAGGGCGAAACAAAAGAATACGACATAGAATACCGGATTGTCCGGCCGGATAAGGAAATTCGCTGGATTTGGGACCAGGGTTCAGTGATCGGTGTTCGTGAGGGCAGACCGGCCAGGATCTGCGGTATTGCCAAGGACATCAGCGACCGAATCCGGGCCTATCAGCAATTGGAAGAAGCTCGTATGGAGGCCGTAAATGACAAAAACCTCCTCGAAGCCGTTTTGGAAGCCCTGCCCGTTGGTTTGGCCATTATTGATGTTAATGGCGGAATAAGCCGGGTCAATCATACCTATGAGCAGCTCTGGGGCGGACCTCGTCCTTCAACGCAATCGGTCAGCGATTATGCTGCATATCAAGCCTGGTGGTTGGACAGCGGTCTGCCGGTTAAGCCTGATGAGTGGGCTTCGGCACGCGCAGTCCAACGTTGCGAGACCGTCGTCGGGCAGTTGGTTGAGATTATGCGGTTCGATGGTTCCCGCACCTATGTCCACAACAGCGCAGCACCGATACTCAACGCCCGCGGTCGAGTCGTGGGCAGCGCTGTGGCGGTCATGGACATATCCGATCGAATCAGAGCGGAAAAGAGCCTGAAACAGGCACTGGAAGAGGCTGAAGAAGGGAGGCGGATTCTTTATGCACTGATGGAATATGTTCCTGAGGGCCTCACTATTGCCGATGCGCCGGACATGAAAATACGCATGGTCAGTCGTGCCGGTCAGGAACTGCTGGGAGGAACATATTACGGTGCAACGGTAGATGCTGTTGTCGGACAATGGAATATCTATCATCCTGACGGCCTGACGCCTGTGGAGGTGCAGGATTTGCCGATGTCACGCGCAATCCGCAATGGCGAAACAATCCGTAACGAAGAACTCATTCAGATAAACTCCGATGGGAGTCTCATGTACCTTTTATGCAACGCCGCTCCTGTACTCGGCAGTTCCGGCAGCATCATCGGCGGCATTTCCGTCTGGCGTGATATCACCGACCGCAAACAGGCCCAGGAAACGCTGCGGGAACTGTCCCAGCGGCTGACGTACCACGTGGACAATTCCCCGCTGGCGGTAATCGAGTGGGGACCGGACATGCGGCTGATTCGGTGGTCAGCTGAGGCTGAACGGATGTTCGGCTGGAAGGCCGAAGAGGTGTTGGGCAAGAGTATTGATGAATTCCGGTGGATCTACGAGGAGGATGAACTGCAAGTCGCCGAGGTTATCTCCGACTTGCAGAAAGGGAAAAATCCCCGCCGATTCTCCGCCAACCGTAATTACCACAAAGACGGGTCGGTCGTCCACTGTGAGTGGTACAACTCCTCATTGCTGGATGAATCGGGAAATCTGCGGTCAATCCTCTCCCTGGTGCTCGATGTCACCGAGCGAAAGAAAGCCGAGCAGGCACTGCGCCAGGCAAATGACGAACTGGAGGAAAGGGTTGCGGAGCGAACCGGCGAACTGGAGCAAACTGTTGAAGCCTTGCAGAAGGAGATAACGGAGCGCAGGAGACTCGAACAGCAACTCTTGCAATCGCAGAAGATGGAATCAATCGGTGTTCTTGCAGGTGGAGTGGCCCACGACTTCAATAACCTCCTTACCGGTATATCAGGCTTCGGGCAAATACTCCAGGAGCGTATTGCAGAAGACGACGAATTGTCAAAAGAAAGCGTCGTTCAGTTGCTGAAAGCCGCCGATCGCGCTGCCGAACTTACGAGGAGGCTTCTCGCATTCAGCAGGAAACAGGTGATCAACCCGAAACCAATACACATTGACACCATCATCAGTAGCACCAGCAGATTAATGAAAAGAATTATCGGGGAAGACATAGACTTCAGCTTAGCATTATCCAGCAAGAAGATGCTGGTAAAAGCCGATACCGGGCAGATCGAACAGGTTCTCATGAATCTTGCTACAAATGCCCGTGACGCCATGCCCGATGGTGGAAGCTTGTCAATATCGACAAAGCAGGTGATGGTCAAGGAAGGAAAGGAGGCGCTTTATGATCTTGCGGCGCCCGGAAAATATGCCCTGATATCCATCTCCGATACCGGCCCAGGGATTGACAAGAAATCAATGGAAAGGCTATTTGAGCCATTTTATACCACCAAGGAGGTCGGCAAGGGGACTGGCCTTGGGTTGTCCATCGTCTATGGGATCGTCAAGCAGCATGACGGTTCCATCCTGGTCAGCAGCGAACCAGGCAAAGGGACTACTTTCAGGATTTATCTTCCCCTTGTCATGGATGACTTTGTTGTCGACGATCAATCAAACACACCTTCACCACGTGCAGGTGGTACTGAGACCCTGCTGATTGTCGATGATGAATAAATCGTAAGAGTTTTCTTAAAGAAAATCCTCGAAAGGGCCGGCTACAAGGTAATTTTAGCAGGGGATGGTGATGAGGCACTTAAACGTTTCAGGGAGCAACAAGACATTGATCTTGTATTGTCAGATGTAGTAATGCCAAATAAGAACGGAAAAGTAATCCTTGATGAGATAAGAAAGATAATGACAGAAATAAAGGTGATCTTCATCAGTGGGTATACGGCAGACATCATGCAAAAGCAAGGTATAAGAGAAGAAGAAATAGAATTTATTACTAAACCTTTCAATAAAAACGACGTTTTGCACAAGATACGAGAGGTGATGGACAGGTGCTGAAACATTATGTCAATTTCTTTATCAAATTTCAGCATGTATCCTCAAAGAAATAGAATAGTAGACTCTTTGGCAAAATCAATGGGAGGTCCGGCTGGTACATGAGGGCAAGTCTCTCATAATATCCTGCCATACTTCTCAAAAGCAGGAAGTCGTGAGACTGGGTCCCCAGTTCTCTCCAGTCTATGACATTGTGACAAACTCTGTTCCCGTCACAGTTAAGCTTTCAAACTGTGTGACGATGACAATAGTCGTTGTATACGCTACGTTCAGGGGTTCTTGTTGACGAGACTGTTATAGTGCATTGCCGACAATGCGATGGCGGCCGGGCGCTCTGGAACGGTCTTCACACGTCAGGTGCGCAAAACTGCAAGGCATTTTTTTTCGAAGTGCCGGGACATATCAGTTGCCAGAAGACTCACAAGATATTCAAACATATCGGGAGGAGGGTCTCATGTCGAACAAGTCCGGACCACCGGGTTTCCGGAAAATTATGGATTTTGGCCTCATTGAAGCTCTCTTGGGCCGTCGATCGCGACGTTTCTTCAAAGGTGCGGAGATCCCGGATGGAGTCTTCGCGTATAAATCTCTCCAGAAGCCAGTACCGTTGACTGACGTGGAGAAGATGCTGGTTGTGTCGGCCTGTGGGGGGAACACATCCTGGCACCACATGATTTTCCGTGCTGCCCGTTATGCTCCCCACCTTTCCAATTATGCCGGTGCAGCCGGCGGGCGGGTATTTCCCTCAGCGGCCGGTTTTCATACAAGCCAGACCTTCTTCACTGACGATGAAGGCGTGTATGTTCTGGAGATGCGTGATTCACCGGCATTCGCTGAACGTGCCGACGATGGTTCATTAAACCTGGAAGAATTCATGGAGAATGTCCGGAACCGCGCGCGTAAGATCCAGGATGGGCGCCTCAGGTTTCCCGCCGAAGTTCCTTTTGCCGAGGCACACAATACATGGGTCTTCAATAAACCCTCGACACTACTTGTCATCCCCGTGGGCGATCTTTCGCAACATGTGCTGCTCAACATATGCTACATGCTGCAAAACGGATTGGTCCTGTATGACGACATCAATAAACGAGCCATCCCGGGAATCGAACACTTCAAAGACATTGTGGACGTTGAGAACGCCTGGCCCATAACCTTCGTGGAGCAGTGGTCACTTTCGGAACTGACTGTCGAACTGGGGGCCAGTTGCTATGCAGGCACATTAATGCTCCAGGCCATGGGGTTGGGTGGATGGATGTTTAACGGAATCGATCCCTTTGCCATGCTGGGAGCCAGTGGCAACCACGATGTGCCTGGGTTGGGATTCCGGTATGATACGGACGAGCGCTGGCCTTACCCGAATCCGACCGGTCTGGAAGGAGTGATGGAGGGATTCTGCCCACCTCACTTCACGGACATGCGTGCTGCGGTAGAAGCGCTTTGCGAGCGCAAGTTCGGTCCCGGAGGGCCGTTTCATCCAGCCACACCCGGTCCCTGGAAAGACAGTCCCAAAGTCCGCGCGGCTGCGCAAATCCATGATGAACGCTTCAGGGAGTGCGTGGCCCTTCAGGCGCAATACGTGTACGATGCTTTCGGAAAATTTCCCGGCACCGTGCCTTCGATGTTCCTCATCATGTATCTGCAGGCACACCATCTCGATCTGGATTTCTATGACAAGTTCTACGAACCTGGAGCGTATTTGAAAACGCACGCCAGTCATATGGCAGAGTGGCATCCGGAAGACTGAACACACACGCGAATCGATTGGGACAACGATTCTCTGTCACATTTGTAAGCTGATTGTACGCAAATAGAAATTGAAGCACATGCTGGTCGTCATCGAGAATTGACCACCTGTCGGCAGCTGTTTGGTTTCCGGATGGCAACTTGATAGATATTGTGTTTGGCGCTTCCATAACTTCCTGATGGAACTCATGCTTTTCAATGATCAATCGACTATTTCATGCACAGATTTTTGAGATGAACCCAAAAATAGATCACAGGTCCGAAGGAGGATGCCAATGAAACAGAACATACCCGAAAAGGGGGCCATCGTGCAGCGGGACGGCGAGACCTACGCCATCAAAGTTCACATGCCTGGCGGGTACACGAACCCTGAGGAGCTGCGCAGGGTCGCCGATGTTGCGGAACGCCACAGTATCCCGGAGATCAAGATAACCATCGCCCAGCGGATCGCCCTATTTGGAATCCCCGAAGAGAAGCTGGATGCAATCCGTGCCGATCTGGGCGATCTGGACGAGGGTGGCACCGGGTTATGCATCCGCTACGTGAAGATGTGCCCGGGCGCCAGCTGGTGCAAGCGTGCGCAGCGGGTCACCAGGGACGTGGGCATGGAAATGGACCGGCGCTATCACCGCCTCCAGGTCCCCTGGAAATTCAAGATGAGCGTCTCCGGGTGCCCCAACGATTGTTGCGAAGGCTTCATCAGGGACTTGTCGCTCATCGGCGGACCCAAGGGTTGGAAGGTCATGGTGGGGGGGAACGGCGGCTCCCGTCCGCGCATGGCCCAGGTGCTCGTGGAAGACCTGCCCACGGACGAGGAGGCTTTGGCCGTGGTGGAACGGCTGGTCTCCTGGTTCTCCGCGGCCGGCAAGAAATGCCGCATCGGCAAGGTTGTGGAAGAGATGGGAATAGAGGCCTTGCGGAAGGAAGTCCTCTGACGTTTCCTACGCATCGGCGGAAAGAATAAGGGGGTTGGCGGAAGTACGTCTAACCCTCTGTTCACCCGGTAAACTGACCATTGAACTCTCTGCCCGAGGGGATTGCTCATCTAGCGTAACTTAGCGATATAAAATGAATAATATCAATTGATTCAGCATCAAGGATGCTGGAAATAGACGACACAAAACGGAAGATGAAGCATTATGCGCAACTTTGAGGCCGGCATGTAAGATATGTTCCCAGTCTGAATGCGTAAAAGAGTTTATATTGGCCAGAGCACAGGTGTCCTTTCATACCCAAGGAGTCGCCAATTTGAATTCGGCTTCCCTAAATATCGAAAAAGAGTCTGATTTACAGATTAAGAGTTCCATATGATTTTTAACAGAGATTATTTGCTATTGATTTATGCATGGCGAATTGTATAAATATGGGTATGAAAACACAAGCGTGTATAAATATTTACCTGAACCACGAACTCCACAGACAGGCTCCATTCAGCAGACCTTCGGTCAAGCTTACATGATCGATGAAATGCAAGCCCACCTTTCCAAACTCCAGGCTCTCGTGCGTGGCAAAGAAGTGCAACATAATCCCACCAGCTATGAGCTGTTGCGCCTGCTAGTCATACATGCCAGCAAAATCATCACCCACAGCCAGATTCTCAGGCAAGTACGGGACATGGCCTATATCGATCAACCACACTTATTGCAGGTCAACATAAGCAGCCTGCACCGCAAAATTGAGGACGATGCATCCAGTCTCTCCGCTATATCCTGACTGGTCTTGGCGTTGGCAATCTATTGAGAGCAGAGTTATGAGAACAGAGTCCCCATTTGAAGCATTATCTTCCCTGCAAGCTGTTATTCTGAAAGGAACATATGATGCAGAAAACACCTGAGTCTTTCTGGAAGGGAATCGTCAAATCATTCGGGCTGGTTTTTGGCGACATTGGGACAAGCCCTATTTATACCCTGACGGTAATTTTCGCATTTACCAAGCCGACTTTTGATAATGTGATGGGGATACTTTCTCTTATCTTCTGGACCTTGACCATCCTCGTCTCAGTCGAATACGCCTGGCTTGCCATGAGCCTCGGCCGAAAGGGAGAAGGAGGAACCATCGTTCTCAAGGAGATCCTGGTCCGCATGATGAAGTCGGGACGAAAGATAGTCTTCGTCGCTTTCCTTTCCTATGTAGGTGTCTCTCTGCTCCTTGGGGACGGGGTTATCACACCAGCCATCAGTATCCTGTCGGCGGTGGAAGGGATGATTCTAATCCCCGGTCTGGAAACACTGCACCAGGAAACCATGATCCTCATTGCCGCCATAATTGCCGTTGCTCTTTTCATCTTCCAGTTCAAGGGAACCGACAAGATTGCCGGGACGTTCGGCCCTATCATGGTCATCTGGTTCTCATCACTTACAGTCTCGGGCCTTATCTCGATAGCAAGCCATCCCGAGTTGGTGAAGGCGGCAAGTCCTTATTATGCGGCCAAATTCTTTATGGACAATGGGTTTTCAGCTTTTTTCGTTCTTTCCGAGGTTATTCTCTGTGCCACTGGCGGGGAGGCTCTTTACGCAGACATGGGACATTTGGGACGCAAGCCAATTATCCGGGCATGGTGCATCGCTTTTTTCGCCCTGATCATCAATTATTTCGGGCAAGGCGCCTATGTTCTGTCCTTCGGCACAGAGAAGAACCTCCTCTTCGGCATGGTTCAAAGAGAGGCGCCCTTCCTTTATGTACCGTTCCTTATCCTTACAATCATGGCAACCGTCATTGCTTCCCAGGCATTGATCAGCGGGGTCTTCTCGATTGTTTACCAGGGGATTACAACCAGAATCATGCCCCTTTTGAAGGTTAGCTTCACTTCAAGCCAATTGAAATCCCAGATATATATCGGCTCGGTCAATTGGGCACTCCTCATGGCAGTCATCTTTATAATGATTGTGTTCAAAAAATCGGAAAACCTGGCAGCGGCCTACGGCTTGGCAGTCACCGGAACTATGGTCATCACCGGAATCATGATGATTATGATATACAAACGTACGCAAAAGAAGTGGAAGGTTCCGCTTGCGGTACTGGTTGCAATAGCGGACCTTGCCTTCTTCACGGCATGCATGAATAAAATTCCCCATGGCGCCTACTGGTCCATTGTCCTCGCCTCTTTACCATTTTTAACCATCCTCATCTGGACTAAAGGGCAGAGTGCGCTCTACAGAGCTTTGAGACCGCTAGACCTGGAGACTTTCCTCGAATCCTATGAACAGATTTATGCCAAAGGGAAAACCATTCCGGGGACGGCACTCTTCTTCACGAGGGAAACACCTGTTGTCCCGCCATATGTCATTCACTGCGTAATCAGAAGCAACATCATCTATGAGCGGAATATCTTCGTTTCCATTATCCGCACCGACGAACCCTTCGAGGTGAAGTATAAGCTGACGAAGGGAATCGGCACAGGTCTCGATGCCTTTGAAATACGGGCTGGTTACATGGAGGTAATCGACATTGAGAAACTTCTGCAAAAGAGCGAGATCAGGGAAAAGGTTATCTTCTATGGTGTAGAGGATATTTCCACAACAAACCCCGCTTGGCGCATCTTCAGCATCATCAAGAGACTTACTCCCAATTTCGTGCAGTTCTACAAACTGCCTCCAGGCAAGCTCCAAGGTGTCGTTACCAGAGTCGAAATGTAATATTTCTTCGACACCTTTTCAATAGCAACTGCTCGAGCAACATACCCGCCATTTCAATTAATGGAAAAGCGGACAGCCAACGTTCGTTTTCTCTGATTTTGATGATCGGCAATACCAGGCAAAGAATAATTTTACATTCATTCCCAACCTATCAAGCCATACTTATCCTTTCGTATTGGTTCAATCCCCAAAACCTTTGCTTGTGAAATTGAATTTTAATTCAATCATTTTATCCATATTTACAAACTGGAGATAGTGAACCCACAAGCTCGTGGGTTGTAAAGATTTTCACATGCTCTTAATGCAGTCTGCCCACATTTTAACGCCGTTTTAATGCGATATCGGATATATGTTAAGCAAATGAAACCGGCAGACTCTTCTATCAAATGGTGGAGGCTTTATGAAAATCTACTACTTCGATAAGGAAACGGGAGCGTACCAAGGTGAAGGCTTTGCGGATGAGTCTCCCTTAAAGCGAGGCGCTTACATAGTTCCTTCGGAAGCAACGACAATTGCGCCTCCTGCTTTTGAACAGGGGGAAATACCGGAATTCAACCGACTTGAACAGCGATGGGAAATCCGAACTGCTTCCGCCCTGTGTTTGAAACAAATACATGGTCTTATTGAGGGGAGCAAACAATCGGAGGACTCACTATGAATGCCTATGAATGGGTGGAAATAACTCTTTTTTTCGTCGTCCTACTGGCCCTGATAAAGCCATTCGGTACTTACATGGCCAGGGTTTTTCAGGGGGAGCGGACCTTCCTCTCACCCGTCGTCGTCCCCTGCGAAAAACTGATCTACCGCCTTTGCGGGGTCAACAGGGACGAGGAGATGGGATGGAAGCGTTATGCCTGGGACATGATTCTCTTCAACCTAGTGCTTTTTGTTGCGCTCTTTGCCATGCTTCTCTTCCAGCACCTGCTTCCCCTTAACCCGCAGAAATTCCCGGCCTTCACCTGGCCTCTGGCGCTGAACACCGCCATCAGCTTCGTTACCAATACCAACTGGCAGGCTTACAGCGGTGAAACGACGGCCAGTTATTTCACCCAGATGGTGGGGGTTGCGGTGCACAACTTCGTCTCCGCCGCCACCGGCATGGCCATCGTCATCGCCCTGGTCCGCGGCTTCGTACGGCGCACGACCTCGTTGCTCGGCAACTTCTGGGTCGATATGACCCGCGCTACCCTGTACATCCTGCTCCCTCTGTCACTCGTTGCCGCCCCTGTCCTGGTTTCCCAGGGGGTAATCCAGAACGTCAGCGCCTACAAAACAGTTTCGCTGTTGCAGCCAGCTAGTTATGACAAGCCGAAGCTGGATACCAGGGGAAATCCCCTCATGGATGCAAAAGGAAACCCTGTCACCGAGAGCGACACGGTCAGTGAAGTCACCGTTCCCATGGGGCCGGTCGCTTCGCAGGAAGCGATCAAGGAACTCGGCACCAACGGCGGCGGCTTCTTCAACGCCAACTCGGCCCACCCCTACGAGAATCCGACACCACTGTCGCATTTTCTTGAAATACTGCTGATTCTTCTTATCCCCGGCTCAATTACCTATACCTTCGGCCTGATGGTGGGCAACACCCGCCAAGGGTGGGCTCTGTTGGGGGTCATGCTCCTGGTGCTGGTCGGGTCGTTCGCCGTTCTTCAGGGGGCGGAGGTGAGCGGCAACCTTCTGGTGACCAGACTCGGTGTGCACGGAGCAAATCTTGAGGGTAAAGAGGTTCGCTTCGGCCTGGCCGGGACCAGTCTGTTCGAGGTGGCCACCACCGGTACCTCATGCGGCGCGGTGTCCGCCATGCATGATTCCCTTACTCCCATCGGCGGCATGATCCCGATGAGTCTTATCCTGCTGGGTGAAATCATTTTCGGAGGGGTCGGCTCGGGGCTTTATACCATGCTGGCCTTCGCGGTCATCGCAGTCTTCGTGGCGGGT
Organism: Geobacteraceae bacterium; assembly: GCA_017861285.1. GTDB lineage: Bacteria > Desulfobacterota > Desulfuromonadia > Geobacterales > Geobacteraceae > CAIWTU01. The sequence continues at coordinate 6,563 of JAGFXO010000021.1, read as the reverse complement.
CTGATGATCGGCCGGACGCCGGAATACCTGGGCAAGAAGATCGAAGTCCGCGAGATGTGGATGTCGATCCTGACGATCCTTACCGCAGGAATCGTGGTCCTGGTAATGTCCGGCATCGCAATGATTACTCCGTCGGCGGTGGCGTCAATGGCCAACCCCGGTGCCCACGGTCTCTCCGAGGTTCTCTACGCCTTTGCTTCCATGGCCAACAACAACGGGAGCGCCTTTGCCGGCCTGAGTGCAAACACGAATTTTTACAATTTACTCGGCTCTCTGGCCATGATCCTGGGGCGGTACGTGCCTGCAGTGGCGGTGCTGGCCATGGCTGGGTCCCTGGCGGAAAAGAAGTACGTCCCCCCAAGCCTTGGAACCCTGCCGACCGACAAGGCGCCGTTTGCCCTCTGGCTGACGCTGGTCATCCTTATCGTCGGTGCCCTTACTTTTTTCCCAGCTCTTTCCCTTGGGCCGATCGTGGAACACCTTGCCATGCTGGGAGGTAACTGATAATGACAACACACGGTACTCAACCGATATCCATTTTCGACCCACTGATCATGAAGCCGGCGCTGGTCGAAGCCTTGAAGAAACTCAGTCCGCGCACCCTGTGGCGCAACCCGGTCATGTTCTGCGTGGAGATCGCCAGCTTCATAACGCTGATTACGTTCATCATGTCTCTCACGGGAAAAAGTCCCGAACCGACTTGGTTTACCGGCATGGTTTCCCTGTGGCTCTGGCTGACCGTCCTCTTCTCCACCTTCGCCGAGGCCCTGGCGGAAGGCCGCGGCAAGGCGCGCGCGGCATCCCTAAGGAAGACCCGCACCGAAGTCAAGGTAAAGCGCCTGAAGAAACCCGAGTTCGGCAGCGACTTTGAGATGGTGTCCGGGAATCTGCTTCGCAAGGATGATCAAATCCTCGTGGAGGCCCATGAACTGATTGCGGGCGATGGTGAGGTAATTGCCGGCGCGGCACTGGTAAACGAGGCGGCAGTCACCGGCGAATCGGCCCCGGTTGTACGCGAATCGGGGGGGGACCGTAGCGCCGTAACCGGCGGGACCACGGTCATCGCCAATTCGATCATCGTCAGGATCACCGCCAATCCGGGCGAAACCTTTTTAGACCGGATGATTTCCCTGATCGAGGGAGCCAAACGTCGCAAGACCCCCAACGAGATCGCGCTGGAGGTGCTTCTGATCGCCCTTACCTTCGTCTTCCTGCTGGTCTGCGCGAATATGAGTCCCCTCTCCATTTACAGCGTGAAGGCGGCCGGACACGGTCAACCTGTCTCCCTGACGATACTGGTGGCCCTGTTCGTCTGCCTGGCACCGACAACCATCGCCGCATTGCTCCCGGCCATCGGCATCGCCGGCATGGACCGCCTCTTCCAGAAAAACGTCATCGCCCTCTCGGGGCGGGCCATCGAGGCAGCAGGCGACGTCAACGTGCTGCTCCTGGACAAGACAGGCACCATTACACTCGGGAACAGGGAGGCGGTTGCCTTCGTCCCTGTCGGGAGCCATACCGAACAGGAGTTGGCTGAAGCAGCCCTGATGGCTTCGCTGACCGACGAAACCCCCGAGGGGCGGAGTATTGTGGTACTTGCCAAGCAGAAATATGGTCTGCGGGCGGGAACCCTCCCTACTTACGCGGAAAACGTCCCTTTCAGCGCAGATACCCGTCTATCAGGAGTAAATGTGGGGGGGAAACGGTACCGCAAGGGGGCGTCCGACTCGGTCATAGCCTTTGTGCGGGAAACGGGGGGAAAGGTGAACCCTGATGGCCTTGAGACAATAGTTGAGAATATCGCCCGCGCCGGGGCTACGCCTTTGGTTGTCTGCATCGATGCGGAGATATTCGGTGTTGTCAACCTCAAAGATATCGTCAAAGGGGGGATACAGGAGCGGTTTGCCCAGTTGCGGAGCATGGGGATCAAGACCGTCATGATTACCGGCGACAATCCCCTGACCGCCGCCGCCATCGCCGCCGAGGCCCAGGTGGACGACTTTCTGTCCCAGGCAAAACCGGAGGACAAACTGCGGCTGATCAGGGAGAACCAGCAGGCCGGCTACATGGTGGCAATGACCGGCGACGGGACCAACGACGCCCCGGCCCTCGCCCAGGCGGACGTGGCGGTGGCCATGAATACCGGCACCCAGCCGGCCCGTGAGGCGGCCAATATCATCGACCTGGACAGCAACCCGACCAAGCTGCTGGACATTGTCGAGATCGGCAAGCAAATTCTGATGACGCGAGGCAACCTGACCACGTTCAGCATCTCGAACGACATAGCCAAGTACTTTGCCATAATCCCGGCCGCCCTGATTTCCATATATCCCCAGCTGGGAGCGCTCAACGTCATGAGACTGGAGAGCCCCTTCAGCGCCATACTGTCGGCGGTTATCTTCAACGCGGTTATTATTCCGATGCTGGTGCCGCTGGCCCTCAAGGGGACGAAATTCCGCCCCTTGCCGGCGGAGAAACTGCTGATCTACAATCTGCTCATCTATGGGGTTGGCGGGATCATCGTGCCGTTCATCGGCATCAAGGGGATTGATTTGCTGGTGGGGATGTTTGTGTAGTTGAAACAAGCGGCTGGCAGCTGACAGCTGATGGAGAGCAAAAACCATGAAAGACATAAAGCCCGCAATCCTGATATTCATCGCCTTCACCGGTATCTGCGGCGGCATCTATCCGGCGGTGGTTACCGGCGTTGCTTCCGTTCTTTTTCCGAAACAGGCCGGAGGGAGCTTCATTACCGACAAGAGCGGCAGGGTCGTCGGTTCCAGACTCATCGGCCAGCCGTTTTCAGGCCCGAAATACTTCTGGCCGCGTCCTTCGGCAACTACCGATTTCGGCTACAACCCGATGGGTTCCGGCGGCTCCAACTCGGGGCCGACCAGCCCTGATTACCTTAAAGCAGTTGCCGACAGAGTGAAGGCATTAAAGGATTCAGGTGTTTCGAACGGTGCCCCCGCGGACCTGGTGCAGGCGTCGGCCAGCGGGCTCGATCCGCATATCACACCGGAATCGGCCCGGGTTCAGATACCCCGTGTCGCCAGGGCTCGCGGGATGACGGAGGAAGCCTTGCTGAAGCTGGTTGCCTCCTATACCGAGGACCGCCAGTTCGGCATTCTGGGTGCGCCCAGGGTGAATGTGCTTGCATTAAATCTGGCATTGGATAAACTGGCTCCATGACGGACAACGATGACGATAGCCGTCCCTCACCGGAGGCCATGCTGAAGCTGGCCAAGGCTGAAGAGGAGCAGGAGAAGCGGGGCAGGCTGAAGATATTCCTCGGTTATGCCGCCGGTGTGGGAAAGACCTTCGCCATGCTGGAGGCGGCATGGCAGCGGAAGCTGGACGACCGGGACGTGGTGGCGGCCTACGTGGAGTCCCACGGCCGTTTCGAGACCGATTCCATGCTTGCCGGGCTGGAGATCATCCCCAAAGCCCTGATTGAATATATGGGGGTGCTCCTTCCTGAAATGGACATCGATGCGGTGCTGGCGCGCAAGCCCGGGATCGCCCTGGTGGACGAGTTGGCCCACACCAACGCCCCCGGCTCCCGCCACGAAAAACGCTGGCAGGACGTGGAGGAGCTGCTGGCAGCCGGCATCGACGTCTATACCACAGTCAACATCCAGCATTTCGAGAGCCTCAACGACATAGTCGCCCAGATAACAGGTGTAACGGTCCGGGAAACCGTCCCGGACCGCCTTCTGGATGAGGCGGCGGAAATCAAGCTCGTTGACATATCGCCGGAGGAACTGCTGCAGCGTCTGAAGGAAGGGAAGGTGTATATTCCCGAGCAGGCAGCCAAGGCCATGGGCAAATTTTTCAAGCCCGGCAACCTGATCGCCCTGCGGGAACTGGCCTTGCGCCGGGCAGCAAGCCGTGTGGACGAGGAGATGCGGGCCTACATGGAATCCCGGGCCATTCCGGGTCCCTGGCCCGCGGCTGAACGGCTCCTCGTCTGCGTCAGCGGCAGCCCTTACAGTGAGCGGCTGATCCGCACGACCCGACACCTGGCGGATGAGATCAAAGCCCAATGGTTCACGATCTATATCGAAACCCCCGACACCAGCAAACATCTGCAGGAAAACCGGCAAAGGGTCTGGAAGGACCTCCGTCTGGCGGAAAGCCTGGGCGCGTACGTGAGAACCGTCAGTTCCACTTCGGTAGCCGAAGCGGTTATCGACTTTGCCGTCAAACACAACGTCACCAAAATCGTGGTCGGCAAACCCGCCAAGCCGCGCTGGCGCGAGTTCCTTATCCCTCCCACGGTCGACCGGATCATACGGCTGAGCGGGGCGATAGACATTCATGTCGTAAGCATAGAACCGGCCCCGCCAAAACCGCGAGATGCCGTCACCAGCCCAAAAAGCCGGCTCCACCTGCCCGGGTACATGGCGAGCCTCGCCCTGGTCGCTGCTGCCACCTTGGCCTGTCAGCTCCTGCGTCCTTTCCTCGCACCGACCAACATGGTCATGGTCTACCTGCTGGCCGTCGTGGTCGCGGCGCTTCGTTTCGGCTTGAAACCGGCAATTCTTACGGCGTTTCTCGGCGTCCTCGCCTTCGATTTTTTCTTTGTTCTGCCTCACCTGACCTTCGCGGTAGCCGATACCGAGTACATTATTACCTTCCTGGCGCTTTTTGCCGTCGGAGTGGTCATCAGTTCCCTTGTCTCCAAGGCCCGCGAGCGCGCCGAGGCAGTGCGTGAAAGGGAGGAGCAGACGACAAGCCTCTACTACCTGAGCCGCGACCTGGCTGCTGCCGCCGACATGCAAACCCTCATGGATGCGGTAATTGGGAACATCGGGGAATCCATGGGTGCATGGGTTGCAGTGCTCCTCCCGGAAGGGGAGAGCCTGAAAGTCGCGGCCGCCTGCAAGGATCTTGCGCTCGATGCAAAGGAAATGGCCGTGGCCGACTGGGCATTCCGCAACCGTCGGGAAGCCGGACGTGGAACCGGGACACTCGGTTCGTCAGGCCTTCTTTATCTCCCTCTCCAGACGTCCGGGAGTCTGGTCGGGGTACTGGGGATCAAGCTGGACAATGAGGCGGACTACCGTTCTCCGCAGACGCGCCGGCTCCTTGATGCCTTTGCCAGCCAGACGGCCATGGCCCTGGAAAGGGTCCAACTATCCCGGCAGGCTGAACAGGCCAAGATCATGCAGGCCAGGGACAACCTTGAACGCGCTCTGCTAAATTCCGTTTCCCACGACATTCGAACCCCTCTTGTATCGATAACCGGTGCATTGAGCGCCATCAGGGAAAGGGGAAGCATGCTGGACGACGAATCGCGGAATGAACTCCTCGACGCGGCATGGGAAGAAGCGGGCAGGCTTAACCGGTTTGTCGGCAACCTACTCGACATGACCCGGCTGGAATCGGGAGCCATAAAACTCAAGGAAGAAATGAACGATGTACAGGAACTGGTGGGCTGCGCTCTTGCCTCTCTGGAACACCGTATCGGAGGCAGAAAAGTGGGGGTGCACCTCGCTCCCGATTTGCCCATGGTCCCAATTGACATGACGCTGATGACCCAGGTGCTGGTCAACCTGCTGGATAACGCCCTGAAGTATACGCCTGTCGACAGAGAGATAGAGATTTCGGCGTTTACCGATGAATCCAGGCTGATAATCGAAGTTTCCGACAGGGGACCGGGCATTCCCGAGGGCGATTTGACAAAGATCTTCGAAAAATTTTACCAGATTCCTGTACCGGAAGGAGCGGGTGGCACGGGGTTGGGGCTATCCATATGCAAAGGTCTTGTTGAAGCGCATAAGGGGGATATTCATGCCGCTAACCGCATCAGTGGCGGATTGACCGTTACCGTTACTATTCCGCTTAAAGAAAAAACTCCGGGGGGGAATTGACGGATGAGAGGCGAAGTAGAACAGAAACACCGCATTCTTGTCGTCGATGACGAGGCGGCGATCAGGCGTTATCTTCGCATAGCTCTCAACACTGAAGAATTCAGCGTTCACGAGGCCGAAGACGGCTACACCGCCCTTGCTTCGGCGGTTGCTGTGCGACCGGACCTGATTATCCTGGACCTTGGGCTTCCGGACATGGATGGGGTGGAAGTGCTTCGGCGGATAAGGGAATGGTCGGATGTGCCGGTCATCATCCTGTCCGTGCGGGACAGAGAAGACGACAAGATCAAGGCACTGGACACCGGAGCGGACGATTACCTGACGAAGCCGTTCGGTACCGGGGAGCTGCTGGCTCGGATACGCGCTTCCATGCGCCGCTCCCGACACGCGGCGCCCGAACCTGTTTACAGGATTGACGATCTGGTGGTGGACCTGGCCCGGAGACGGGTGATCATCCGGGAGAAGGAAATCCAGTTGACGCCCACCGAATACGAGCTGCTCCATCTACTGGTTGTACAGGAGGGCAAGGTTCTGACCCACAGGCAGATCCTGCAGCGGATATGGGGAACCGCGTACTTGGAACAGCCGAACATACTGCGGGTCACCATGAGCAATCTGCGCCGCAAAATTGAAGAGGACGCCTCCCGCCCGAGGTACATCCTGACCGAACTGGGTGTGGGATATCGG
>JAGFXO010000020.1 GCA_017861285.1 Geobacteraceae bacterium | reverse complement strand
AGTTGCCCATGGGGTCAGGCTTGTATCCTTGTATTTTTCTTGATCATTCTATATTCCTCCGACAGACGCGAATCTTTTCCTGCCATGGCTTGCAATTTTCTCACAGCGCAACTCAGCGTCGAGATGTCTCGTCCCGTTCTGCCGGCAAGCTCTGTTATCGTGCACCCTTCAGTCTCCAATGTAATCCATGCCGTCATCGCCCGAATTCGTGATGAGCGATGCGTACTCCCGCGAAGTTCCTCATTCCGAACCCCATAAAACCTGCATACCACAGAAACAATTTCGTCGATTCCGATCCTGCGCACAGGAATATCTTCGCTATCAACGAGAACTTTTCCGGTAAATGAATCGTTGCCCAATATCCTCCTGTCGACTCCGATACCCTCGTGGAACTCGGGGCGGTGCCCTTCATCCAGTCCTTCTAAAACGAACTGAAGGAATTTCATCCGGGCCGTATCCCGACGTTTGCCGAAGGCCGACTGGGTGAGATCAGTGCTTAGCCAAGGAATATTTTCCTTGCCGCAGTATGCTCGATGACTGCTCCACGGGAATTCAAGCGGATCTGCTGTTATTCCGGCTCGCACGGGGTTGAGGTGAAGGTAACGCACCAGTTCAAGGAGATACTCATCGGCATCGACCAATACGGCTTTGTATCTCCCCTGGAAGAGGTGCCCGGACTTCCCCTGCCTCCAGTTGGACCAGCGAGTGTAGCGGAAGGATACGTTCTGCATGATTCGCGACAAGGGAATGTCCGCCACCTGTACCAGCATATGTACATGGTTTGACATCAGACAAAATGCATGAATGCAATGACGGTAACGCTCGGTTCCTTCCTGCATGAGGAGATAGAAGCGGTAACGGTCCCCGTCGTCAAAAAAGATGTCATGGCCGGCGTTCCCTCGTAGTATCACATGGTAAAAGGCACCGGGATAATGGATTCTTGGTTTTCTGGCCATGGCGGAAGTTTATCAGAAATATCAAATATTGCAAGCCTGACCCCTTTGTCTTTGCACCTCATTCATTATGGAGTCTACTGCCTGTTGTTCCAACGCCGGGAGAGTGTGGACATCCTTTCATGCTTTCTTTATGACGGGAGTTTGAACTGCAAAAGAGGTGGGCGACACTGAAACCGTCAACGATTTGTCATTTTTCTGTAATTTCTTAAAAAAGTGGATATCTTTTCGCCTACTTGCGTAAATCCATATAAATGAGCCCTCTGCATCAACAAAAACTGTGGATAGACGTGTGGATAAAATCAGGAATTGGTAAATAATCGGATGAAAAAACTGGTTTTCTAGCTTTTTGCACAAAATTTGATCACTTTACCAAGTTTTCAAAAACGTAAGTTTTCATCACACTGTGTCATCTTGAATCGAAGAGCATATGATCACGTATTTACAAGAAAATCTTCTTAGGTGACTGGATTATTTGATGAGAGGGAAAAGAAAAAACCTTGGGGGAAATGTATCCTCCAAGGTTTTTCCCCTTCAATAGTGAAATGCGATTACAGTCAACAGACATTCTTTCTCCAGGAAGCCAACCACCAAGACCAGCACCGAGGAGGAAGGTTGAAGGTGCCTGGGTTCCATTAATAAGGGATTCCGCTAGTTGATAGTGAAGGCAGAGTCACTCGTATCAGTAAATGCACTACTGGTTGTACTGGTTATCCTGATCTTATAGTCGTTTCCTACGGCCTGTTTCGAAGGAACTTTCCAATTGTAGTATCCGGGTGTGATGCTTGCCTTGGACGCAATCGTTTTTACAACGGCGCCTCCCTTCAGGAGATCAATCTTCACGTATGCGCCCGGACTCCCCGTATATGCCCATGTTATCTGCTGGGTGGTATTGCGCTTCCATGTAATGCCGGCACTGTTTAGACACGTCAACGTAATAGTTGGCGGAACGTACGCGGAAATGGTAAAATAGCCGTCGCTTACATCGCTGTATGAGTTGTTCTGATTGCTGGTGACCATAATCTGATAAAGATTCCCCGCCGCAAGTGTCTGGGGAATATTCCAGCTGTATGAACCGCTGCCTCCTGATCCGATAGACGCAGAAGAGGTTATTGTTTGAACAATCTTCCCGTCTTTATAGAGTTCGATCTTGACGGAAGTCCCCGGAGCCCCTGTGTAGTTCCACTGGATGGTCTTCGTGGTGCCGGCAGCCCATGAGTCTCCGCCATTCGGCGTTGCAACCGTAATGCCAGGTGGGGTCGCATCAGTATAATAGGCCAGGCTCCAGTCGCCGAAGTTCACGATGCTGTCGAGCTCCGAGTAGCCGATCCTGAAATATCCCGACTCGCCCCAACCGCCTCCCCAGCTGTTCTTTACGATAAAGTATTGCCCGACATCATCATATCCGACGATGAGGACAGCATGCCCTCCCTGATAGGTTCCGGACGTTTGCTGATAGACACCCCCGCCATAGTAATAAAAATCACTGTACACGTCGAAGGTTGTTACCAACGGCCCATAGGTTACGAGCTCGCTTTTAATCTGATCGAGTGTCGGGCTCGTGGTATTGCCGACATAATGCCACGAGGTTATCCGCGATGTGGCGTTCTGCCAGCCTGCAAGTGCATAGGCACAGTTCCCGTTTGTTGTAGTATAAGGATAATAGGATTCCGCCGCAAGTCCGGTATCACGGATAAAGGACGAGGCGGTCGTCGGATACCCGCCGCTGCAGCTGCCGGCATTGCCGCACGATACGAGTATCTGCTCGGAAAGGTCGGTATTTGCCCCAGACGATATGATGAGATTCGACTCGAGGGCGGCAGTTGTCGCAAATGCCCAGCAACTTCCGCAGTTACCCTGGTTCCTTACACCAGTAACGTAGTTGATTCCGTTAAAGTTTCTCCAGTCGAAACCCGGGGGAGGAGAGCCGGTAAGGGGTTCAGAGGGGGGCGTTTCGGCCGTCTCAGCGACGGGTGAAGCAGCCAGTGGCTTCAACAGACCCAGACGCATTTTTCTCTCATGGTCGGGAAGCTTCGAGACCTCTGTTTCTTCGGCAACCCAACGCTTTCCCTTTGTCCAGATATCGTTCTTCACCTTGTCCAGTTCATCCTGGGAGGCATAGCTGACCGATAAAAAGGCAAACAGAAATGATACAGCGAGAATCCCGACGAAACCTGCATACATTTTTTTTGAGTTCCTGTTTACCATGGGAGACTCCCTCCTTTAACCTTGAAAATAATTCCAGCATTTTTACTACAAAAGAGAGCAATTATCTTGCCTGAATGGTTGCGATCACACCATTGACAAGCAGGCAGGAGCTCAGGGAATCTCGGGACATTCAGGGAAGAATCCTGAGCCTGACTGTAAAGGCATCCGCTGCCTTGTCTTTCCCCTCCCACGGCCGTTTATAGCTCATGCGTATTTCGGTCAGCCCCTCTTTTTTCAAGCGCAGCAACCAGGTGTGCATGACTGGTCCCCCGGTAAAACCCGGCGCGGATGCAACTGCAGACTCTTCGCGCATAACTTCGATGTAGTCCGGATCAATACTTTCAAAAGACCATAGATAGCCGGTCGTTCCCTGTGAATCCAGCGACACCTCGATGAGGTTGCCTCGCGAGACGTCTATTTCCCTTCCGTTGTCGTTTTTTGTTATGCGCATCGTTTGATTACCGGCAACCGCCAAAAGAAATACCGTGACCAGCAGGAGCAATATCGGAATGATTACCCTGCAAAGGCATCTCGGCAATCTCTTTGCCGTTTTGGAATATTCTTTGCTCTGCATATGAAAATTGACCATTACGTGCGTGCCGGCCTATCAGACTGTCGAACTTCCCGATCCCACGCGTTTAGTTTCTAAGGATAACACGGTGACATGTCTCCGCAAGAGAGGAGGAGAAATTCTCCTGGGGATTGCCCAGTTGACAGCTCTGTTGCGGGACGAGTTTTCCATAAACCATACAAGTCATGCTACAATTCCCAAGGAAAGGGAGGCCTCCATGCCATATATTCTCAAGGAAAAGCGCAAAGTTCTCGACCCGGCCATCCGGGACCTGGCCGATTCGTTCATGACGTTGAACGACGACAGCAATTTCGCCGGCAACCTCAATTACACCATTACGAAACTGCTTGTTACCCTTTATCCGGAACCGAACTACCAGAGGTTCAACGATATGATCGGAGCGCTGGAATGCTGCAAGTTGGAGTTGTACCGGAAGAAAGTCAGCCCTTACGAAGACGTGAAGGAAAAGGAAAACGGCCCGGTGTGAAGAGCCGTATCAATTTACCCGTGTACCCCGGCGTCGGCTGCCGCTCCATCATCCTGTCCCGGCTCTTCGAAACTGACCCGACCGAGTTTCCCCGCTCGAAGCTCCCGCAGAAAAGCTTCAGCGGCCCGGTGCAGATCAATCCCCCCACCCGGGACCAGGCAACCGAGTCTACGGCCAATCTGCTCGAGAACATCGGCGGGGCTCTCAGAAACGTCAGTAAGATTGTAACGGCTTCTGAGCGGTTCCCGGTAATGCTGCAGCATGAACTCAGCCGCGAAAAGCCCCACGTTGGTATAGTCGAGTGCGCCGGCCCCGATGGCGCCGCTGGTTGCCAGCCGATAGGCTGCTGCCTGGTCGCTCATGTCAGGCCAGAGCAGGCCAGGAGTGTCGGAAAGGACAATGCCGTTGCGCAGGTCGATCTGCTGGGTGCAGGTAGTGATGGCGGGTTTGTCCCCGACCTTGGCAATGCATTTCCCCGCCAGGGTGTTGATCAGGGTCGATTTGCCGACGTTGGGAATACCAACGACCATGGCACGCAACAGTCTGCCCGGCTTACCGCGGGTGGGTGCCAGACGCAGGCAGAGCCTGGTCAGTTGGTTCACCTCACGGGGCTGCTTCGCTGAAAGAGGGAGTGCACGAACCCCGGTCTGCTTTTCAAAGGCGCGGACCCATGCCTTGGTTACGGCGGGGTCTGCAAGGTCGTTCTTGTTCATCACCTTGATACACGGCTTGTTCCCGCGCAGTTCCTCCAGCAGGTGATTGGAGCTGGAGACAGGCAGTCGGGCGTCAAGGACCTCAATGATCACGTGTACAGCCCGAATCAATTCGGAAATCTGTTTATGAGCCTTGCCCATGTGCCCGGGATACCATTCTATCGTCATGTAAGCTTTCTTTCCTTTACGTTGAAATTACCGATCAAGATCCACAGTATCACACTCTCCCGAATGTAAGCGCAATAATCTGAAAACGGGGAGGCAAAATCTCCGCACGGCTTCGAATCAGGAGGTCTACAGAGATGTCATCGGCAAAGCTTGGAATCCCGACGGATTTGTGGACATTGAAAAAAATTTTTTCCAGGATGGATGGCACGGCAACCGTCAACATGATGAAAATGATGAATATTCATTTGCCCGGTTTTCTTATATATTTTTCACTAGTTATCCACTTCACATCAACTTTTTGGCGGTCACCCGTTCATTAACCCCTTCTTCCAGACAACCCCAATCGCAAACAAACTATTGACACGGTATTACAGGTAGTTACAAGAGCTGCCTATCCGTTGTGCATAGTGTAAAAGTACCTGAGGATACGGGGAAATTTCAGAGCTTATCCACAGCTGGGAGGGAGTTATCCACACTTCCCGTGGAAAGCTCTTTTCTACAATAAAATCAGAACCATTCCATGGTTCAATTGTTCTCTGTTTATCCGTACCTGCTCGCTTGAGCGCGTCGGCGCAAGAGCGTTCAAATGCTTTATTAAGGTTTATGGAAAAAGCTGTCGTATCATCGTTTCAGCACTTACTCCCGGTTCAACACCACGATTTCCACACGCCGGTTCTGCTGGCGTCCTTCGGCAGTCTTGTTGCTGGCCACCGGGTAGCTCTCACCGTAGCCTTTTGTCGTAATTCTTTGTGCACTGATTCCCCTTTCCAGCAGTGCGTTGCGGACTGCCTCGGCCCTACTTCGGGATAGGAGCATGTTAAACTCCGCCGTCCCGACACTGTCTGTGTGACCTTCAATCAGAACACCCCTGTCAGGATGCTTTGTCAGGAAATTCGAAAGTTTGTCGATGTTCTGCAAGCCCCCGGGCATAAGAGCTGCTCTCCCGGTTTCAAAAAAAACATCACCGAGCGTCAGTACGATCCCGCGTTCGGTCTGTTTGGCTTTCAATTCCGCCAGTTCGGCTTCGAGCTGCTTTGCCTGCCTGCGGACCAGCTCGGCTTCCTTCCTGGCCTTCTCAGCCTCATACTCGCGGGATTTGAGAAGAATCTGGTCCTTTTCCTTTTGAAGCCGTTGGACATCTTTCTCAGCCATGCTCTTCTCGGCATCGGCGACCGCTATCTGGGCTTTTCTTTCCGCTATATAGGCCAGGTGCTCCTGCGTTGGGACATCCTTTGCCTGCTCGGCCAGATGCAATGCCTGACCCGCATCATAAGAAGCAACCGGAGCATTAGCTGAAATATTGGGGTCGGCCTGAATCCTGGCGTACGCCGAACGCGCCCGTTCAATAGACTCCGTGGTGACAGGCCCCATAGCACATCCGGCTATAACGAAAACCACCGGTAGACAAAGAATGAGATGCCTCATGGTGAAGTATGTAAACAAACGGCTCTGTGTCATTTTCAGTTCCTCCCTAATAGTAGTAGATCTCTTGAGCCTTTTGACCCTTCTCGATCTCCTTGAGCAATGCTTTTATGCTGTCACGGAATTGTTGTGCTTTTGCGGACCCCGATTTTGCCCTGGCAAGATCGGCATCAACCTGCGCTTCTTCAAGCAAGTTGCGAGCCTGATCATACTCATTCTTGTCAGCGGCCGCTTTTGCAGCCTGCAACTTTTCATCGGCCAGCTTCAATTCGAGCGGAGCATTTATGGACGCGTTGCCGTCCCTTGCCGCTACGATCGATTTTTCCGTGTTCGCAATCTGCTCCGTAAGGGCTTTCCCGTTCCCGGCGCAACCGCTCACGCTCACCAAACCGCACAGCGTAAGGGCGCAAGCAATCTCATATAAATGTTTCTTCATCTAATCCTCCTTCGAGTGGAATCTTTCAAAGATGACCATACCCGAAGCCTTGTCTGCAGCCTTCCGACAGAGACCATTTCGGGGATAAGGTCGGTTTCCAATCTCCCGCGACATTGCATTCGGTCCTTCCTGGAATCGGGTTCGATCCGAAGAACGTTTTATCGCAAAGTCCGCAGAGAGTTCTTCTAAAGAATATACCAGATTCTTTGCTGGTATAAATCCTTAAAAAGGAAATCTCTTGAAATTTGTATTCCCGGGGTCGGTAAAACAATCCAGGGGTTTCGGAAGGATAGAAACTACGATGCGCAAGATCTCGAGAGGTTGAAAAAATCTGTATGTCGTCACCGGACCACTTTTTCCAAAGAAACAATCTGCAGAGGATAGTTGTGACCTGATGAGGAACTAAAAGAAACACGTGGTACAATAATCTGGTGCAGGTCTCTCTGAGGATGAGCTCAACTTTGAATGGAGGTTTTTTTTCATGGAAATAAAAGTGAAGAAAGTTTCGCAGTCGAGCGTAGTATTGGCACAAATTATGTTGCCAGCCGACACTAATCCCGCGGGCAACGTGCACGGTGGTATAATCATGAAACTGATCGATAATGCAGCGTATGTCGTTGCTTCGCGACACACCGGCAGAAATACAGTAACGGTTTCCATAGACAGGCTGGACTTTCACTGTCCGGTGTTCCTCGGCAATCTGGTTACCCTCAAGGCCAGTATGAACCGGGCCGGAAAAACTTCCATGGAAGTCGGTGTAAAGGTTGAGGCCGAAGACCTGATGACCGGTGAGGTGAGGCATACGGCATCTGCCTATCTGACCTTCGTAGCCCTCGATGCTGATGGCCGGCCAACCCTTGTCCCCGGGATTGTTGCCGAAACGGATGAAGAGAAAAGAAGATTTGCCGAAGCAGACAAGAGGTATGCGATCAGGAAGTCTTCCAAGAAGTAGTTTGACCCGTAATAACAGAAATTGAACTCCACCGCAAAACCTGACCGGTTAAAAATGGAAATTACCGGAAAGTACGGTAACAGTATTTAAGGTATGAAAGTAAAAGTAATCAATTCAAAAACAGGCCCTTACAGGGCCTTTGGGAACTCACCAGGAATACACCAACTCCGCCTCCACCTGATCGTTCTTCGAAAACCTGCCGAACATGGACTGCGGAGGGCCGGTAAACACGACCATCATTAGACCTGCCTTCCACGAATCCGTGAATATGTACCAGGCATTCGCCTTGGCCATTCCGTCGCCGTGTTCGGGGTTGTATGCAAGGTTGAGGTTGGTCTCTACCTTCTGGTTCATCCAGAACACCTTGAGATTTGCCCAGAGCAGAGTCTCGAATTGCCGGACATACAGGGTGTCAGGTCTGTGGATGACGACCGTCTGCTGCGCCTGCATGGTCAGCAGTACATCCTCGATGATCCGGTAATCCGCCGCGACACCGTAGTCGAGCGTATCGCTCTTGTGTTCGTTCGGATTCAGGGGGAACACTCCTGGTCCAGGTGAGGGAGGATATCCCCAGAGTTCCTGCCGGGTATTGAACCATCGGTTGAACGAATATGCCGTTTCCGCCCGCAGGCTGCAATCCCCTTTCACTGCCGCCGCATCCATGCCGATAGATGTCATCTTGTGAAAGTCCGGAACATAGCCGGCGTCAACCAGAACTTTTCCAGGCTGCGGGTTGATAACGAGTGAGGTGGTTTTGACTACCGGTCGGGGATCGTAGCCATGGAAAAAATTCAATGCCCATTCGATCTCTCCGGCATGGCGCACGCGCAGACCGAACACGCCGTTATTAAAGGTGCGCGACGGCAGGTTCGGTTCATCCGGGATAACCTCGGCATTTGGTATATGTAAAAGAGCCGAGATGCCCGGCACCCCTGACCATCTTTCATCAGGCATGGCTAGACGGTAGGGGACAAACCGGGGTATCCAGACCGCGTCAAGGCTCCAGTTGTCTTTGTTTAGATTCGCAGACAGTGAAGGCGCTCCGATTTTGCGATCTTCGAGCGTTCTCAGGATAAACCGCGTGTAATCCCAGGGATTGAGCAGATCGTTGATGGGGTACTCGTCGAGCCTACCCCATGAATAACGTTGAACACCTGCCCGCAGTTCAAGATCCTTCGCGCTGAAGGAAAGATAGAATTCCTTGAACTCCAGCCAGGGAGTATTGCTCTGATATACCTCGTCGTACAGTTTGAGAAGCGAATGGTCCTTTGCGGGAAGCTTCACGCTCCCGTCCCATCCTCCTTCGAGCCATGAATGGAGGCTCCATTTCGAAGGTGGTGTATCAATTTTCAGCCTGCCGGTGAAAGATGGGTCTTCCATGATACTGTCGCTTTCCAGCGCCACGACGCCAAGCAGGTCCAGCCTGCCGGAGATGGAGAGGAAGTCTCCGGCAAGACAGGCGGAGGAGGAGAAGAGCAGCAGGATAACTGTAACAAGTTGTTTTTTCATGCAGATTACTATTTTCCCGTAGGGGCAAACCTTTTGTTTGCCATCATCACATGTCCGCATATCATCAGGGCAATCACGAGGATCGCCCCTCAACACAAATCCCCTCGGCCGGCAGATTTTACCCTGTCCATCTGTTGAACAAATTCTACTTCCCCGCCCTTTCGAGCGACCGTTGTGTGAACAGATCATCGGTAAAATGGGTGTGGTACTTTATGCTTTCAATGGTCAGTTCGGTTCGGTGCCCGGTCTTCCTGTTCTCAACGGTAAGAAATAACGGAGTGGGAATACCTTCGATGATCTTGATATTCCTGAAGACACCCGTCCGATAAATTTCTTTGTCCTGGTAATAGTCAATCTTCAGATGCACCCAGAGGTCTTTTGCCACCCAAACGATATATCTGGTGTACTTGCGGCGGATCTTCGGCGTTACCTCAACGACGTAACACGCCCTGCCGTCGAAGCTCTCTTCCTTCAGAATGCTGAACTTGTAGTCATCGAGGTTCGGAGGACCGCCAAAATCGTCATAGGTAAAGTCGGAGCCGAAGAACGAGTCGTCCTGGGATGTGGTTGGGATGCGCCTGACTCGCTTGTATTCGGGGAAATAGGCCCAGAGGTCCCGGTCGGCGAAAGTATGGGCAAACATCAGGAAGCCGACATCCTTCAGGTCCGGCGGGGACTTGAACACCACCAGCACCTTGTACGCTTCCGGTTCGGCCTTTTTGCCGTACTCCACAAGGGTCCTCGTGCGCTTGCCGCCACCCTTGTCGAAAAGGACCATCGTGACCTCGGTTTTCCGGTCGAGCATTTTTGAACGCACCTCGTGCACCTTTCCGTATACCTCCCGTCCACTCATGGCATGCGCGGAAATTGTGATAGCAAAAAATGAGAATAATACCATGCAACCCGCCCATAAGATTTCAGGGGTTAACTGCCTGTACCTTTTGCCCTCTGCCCTTTGCCCTTTGCCCGCTTCATTCATACGTCAGCGCCTCCACGATATTGGTCTTCGCTGCCCGGCTGGCTGGATAAAGCCCCGCAAGAGCCGACAGCCCCACCGACATGACCATTGCCCAGACAATGGAGCCGTATGGTACACAGTACTGAACGAGCGAGCTGTAACTTGCCCCTTCAAGTGTTATCCAGCCTGTCATGATGCCCGCGCAGGAGCCGAGTATTCCGCCAGCCATCCCCATGAGCACAGATTCTATCAGTACTACGCCGGAGACCTGCTTCCTGAGCATGCCGATGGAACGCAGCACGCCGATCTCCCGCGTCCGTTCCAGCACCGATGCCAACAGGGTAATAATGATGCCGAAACAGGCAATGATCATGGTGATTGCGCTCAGCGCATAGTTGAACATGAACGTCTGATCGATCACCTTGCGGATTTCATCCTTGAATTCCTGCGCCGGCAGGACATAGAGCTTTCGGTCCGTCCCCAGCCGTTCCTGGATGGATTCCCGCACTGCGGCAATATTTTCTCCCGCCCTTACCCTTACCGAAAACTGATCGGCGAGCATATCCCCCCAATGGCGTTGGTATGTATTGAGATCCATGGACACGGTACCACCATCGTAAAGATAGTCCACCACCACCGCGACAACGCCGAAGCGGACGACTCCCGAGGGCGTTGGAAGTGTAATGACGTCTCCCGCCCGGACCCCGAACTGGGCGGCAAAAGGCTCGCTGACCACTACATTGTCCTGGCGTGGCAATAGTCTTCGGATCTCCCGGTCACTGCCCCGCACAACCATGAAATGACTGTACTCGCCCCTGCGGATCAGGTCGACGACCGACAGCAGCACCCGCCTGCCTTTGTAGTCCATGTACACTTTGCGCCACGGATCCGCCGAGAGCACGCCCGGGACCTTTTCGATCTCCCTCCACATATCAACCGGCATCGGTATGGTTTGGGCGTTGGTGCTCGAACTGGGGTGGCCGTCCGAAATGATTATATCGGCACGGATAACGGCGTCCAGCCATGTCATCACCGACTCTTTGAGACTGTAAACGAAACCGGCTGAATTGACGAATACCGAAATGCCAAAGAATATGGCCGCGACCGCCACTGCGTTCCGGGTAATGTTTTTCCGAAGGTTGAGCCCCGCCAGCATTCCCATGGAACCGAGCCGTGTCGTCGGAAGCCGGTGGAACAACGACAGGAAACCTTTCAGGAAAGCCGGAGTGAGCAGTGATATGCCGAGGAGAAGAAATATCTGGGAAGAGAACAAAAACGTTTTATTCCTGAATAATGGAAGAAATCCCGCGAACTTGTATATGCAGAAAACGGTTGCAGAAAGGAGAAGAAAAAAAGCGGCGGCGATTTTGAGACGCCTGCCGGTGAAAAACCCCTCATCCGACCAGGGTAGCGAACGTATGGCGGATATGGGCGAAATAAGGCTGCCCGCATGGACCGGGAATGCGGCCGCGACGAGGCTGGCGGCTATGCCGCAGGCAATGCCGGTTGCCGGATAGAACCAGGGTACGCTTATGCCGGTAACAGTGGTCCTGGCATACCACTGAGAGATAATCCTGCCCAGAGTGCCCACGATGGAATGGGCAAAGAGGATGCCGAGCCCGACGCCGAGCACCGAGGCAATGATCGAAATCACCAGCGTCTCGCCCATGAAAAGCCGCATGATCTCTTTTCGTTTGGCCCCGAGCGCGCGAAGAATGCCGATCTCTTTCCTGCGGTGTACTATGGAGATGGAGACCGCGTTGTAGATGAGGTACATGCCGACAACTATGGCGAAGATGCTTATCAGGTTCAGGCCGGTCTGGAATTTGGACAGCATGGCCTCTATCTGCCTGGTCCTGCCGACCGGCGTCTCGACCGTGTACCCCATCGGAAGAACGGAGAGGATGCGCTGTCGTACTGTCTCCAGTTCTTCGCCCCGCATCAGGCTCACGTCAACCCGGTCGACCCGCCCCTCTTTGCCGAACGCCATCTGGGCGGCATAAATGTCCATGACCGCCAGGTTGCCTCCCATGGCCTTTGCCGGGCCCTCGGGGTTGAGAATGCCGCGGACCCGGAAAGTGCGGGTTCCCAGGACCGTCTCGACCTGGATCCTCTGCTCCAGCGCGATCCCCTCCCGTTCGGCCATGGCCTTCGTGATGAGGATGGAGTCAGGCCTGGCAAGGAAAAGAAGCGGGTCGGGAATGTCCGCACTCTCGTTGGAAAGGCTGTAGCTGCGCATCTGGCTGTCGATCAGAACATCCACGCCGAGCACCATTATGGACCTTTCCTTTCCTCTCGACAGGAGCCCGTCCGTCTCAATCACAGGCACGGCGTATTCAACGCCCGGGACGTCCTGGACCTTCTCTACAATTGTTTCGGGAAATCCCGATTGGGAACCGGTAATCTGGAGGGCGGCCCGGCCGGTCGCTACGCTGATTGAATCCTCGAAGGAGCGGAGAACGCTTTTGTTGACAATGCCGATCGATACTATTGCCGCCACACCAAGACAAATGCCGGCCAAGGCGAGGAATGTCTGGGCTTTCTGGTACTTGATATGCCTGGCACTGATATGGCGGAGCAGATTTGCGAGGTTCATGTGGCGTCTACTCCGAGGGAGATATCCTCCGACAGGGCGCCGTCCTTCAATGTAACGATGCGCGTACCGTAAGCCGCGGCCCTGCGATCATGGGTGACCATGACGATAGTCTGCCCCTTCTCGTTCAGACTCGCGAGGAGCGTGAATATCTCCTCGCTGGTATGGGAATCCAGGTTTCCGGTGGGCTCGTCCGCCAGGAGCACGGCGGGATCGTTGATCAGAGCCCGGGCGATTGCCACCCGCTGCATCTCACCCCCTGAAAGCTGTTCGGGCCTGTGCCCGGCGCGTTCGCCCAGACCCACCCGTTCCAGCAACTGAAACGCCTGCGGCCTGATTTTGGCAAGGGGTATGCCTTCGAGAAGCAGCGGCAGGCTCACATTTTCGACCGCAGTCAGAATGGGAAGCAGATTGAAGAACTGGAAGACAAACCCGATGCTCCTGCGTCGAATGAGGGTCAGCTCATCGTCGGGGATACCGTGCAGAGGCCTGCCGTCAATGAAGATTTCGCCGGTTGTCGGCTGGTCGAGCCCGCCGATCAGGTTCAGAAGCGTACTCTTGCCAGAACCGCTCGGACCCATGATGGAAAGGAATTCTCCCCTTCCGATGTCAAGGGAAACATTTCGCAGTGCCCGAACCTCCCGTGTTCCCTGGCGATACGTCTTACCTGCGTTACACACCTCGATCATCGGGTCACCTCTTCGGCAAAAATTTCAGATATAAGAACGAGGAAAAGATTTCCCTTTAATTGCGTTACTGTCGCCACAGGTAGAGAAACTGAGGTGAGGAAAGCATTTCCAGGCCATCCGCGTTGATATTTATAAGGTTCACGGCAGGCGCGGCGTCGGTATCGGCACCGGAATAGATGGATCCCCGGTAGCTGCCGGGACGGTAATAGCTGACCACCCTCGCCTCCCCTATTTCAAGGGTCCTTTTCATCTCGCTGATTGTATCGTCCAGATACTCAGTCCGGTCTATGAGCTTCGACGCAAGGGCCTGCTCAGCCGTATAAACGCGCCCGTCCGCCAGCTTCTCCAGCTCCTTCCGCTCCAGTCGGTTGTTCTTGCGGGCCATGATCACGTCGAGAAAACGGCCGGCGAAATGATCGATGATATCCTGCATGATCCGCAGTTCCTCGGGGGTACTCGCCCTGAACGGCGACATGATATCCTTTTTCGCACCGGATTTTATCGAATTCTCCGTTATGCCGACCTTGCCGAAAAGCCCTTCCAGGTTGAATGTGAGCAGAATGACCCCGATGCTCCCGGTTAAGGAGGCCGGATGTGCCGTGATCTGGTCCGAAGCCGTGGCAATGTAATAGGCCCCGGACGTTCCAAGCCCCGTGATACACGCATAGACCGGGACTTTTTTGCGGTTTTTGAAACTTTTTATCTCGTGATAAATGATATCGCTGGCGGCAACCGTTCCGCCGGGGGAGTTGATTCGCAGGATGACCCCGGCGATATCTTCATCCTTTTCCGCTTTCCGGAGGGCTTCCTTCACTCGTGATACGTCCGACGGCTTTTCCCCTGCCAGACGGCTTCCGTCCGGCTCCTTTTCCGAAATGAACCCGGCAATATCCAGTATGAGCAATTTAGGCCTCCCTTCCCCTTCGATTACCTTTTCTTCAAGGGGCTTGGGCGCAGGTATTATATTTACGTTGAAAAAGGTGCAGCCGGACAGCAGCGCCAACAGCAGAAAGGCAAAGACCAAGCGGAATTGAAACAGCATTTTTCCCCTCCTTCAAAAATATCGAATCGAAAGGCCTGCAGGGGCGATCCTTGTGATCGCCCTCATGGCGGGCAAACACAAGGTTTGCCCCTCCAAAGAAAAACCGGGTCCATTTTCTTGACTAAATTCAGCAGTGTCCGGTTAGAAAGATGCAGCACCTGTTCTTTGGCTAAAAACCACGTCTTTGCACCCTCCCCCAACCCCTCCCATCGAAGGGAGGGGGGCTATAAATTCCCCTCTCCCCTTGTGGGAGAGGGCTAGGGAGAGGGGAAAATTACGAATGCATATACCTAACCGGACACTACTGGACTAAATTCAAATTAATACCCTAGAACTCCGCCCGGCACCTGGTCCCAGTACGTAACCTGCCCGTTGTGCCATTTTATGACCCTGACCGTGCCGTCCTGGGAGATAACGATTGCCAGCGCATCGTGCAGCTCATGGCAGAGACGGTAGGCGGCGCGATGCCGTGTCCCTACCTCTTCGCTCCGGACCTGGACAGTTACGACTCCTTCGATATCCAGGGCCTTTGCAACCGTCTCGACCTTGTCGATATCGCCGGAGATCACAGCGCCGAAACCCAGTACCTCATGTCGTTTGGACATGATCACGGCGCCGTCGATGGCGGCAAGTCCCGCCACGAGGTGGGCGAACTCGAACAGGGATTCGTCCAGTATGGCGATATTCTCGCTGGTCGTATTGACATAATCATTCCAGCCTACATGCTTCTCCGGGTTTTCTTCATCCGCGGCGATTTCGGCAAAGGTATTCATGATTTTCACCATGAGCGTGCGGAAGCGCTTCCGCGGCTCCTCTTCGCCGAACTGGTACTTGACGGTCATGTAATGGTTCGAGCAGCAGAGTTCCGCGGCCTGATCCGGGGGAAGGTAGACTATCGTTCCGCCGTGGCGGGAATTGCGGATGGTATTAATGATCCTTTTCACCACCTGCTTGGCGAGAGTCCTGATAAAGTTCGTTTCGAGGTTTGCCCAGGGACGGGAGGCCCGGTTACGGAAATTTTGATGTGTCTCGATAAAATCATTGCGGGCATCGGCAAAACTTTCCGCTATCCAGCCGGAATTGAAGATATCCATGGAGGGGGCGTTGATCTGTCCTCCGTTCAGGGAAGCCACCATGACCGATCCGCGGTAAACGTTTATTCGGCCGGGCCCGATAACATGGATAACGGGGGATGGGGGTAAAGGCCGGGATATCTTCCTGCCGCCGAATATGGAGTGGATCCATCGAGGTCCGGAATAAACCATACCCCATATCTGCAAACCTTCAGCAGGGTGGATCCGTATTCCTATCAGCGCCCGGTAAAAATCGACGGCGGGCGATATCCTGCGCAGTTCATATTCGCTGAAGGATCGAGGCGCCGTGAAGAGCAGGCGGTGGAATCCTTCCGGTGGCCCTTCTTCCGGAACAAAACGTTCCGGTTCACGCAGGATCAGTCGAAAATTCACGGAGCGCTCTTCTTCCCGCATAAGGCTTGACTGGTAGCAGGTGGAAATCAGCTGTTCCAGGATATCTTGTTTCGGCAGCATGTCCGGCTGGCCGTCCTCTTCCCTGAAAAGAACCTCTCCGGAAACATCAGGGTCCTCCCAATGCTCGTTGAGGAAGTCGACAAGCTCCCGCGGATATGAATGTACTGCCTTTGTCACGCCGTAATCCACTGTCATTTTCTCTCCGCCGGTTTTTTTATCATTATAGCAGAACAAAAATGGTTACGAACATCTACACTTATTTCAGCAATCTTCGATTTCTCCTCCTCTGATTGGTCGCGCTTTCAGACAGGAGAATGACGCGAGGGCTTCCTCTTTTCAAGAACCTTTAACTTCGTACACCACGAATATGGACTTTAACGGATTTTATTCCCCTCTGAAGCTATCAAAAGATATTTCTCACCACGGGTCATCGCCTTGATTATCAATTCTCTCTGGCAAGCAGTACTCCGCGTGTACCCGCTTTCCAGAAAAACCACTTTCAATGGATTACGCCCTCGAAAATACTTGGCTCCCTTTCCCTTGGCATGTTGCTGGAGACGCCTTTCAAGATCGGTAGTGATTCCCGTATAGAGAGAATTGTCGGAGCAAAGGATGATATAAACCTGCCAGTTCATCTCGATCCCTCAGCTATCCGCACTGCCAGCCTGGTCAATCGCCTGCTGGACCTGCGGTTCTTCACCGCCATCGCCAGTGCCTTCGGCTGGCCGATGATCGTCACCAGTTTTTTCCCCCTTGTGACCGCAGTATAGATCAGGTTCCGCTCCAGCAGGGTATAATGCTGCATCGCCAGGGGGATCACGACAGCAGGATACTCCGACCCCTGGCTCTTGTGGATGCTGGTGGCATATGCCAGGGAAAGCTCGTCCAGTTCCCCGAGCTCATATTCGACGGTTCTGCCGTCATAATCAACGAAAAGGGTCCCTTCCTCCTCGTCTATCTCCAGGATCTGGCCGATATCGCCGTTAAAGACCTCTTTATCGTAATTGTTGACCGTCTGGATGACCTTGTCGCCGGGCGCATAGGTGGTCCCGAAGCGGGTCACCTTCGGCGCTCCCTTCCCGTTCAGCTTCAGCTGTAATTCCGCATTGAGCGACCGCGCCCCGAGCCCACCCCGGTTCATGGGGGTCAGTACCTGCACATCCTTGACAGGATGGAATCCGAACCGTCTGGGTATGCGCTCCGTCACCACCTGCATCAGTTTCTCGTGGATCTCTTCCGGGGTGTCGGCCGGAATGAAGTAAAAGTCCGTGAGATCCTTCCCTTCCGTCTTCAGCGGCAACTCCCCTTTGTTTATCCGGTGGGCATTGACGATGATGCGGGAGGTCGCTGCCTGGCGGAATATTTCCGTCAGTCTGACTGTCGGAACAACACCGGAGTCGATGATATCGGAAAGCACCGAACCGGGTCCTACGGAGGGGAGCTGGTCCACGTCGCCGACGATCATCAGGGCCGCTGAATCAGGAACAGCTGCCAGAAGCCTGTTCATAAGTGCTACATCTACCATTGAGGACTCATCGATCACCAGCAGGTCGGTATCCAGTGGGTTATCATGTCCCCTCTTGAAACCGAAGGTCTGCGGATCGAATTCCATGAGCCGGTGGATGGTCTTCGCCTCAAGGCCTGTGGACTCGGAGAGTCTCTTCGCCGCCCGGCCCGTGGGAGCACAGAGGGTCACCCTCATCCGCCTAGCCCTGATGATGAGCAGGATGCTGTTGACGAGCGTGGTCTTGCCAACTCCCGGGCCACCTGTAATGACGACAACCTTTTGTGAGAGCGCCAGCCGCACCGCCTCCTTTTGGGATGCGGACAGGGTGAGACCGGTCTTCTCCTCCACCCAGGGGATTGCCTTGTCGGCATCGATGGCGCCCCAGGGTGACTGTCCTTCCAGAATGCGGTTCATGCTTGCGGCTACACCCGCCTCGGCCCGCTGCAACGGGGTCAGGAAGAGGCAGGGGCGACCGTCTATGTCCTCCTGGACCAGATTCTCCTCGCTGATTTCTTCCAGGATCGCCTTTTCCAGGATAACAGCGGGTATCTCCAGCAGCTTCGCCGCTTCCTTCACCAGCGTGTCCCAAGGGGCGGCGCAGTGTCCATCGTTGGACATCTCCTGCAGGACGTGTCGAACACCTGCCCGGGCACGGATCAGGGAGTCAGGGGCGATCCCCAGCCTGCCGGCGATAATGTCCGCTGATTTGAAGCCTATCCCGTGGATATCCAGGGCGAGGCGATAGGGGTTCTCTGTGACCTTGACGATTGCCTCGTCTCCATAGGTCTTGTAGATGCGGACAGCCCGAACCGTTCCGACTCCGTGTGACTGGAGGAACACCATTATCTCCCGGATCGCCTTTTGTTCGGCCCAGGCGGAGGTAATCTTTTCCACCCGTTTCCTGCCGATACCGGCTAGCTTCAACATCCTGTCCGGCTCATTTTCTATTACGCCGAAGACGTTCTCTCCGAAAGCCTTGACCAGCACCTTGGCAAAATGGGGCCCAATCCCTTTGACCATGCCGGAGCCGAGGTACTTTTCCATTCCCTCGATAGTTGACGGGGGGACGACCTTGAGTTGGGTCGCTTTGAACTGCAGGCCGTGGGTCTTGTCGTTATACCAGTCTCCCACGCACTCGATGAACTCTCCCGCTGTTATGGAAGCGGCGGAACCGACCACCGTGACCAGATCGCGCTGTCCATTCACCTTGGCCCGCAGAACGCAGAAGCCGGACTCCTCGCTGTGAAAGGTCACCCTCTCTACAGATCCGGAAAGCCGTTCAGGCGTCATTTCAGATGTGTTTCTCACCGGGCAGACTCCCTGCGGATTTCCTCCATGCGGCGGCGGTTCTTTCCCAGGTCCCAATAGCCGGTTCTGGCGGCTGAACGGACGTGGATTATTCCTTTCCCGGCGTCCAGGACGAAGAGGCCATCATCGATGAAGCCTAGAGCGGTACGGAACTCGACCCTGATGGTTTCGGAGTCTGCGGATTTAATGGATGTATCTTTTCTGGCAGCGAGGATTTCACGGAGATGGGAAAATCCGGCGTGCGGATCGCCGGCGACCGGCAAGGGTTCGATATAGTGGCTGCCGCTTGCCTGGCTCGATACGCAGTTTGGCGAGGAAGGGCACGGAGGAAGGACCACGGCCGAACTTGAAGTTGATACGAGTGTGGAGAAGAGAAGCATCGCGATAAACTCCTTCATAACGAGACCTTCACAGGAGCGATGTTTTCCGCTGTTTCGTGGGAAGGCTTGTTGACCATCGGGGAAACCTCCCACATCTGCATCGACCCGGCTGGATATGGCTGGTACAGCCGCTGGAGTTTCCGGGGGTCGTTCTCCGTACGGTCGAGCCAGAGATCGAATTCAGTTCGATGGAGAATTACCGGCATCCGGTCGTGGAGAGGCTCCACGAGGCTGTTTGCGGCAGTGGTCAGTATTGCGCAGCTTTCAATACTTTCCCCGGATGGATTTTTCCACACGTCCCAAATGCCGGCAAAAGCCATTGGCGAATCGTCACGCATGGTGACATAATGGGGCACTTTGCCCCCAGCAGTCGCGGACCACTCGAAGAACCCGCTTGCCGGGATGATGCAGCGGCGGGCCCGGATTGCCAGCCGGAAGGCCGGTTTCTCGTGGACGGTTTCGCAGCGCGCATTGATCATCCTGTTGCCGATGGAGATATCCTTCGCCCAGCTCGGTACCAGTCCCCAGCGCGCGGGAGAAAGGAATCTCCCTTCCGTTGATGCCTGTCGCACTGTCCACACCTGCTGCGTAGGGGCGATGTTATACCGCGGAACAATCCCGGGAGGCGCATGGACCCCGAAGATAACCTCGATGAGTTCCGGTGACAGCATTGAAGTAAAACGTCCGCACATGTCCTTACTCCCCGTTCAAAAGACAGCTCGGAAACTCCGGCAGGTGTCCCATTTTTCAGTAGCCGATCATTCTGATGTTTCAATTTATCGACAGGTTATAATATTCCAGGATTTTGACGTCATGTCAAAAACCACCTTGGCCCTGTTATCCTTCAACTGCTGCATTACCTGGCTGATTTTATCGTCCGTCGTGTAGCCTGAATCCGTAAGCTCAGACCATTCCCGCGACACGAACTCCGTGACCATGTTCAGGAGCGTATCCGGATTTATTCTCTCCAGAGGGATATCTATTCCTTCCTCGATGCGATTATCCGACATTTTTGACCTCATACTCAAAGGTAATGAAAAACCATTCCAACAACAACCCGATCATGAGTGACATTTCGGATACAGTATCTCCAATGCTTTCAAGCATGCTTTGCCTGGTTCAAGGCGTTTGTTCGCATCAGATTCTTTCTGAATGTCGATGTTTAATGCAAACGCATAAATACGGCTGTTTTTCTGCAAAGATGATACTGAACTGATTCAGTGCAGATTTCCAGTCCTTTATCTGCATGGTCCTCTTTTTCGAGATATTCGTCAAGGCCGGATAAAGCAGCTTTAACATGACCTCGTCAATGGCTCCCCGTCGTGGACGAACTTCCAACTTTTTGCACTCCTGAGACATCAAGTCGAACATATTTCTGTATAATAATAATGACCACGTCATTTAATTGGAACCATTGTGGATATAAGGAGACAATAATGCATCCCCGCTCCAATAGCCTGTTTCACTTTACAAAAAGCTTACATAAACTAAGTGAGATTCTCAAATACGGCTTTTGGCCACGATACTGTTTGGAAGATATTCAATGGGCTGGCTTGAGCGAAGAGTATGCCGCCTTTCCAATGGTATGTTTCTGTGACATTCCTATAAGCAGAATATCGGAACATGTCGATTTTTATGGGTCATTTGGAATTGGACTCAGTAAGGAATGGGGTATCAAGAACCATCTTAATCCCATTATGTACGTTACCGGACGAAATCCGGTTCATGCTGCCCTGGAGTCCCTAACTGCAATGGTAAGGGCATTATCTGATGAGAGCTCAAAACAAAAAGGACTTCGGAGCTTGAGGTACATTCTTGCCCATACCAAACCAATGTCAGGTCGCAGGATTGTCTCAGATGCGCTGGTAACAAAGGATTTCTATCAAGAATCGGAATGGCGTTTTGTCCCATCTGATGACAATATCAAAGACTGCTTACTATACAACGAATACAATGACATTGAACGCATTAAATTTTTAAACGATGCAACGAAGGCTTTCTGTCAGCTAAAATTTTCACCTTCAGATGTTAGGTATATCTTTGTACCTGCGGATTCCGATATTCCAGTCGTTATTAACTTTCTGCAGACGGAATTAGAAGAGTTTGCAAGTGATGAACGTAAAGTCCTCATGTCGCGTGTCATATCTCTTGAAAGAATACAGTTGGACCTATAACGATGAAATTTCCTGGTGAAACCGATCAAAAGAACCGTCGAAAAAAGCAATATTTAGAGATGTACGTGGATCAGCGTGGGATTTTTACCCATCATCGACATCAAAGTTTGATGGCGATGACAATAAGTAAGGCTTGAAAAAGACCCTTTGTAAAACCCTTTTTTCTAGCATATGGGAAGTTTTTGCCCTTGACATCATCCTTTTAATGGGTGACCCACCCAGTGAAAAATTGATTGAAATTGAAGACACTTAAAATTCAGGCGGGTCATGATTCGGTGCCTATTGGGGGTCATATTTCGAAGCCGATTCACACTGCTAATGGGAATGAAAACGGCCATTGAGAATATTCTGCCTGAAAAGCGTATATTGATAAGTTGTGGCCTCTTGTTGAATCTCGAAATTCATTTATCTCAACAAAGGTCGTTTGCCCGGGAACAAACACTTATGAAAATATTGCCTAAACCATTATTACGTTCTGTGACTGTAATCGCCTCGATCTACCTCTATCTCT
Source organism: Geobacteraceae bacterium (assembly GCA_017861285.1). GTDB lineage: Bacteria > Desulfobacterota > Desulfuromonadia > Geobacterales > Geobacteraceae > CAIWTU01. The sequence goes on along the minus strand of JAGFXO010000020.1, from coordinate 582 downwards.
GTCCGCTGCCAACTCAGGGTAACGATTATAACAGCGGTGTATCAGCTAATGTGCTGAAAAAGAGCACTGTAACCGCCAACGGCAAAAAAATAGTATACCCTGCCACTGACAAGGCTGAGGTAACGGCTACGATGGTTGAGCTCGCACCATGCGCTGAAACCGGCTGGCATGCCCACCCGATACCGGTATATGCATATGTTGTTGCGGGAACACTCGATGTCGAACTCGAAGGAGGACAGGTAATCAGCTACCAGAGCGGAGATGTAATAATCGAGGCAGTCAATACCCTGCACAACGGAAGAAACCAGGGATTCGATACGGTACGACTGGCAGTCTTCTACACCGGGGTCGAAGGTATACCCAACGTCGTGAAACTGACTCCACCACCTCCTTGAAACAGACTTTAAAATCATTAATCGGAATAAACTGTTCGAGTACTCGACACGTACACAACACGAACCGTTGGACAAACAAGGGGGGATCATGGACATTTTCATGCAGGCGGCAATCGAGGAAGCGAGGCGGGGACGTGCCGAAGGGGGGATACCCATCGGTTCGGTATTGGTGCATAAAGGCAGGATC
>JAGFXO010000180.1 GCA_017861285.1 Geobacteraceae bacterium | reverse complement strand
GCAAGCAAAGAAGCTGAAGACGGGGGTAACGAACCATGACAAAATAGTCTTTACAAAACAAAACCGATATACTATAGTTCGGGTTTACGGAGAGATGTCCGAGCGGCTGAAGGAGCACGACTGGAAATCGTGTGTGCGTTAATAGCGTACCGAGGGTTCAAATCCCTCTCTCTCCGCCATTTTCCAAGCCCCCGGAAAGTTCCCCATATTTCACCAGAACGGGGTAACTCCCTTTTGTCACAATCTGTTTTTTTGTTCGTATTTCTTTGCGGGCATGGCTGATAGCCGGGTCCTGCGCAAAGGAAGGTTACAAACCCCGTCAGGTCCGGAAGGAAGCAGCGGTAGTAACTGCCCCCTTGTGCCGCAGGGGTGCCCGGTTATCAGCCATGCCCGCAACCCGTTTCAACCTCTGCCGGAAACAGAGCCTGAGCTCGAAAACCCCAGTCACCGTTCGCCGGCAACGATCATCGAAATAGAGGTTTCTATCCCGTGTCGTACCTTGTATTAGCACGAAAATGGCGCCCTCAGACATTCAGCGATCTTGTCGGGCAGGAGCATATCAGCAGGACCCTCCAGAATGCCATAGAATCAGGCAGGGTTGCCCATGCTTTTCTCTTCACCGGGGCGCGGGGAGTCGGCAAGACGAGTGCGGCGCGAATTCTCGCCAAGGCGCTCGACTGCGAGAAAGGCCCCTCCGCCGAACCCTGCAACGCATGCCCGGCCTGCACGTCCATAACGGCAGGCAACGCCGTCGATGTGTTTGAAATCGACGGGGCTTCCAATACCGGCGTAGAGGACATCAGGGAACTGCGGGAAAACATCAAATACCTTCCTTCCAGTTTTCGCTTCAAAATCTTCATCATCGACGAAGTACACATGCTGTCAACCAACGCCTTCAACGCACTGCTGAAAACACTGGAGGAGCCGCCTGCGCATGTGAAATTCATTTTCGCAACCACCGAACCGCACAAGGTTCCGGTAACCATCCTCTCCCGCTGTCAACGGTTCGACTTCAAGCGCATCCCCCTGCAGAAGATTGTCGCACGGCTTCGGCATATCGCCGAACACGAGCAGATAGCCATAAGCGACGAAGCATTGACGACGGTAGCCCGCAAAGGTGACGGCAGCATGCGCGATTCTCTGTCGACAATGGACCAGGTGCTTGCCTTTTGCGGAAACACGGTCAGCGACGAAGAGGTTGTCAGCCTCCTGGGGGTCGTCGACAGACGTCTCCTGCTGGATACCTCCCGGACCGTTTTCTCCGGCAACCGCAAATCAGCGCTCGAAACGGTAAAGAAGGTTGACGATTTCGGCTACAACATGCGCCAGTTCTGCCAGGAACTGATCGGGCATTTCAGGAATCTGACAATAGTGAACCTGGTTGATGATCCCCGTGAACTGTTGGACCTTGCGGAAGCAGAACTGAACGACATAAAAGAGCAGGCACAACAAACGAGACAGGAGGACCTGCACCGGCACCTTTCCATTCTTCTGAAAGCAGAGAATGAAATGGCCCAGTCCGGCTTCGCACGTCTCATTCTCGAGATTGCCCTGGTAAAGATGTGTTCGCTTGCCCCAGTGGTGCCGGTTCGCGAAATCCTCGAGAGATTGAAGGCAATAGAGGAAGGCAGAGTCCTCCCCGCCATTGCGGCAAAGCCTTCGCACCGGCCGAAGCCTGCCCCTGAACAGCCGACATCAACCCGCAATGAACGGAATGGGGTTGAACCCGCCAGTATTTCTGCGGTGGCACCATCCGAGGCAAAAGGAAGCTGGACCGGTTTTGTCGCTCTCGTATTGGAAAAAAAGGTCAGCCTGGGCTCTCTCCTGGAGCATGGGCACCCGTTGCAGTTTTCACCTTTAACAATCAAAATAGGCTTTCCCCCGGACTCGTTTTATCTCACCGCCCTCAAAGATCCGGACTCCATTTCGGCACTGAAGGAGCTGGCACAGCACTATTTGAAAGCACAGCCGACCATTGAAATCATTGCCCTGTCCGCGGGGGCGAAGGATATCCCCCCTTCCGAAATGGAGAAGAAACATCTCCAGATGAACGAACGGACCGCCAGGGTTGAACAGGCCGGGAGAAGCCACCCCATGGTTTCCGCCGCCCTGGAGGTTTTTGGCGGGGAGATAAGTGATATACGGGAAATCGAGGAAGATACACCGGAAAAAAAGTAGCCTCGGTGCCGATCACCTCGGCAGCCCGGCTTTTCCGGACCCTGAATCAAAAAAAGGAGGATCTAAAGAATGTCCAAAGGTCTCGCACAGATAATGAAGCAAGCACAGATGATGCAGCAGAAAATGGCAAAGCTGCAGGAAGAATCAGAGCAGAAAACCGCCGAAGCGACCGTCGGCGGCGGAGCGGTTACAGCTGTGGCAAACGGAAAAAACCAACTGGTTTCACTGGTCATCAAGAAAGAAGCGGTCGACCCTGAAGATGTGGAAATGCTTCAGGACCTTGTTGTATCAGCGGTAAACGAAGCACTGAAGAAAGTGCAAAGCGAGCTTGCTTCCGAAATGAGCAAAATAACCGGCGGCCTCAGCGTTCCGGGGCTTTTTTAAACCAGACCGAATATTTTGGAGTACCGGGTCGCCACCCAGGGCGACCCCTCAGTATTCGAGTTGGAAAAAGCAAAAATTTTATCCGGCCGTTTTCCCATCGGCGTTTTAAAACAAAATTTTATTGACAACATTTTATTATTATTTAAAATGGGTGGCGACACGGCATTTCCATAACCACCTCAATTTGTCACATTTGCTACTCATTACAACGGAGTGCGCATGGAGCCCGGAGTTTTTTATTTCATTTTTAATAAAAATGCTGCATGGGCCCATATCGGCAATGCGCTATCCGGGCCTCGACTCGCCCGGAGGAAAGCAGATTTATGGCGACCGACTGCCCCGTTTTGTCGTCTGCCAATCCGATTCATCCGGAGAAAAAATCCTTCCTTCCCGCATACATCCACCAACAGATTACCCTTTTCCCGCACCAGGAACTTATTTGGATCCTTTTGCGGATTTTTTTCAAGAGCAAAAACGGCACTGGCTCTTTACTGAATAGTGAATACAAAAAAACATTAACAAACACTGTTTGATATGGTATAGTCAGCATTCAACCTTAAATTCTATGATATATTTCTCGCGATCATTGACGAAACTTGTCGGGGAGATGAAAAAACTGCCGGGGGTGGGGGAAAAGACCGCTTTGCGGTTGGCCTTTCATCTCATGAAGTCTCCCGAAAACTGCCGTGCGCTTGCCGAAAGTCTGGCGGACGTTCAAAACAGCGTTAGATTCTGTTCCGTCTGCTTTGGCATCACGGAAGATGACCCGTGCCCTCTCTGCACGGGTGACAGGGATGACGGAACGGTATGCGTGGTCGAGGAACCGCAGGACATGCTGGCGATGGAAAGAAGCGGAGCATTCAGGGGCCGATACCATGTTCTGCACGGTGCACTTTCCCCGCTGAGCGGGGTCATGCCGTCGAACCTGAAGATCGACGAATTGCTCAACAGGCTCGGGGAAGGCAGAGTCCACGAGGTTCTGATTGCCACGAATTTCAGCGTTGAGGGAGAAGCAACGGCCCTGTACCTCACAAGACTCATCAAACCGCTCGGGATACGGGTAACGAGGCTGGCGTACGGCATACCGCTCGGCAGCGATCTGGAATATGTCGATGCCGCAACGGTCCAGAAGGCAGTCGAGGGTCGCAATGAATTATGAGGGTTTTGACCGCAAGGCGGATCCTGATACGCATACCATATATTTTTGAAGGAAAAATTTTGCAACAAACCATATTCATTTATGGAAGGAGCCTTTATGACTCGCAGAAAAATCACTATTGACGGAAATACAGCGGCTGCCCATGTGGCGCACGCCACCAATGAAGTAATTGCAATCTACCCCAT
>JAGFXO010000179.1 GCA_017861285.1 Geobacteraceae bacterium | reverse complement strand
AGCGAGAAGACCAGGCCAGCGACGTCGACGAAGGGTGAAAACCATTTCCCCGAAAGGCGTGTTATCGTCTTGGACCCGAATTTCTTTCCCTGGGTTTAACAAATTTCAACACCGCGGGTAGAAAAATGAACGTGGCAACCATATAGAAACCCATGCAGAGGGTGAGAAGCTTTCCCATACTGGCCATGCCCCGGTGGGGGGAAAACGACAGCGTGCTGAAGCTCAGAATGGTCGTCAGGGCGCTGAAAAAGAGGGCCCTCGCCGTGCTGGTTTCCAGCATGTTGCCACTCGGTGGCGGGTCCGTCCGGAAACGGTGGATAAAATAGACGACTTCCACGCCGGTGCCCAGAAGAAGAGGAATAACGATGACGTTTGCAAAATTGAACGGGATGTCGAGGATGACGGAGGCTGCCCCTGTCATCAGCAGCGAAAGTACGAGGGGCAAAAGGACGAGGACGGTATCTGAGACGCTTTTGAGTTCGATCAGCATGAAGAGAGTGATGACCAGAAACGCATACAGGGTTGCCAGAAGAAAGGAACGGACAACGGCATTTCCTGCTCCGCGAATCGTTACAGGCGTATCCGTTGCATTGGGGGCCAGGTTGCTCACCGCTTCAACGAATTTTTTCAGAGCGTTGGCCTGCAGGATATTTTCTCGGGGGAAGACCTCCACGCGATAGCGACCGTCCGTTGTCACGTACCGAAGACGTAATTCTCGGGGTAAATCCGATTCTTGCACAACGGATGCCCGTAGAGAGGTCTGGAGATCATGAAAGAGGTTGGGCAAGTGAGAAAGAACACTTTCGTCAAGCTTATCGAATGCCTTCTTGCCATTTTCCGGGTGAGCAAGGGCTTTCTTAAATCCCTCCAAAGAGCGATGGAGGCGGCTGACGGAGGTCGCATAAATGCCATCCTTATCCCGAGCCGCGGAGAGGAGTTTCTTGAGGGATGATTCCAAACTTTCTAAAGACGCTACGTTCTTTTCGAAACTCAACTTCTCGGGCGTCTGCGTTTCCAATCCCGGCGGCATGAAAAGGGCAATGTCGGAGAGGATTGCCAATTTGCTCGACTGATCTTCCGGGATGAAGCTGGCAAGCGTGATGGCCTCCTTGACTTCTTTGAGACCCTTCAGCTTGCCTGCCGTCTCCTCCGCCTCTTTGGCGCTTCCTGTAAGGATGGAGATCGTCCAAGGAGAGGTCATTTCATTTCTAAAAAGTTCCTTAATCACCACGACCGCATCGGAATGCGGGTCATAGAGGTTGAGGGGGTTGTAGTCGAAGTAGAGTTTCGGCACGAAGAAGGCAGCCCCGATTCCAATCGCAATCGTGCCGACCACGACGGCCTTCGCATATTTGTAAGGCACCCTGTAAAGGGGTCGGGCGGAAACGAATTCTTTCATCCCTGTTTTTTTAAGGGGCAGCAAAGTCAGGAGGGCAGGGAGTACGGTAAGGGTAGCGAAGAGATTGATGAGCATTCCGGTGCCGGCGATGAGCCCCAGTTCTGAAACTCCGGTATAAGGGGTGGGTAAAAATGAGTAAAAACCGATGGCCGCGGCCAGGGTACAAACCAGCAGACTGACGCCCAACCCTTTTGCTGTTCCGACAATCGCTTCGTGGTGCCCGAGACCCGATGCCATCAGCTCCCGGTACCGGACACAGTATTGTATGGCATAATCAATGCCGAGGCCAATGAAAAGAACGCCGAAGGCTACCGAAATCAGATTGAGACGGCCGACAAAGGCAATGGCAAACCCCAAGGTCCAAATGAAACCCACGAGAAGCGTCACCAGGCTGTCGAAAACGAGCTTACCGGAACGTAGGCCGATCACAAGGGCGATCGCCACGAGGAGGAAAGAGATCAGAGTGGCTAACCCCATTCCTTTGTTCACCGCGAGGAGATTTTCATAGTTGAGAACAACTTCCCCCGTCAGCCGGACCCTCACCCCGCTGACTTTGTGAAGGCCGAGCTCATTCTTAATACGATGAATTGCTTCGATATGAGCCTCTCCTCCGGAGAACGTCGCGTAGTCAAGAATGGGATCAAGGATAATAAACTGACGACGCGCCGCCGCCGCCATCTCTTCCCCTAAGACGAGCTCCTGCCAGGAAAGGGGTATTGGCCGGTTAGAGGCTGAACCTTCAAGCACTTGGGCCAGACGATCAAAGAAGGGTACGATCTTTATCTTCTGCTCGATATCCCCCTCTTGGCTCACCATCCTTTCGACGACGGAGAAGAGACCGCGGAGGGTTAAATCCTTCGAAATGAGTCCGAGCAAAGGCTGGGCATTTGCCAGGTTTTCAGAAAGCGCGTCGAGGTCCTTTACGCTTAAATAAAGGAGACCATTTTTCTCAAAGAATTCCCCGCTCCCCGGCGCAAAAACCCCCTTGAATAATCTTCTCTCCTCCCTCAGGCGCGCGGCTATTTTTCCAGTGTGAATGCGGGCGGCTTCAGGAGTGTCGGCGTCGATGACGACGACGATCGTCTCCTTGAATTGCGGAAAGGCGCTTTGGAACTCCTTTTCCAGTTTCCGATAGGGAAGCTTGTCAGAGATCATATCTGTCATCTCAGTATCAATCCGAAAATGATTCACCGTATAGATGACCGCTCCGACCGTCGCAAGAAGCGAGAGAAAAAGGACAAGGAGAGAATTGCGGCCGATGAAGTCGACCCACGCTCCAAAAAGACGTATGAAAAAAGTTCGAGTCCGTTCTATCATCGCAAAGGTACCCGGAAAATTAATTTAATACCTTGATGGTGACGATTGTAGATCACTGAGAGTATTGGCTGGTCTTCTCATTTATTCTTTTTAGCAATGCTTCGAACCCGTTGTTCTTAAGGAAAGCAGAATAATCCGCTCGCTTCAGGGCGAGATCGCTCACGCCCTCTGCGATGATATTGACGATGCGCCATTGGCTGCCGGTGCGGTGCAGCAGATAGTCCAGTTGGACCCGTCCGCCATCGGACTTGGTCAGTTGACTCTGTATCAGAATTCGGCCCCCGCTCACTTCTTTCTCTCCGACCGTCTTGAAGCGTTCTCCGGAATAGCTATCAAAGTTTGCTGCATATGTGGCAATACTCATACGGGTGAAAGCCTCAACAAATCTTGATCGCTGCTCATTATTGAGAGTCTCCCAATACTTGCCTAACGCGGTTCTTGAGATGAAGGGCATGTCAAAACTCGACTTAATCACCGGGGCAAGATGGTCGAACCGACCTTGGTAACCGATTTTAACGCCATCCTTCATCACAGCTAAAAGCGTGGTGTGAAGTTTCTCGACCACCTCGACGGCACGCGGATCGCCGGCTGAAGCGTACGGCATCGCTAAATGTATCAGCAAAATCATGAGGGTCAAACGACCCAAAATATTCATCTCCACCTTTCCCATCAACACATGACAGTCCTTAAGGTTTCTTGGGCTGATCTTCGATGAGTCAAGCCCGGGAGGTTCGTTCTTCTCGCAGCCTTGTAAGAACTGGGATTTAAGCTGTTGAAAATAACTATGGATGCAAAAATGATCAAATTATTACTACAATATTAGCCGAGGAAGATCAAGTGGCGAAAAATCGATCATTTTTTGGGTTGCATTGCCGTAAAACGCATGTTAATTTATCTATAGATTGGTCTAAAGACATGCCTATGGCAAAAAGTATGGAACAGAGAGTCGGCACCGCGTTTCTGGCAGAAACGTTTTTTGAAGAAGAGCTTGAGCAGGTGACCGTACAGGCCCGCGAGGGCAGCCGACAGGCGAACCACGGAGGCTGGCCGCTTTTCTATGGGGGTCCCTTAAATATTAGCTGTTCGGTCAAGGCTTACTATGCTTTGAAGTTGGCGGGACATGATCCTGGCGCCCCTCACATGGAAAGGGCACGCGAAGCCATCTTGGCCCACGGAGGTGCCGCGCGGTCAAATGTCTTCACCCGGATGACGCTTGCACTCTTCGGCCAGATTCCCTGGAGTGGCGTTCCGTTCACACCCGTTGAGATCATGCTGTTTCCTCGATGGTTCCTTTTTCATATCAGCAAAGTTTCTTACTGGTCCCGTGCCGTGATGATTCCCCTAGCGATATTATGCAGCCTGAAACCAAATGCCAAGAATCCCCGTCAGGTTCACATTCGCGAGCTCTTCACGAAGCCTCCGGAAGAAGAGAATTACTTCCCCATTCGTTCTCGCCTGAACGACCTCTTTTTACAGTTTGACAAGCTCGGACGTTTCTTGGAACCCTTCATCCCCAAAGGGGTTCGCGGTAGGGCACTGAAAAGGGCCGAGGAGTGGTTTGTTGAGCGACTGAACGGTACAAACGGTCTTGGTGGCATCTTTCCAGCGATGGTTAATGCCCACGAGGCTCTTGCCTCTTTGGGATACCCTTCGGATCACCCTCACCGAGTATCTACTCGAGAGGCTTTGAAAAATCTATTGGTAGTTAATGAAGAATCGGCCTATTGCCAACCCTGTGTGTCACCGGTCTGGGATACCGCCCTGGCTTGCCTTGCCCTGGAAGAAGAAGCGGGCCCTCTGGTGGGACAGCCTCTCCTGCGGGGATTGGACTGGCTCAGAGACCGGCAATTGGAGGATGAACCCGGAGATTGGCGGGAACGGCATCCGGGACTCAAAGGAGGTGGCTGGGCTTTCCAGTTCGCCAACCCTCACTATCCCGATCTCGATGATACCTCCGTGGTTGCTTTGGCGATGCAACAGGGGTATCCCGAACGTTACCGGCAATCGATTCAACGGGCTGCGGATTGGATCTGTGGCATGCAGTCCAAGAACGGCGGGTATGCCGCCTACGATTCTGATAACACCCATTATTACCTCAACGAAATTCCCTTCGCGGACCACGGGGCGCTTCTCGACCCGCCGACCAGCGATGTGAGTGCTCGATGTGCCGCCCTTTTAGCTGAACTCGGATATCGAGGTCGAGAGCTGACAGGATGTCTCAATTTTCTTCATCAGGAACAGGAGGAAGATGGTTCCTGGTTTGGCCGCTGGGGAACGAATTACATTTACGGTACCTGGTCCGTACTGGCTGCTCTGGAGAAAGTAGGGGATCGTCCGGACCAGCCCCATATCCGTCGTGCCGTCGATTGGCTGAAACGTGTTCAGAGACCCGATGGTGGATGGGGTGAAGACTGTGATAGTTATGGTGACCCGGGAAGAGGGGGAAAGGGTTATGCCAGCACTTCGTTTCACACGGCATGGGCGATGCTCGGTCTCATGGCTGCTGGTGAAGCGGATTCGCCCGCGGTGAGGAAAGGGGCTGAGTATTTGATGCGTACCCGGCAGGCCGACGGGTTGTGGAAAGATGAATGGTTCACCGCACCCGGGTTCCCTCGGGTCTTCTATTTGAAATACCACGGCTACGCGAAATACTTCCCCTTATGGGCCTTGGCCCGGTATCGGAACCTGCGGAGCAAGAAATCGGTTTGAGTCACTTAGGCATCATCGCAGCCGTGACTGCCGAAGCCCGGACTTTAACCAAGGCGCCCATCCCAAGCGGCGAGCTGATTTATCTGTCGGGCGGGGCCACGCTGATTGTTTCGGGGGTGGGCCCAACGCGGGCTGCCAGGACTTCCAGAGCCCTGTTGGAGAGTGGCGCGACAGCTCTGCTCAGTTGGGGAAGCGCCGGTGGGCTTGCTTCAAGGGTTTCCCCGGGAAGCCTGATCCTTCCTAAAACCGTCATTGCATCCGATCGATCCCTTTATCACGTGGACGCGTCTTGGCATGAGAGACTGTGCCATCGGCTGAAGGGTCATGTTGACTTTCATACGGAGCCGCTGGTCGAGAGCTCAAGGGTCGTGCGCACTTCTGCGGATAAAGCGACTTTGTTTCACGAAACGGGTGCGGTTGGCGTGGACATGGAGAGTGGAGCTGTGGCGGCAGTGGCGCGGGAGGCGCGGGTTCGGTTTATGGTCGTGCGGGCTGTTGCTGATGCCGCGGACACAACCCTTCCAGAGAGCGCTCTAAACGCCGTTGATGAGTTTGGCCGGTTGAACTTCTTTAAGCTGATTCAGGGATTGGCCAAAGACCCGACAGAACTTCTTGCTTTGGTTCGAATCGCTCGAAATTA
>JAGFXO010000178.1 GCA_017861285.1 Geobacteraceae bacterium | reverse complement strand
GGGGCACAGTTCGGGTGCCTTTTCACCGGTGTGAAGATGTCCGCAGTTCCTGCATTTCCAGGATACTTTTTCGGATTTTTTGAAAACCGACCCTTCTTCGATGGCTTTCAGGATGCGCTGGTACCTCTCCTGGTGATGTTTCTCGATCGCAGCGATGCCTTCGAACATGACGGCAATTTCCGCGAAACCTTCATCGCGTGCTTCCTGGGCCATTTTGGGATACATGCTGGTCCACTCGTGGTTCTCACCGGAAGCCGCAGCCTTGAGATTTGCAATTGTGCTTTCGATTCCCATCAGCGCCTTCAGGTGCAACTTCGCGTGCTCTTTTTCATTGTCGGCGGTTTCCTGGAAAATGGCGGCCAGCTGTTCATAGCCCTCTTTTTTTGCGACAGAGGCATAGTAGGTGTATTTGTTTCGAGCCTGGGATTCACCGGCAAATGCTTCGAGAAGGTTCTTTTCCGTTTTTGTTCCTTTGATATCAGCCATACATTGTTCCTTTCATTGAGAAAGATAGATTGTCAGGGGAGTGCTTCCGACCGGTGGTTACTTGAATAAAACAAACCTTGACGCCTCAACACCGCAGGTGGGGCAAACTTTCGGCGGTGCCGCATCCTCGTGAAGGTATCCGCATACTGTGCACTGCCATCTCTTTGCTCTGGGCATGATATTTCTCCTTTCCTCATGGTGATTTTGTCCGGGAAGAGCCGGATTTTTTCAGGCAAAAGTAGCTTCTGCCTCGTAAAACTTCATTGGTTTTACTTCGCCGGTTGAAAACATCCGTGCATAAATGCCGATGCTGGTGTCCGGCTATTCGTTACTGGCCGAATTGCGCGTGATACTTTTTCAGTTGCCTGGCAAACTTCCGGCCGAATTCATAGCATGCTGTTTCATCCGATTCTGACGGAAGATACGGGACTTCGATTCCGGGTTCATGAGTTTGAAGCCCTATTTCCTTTACCTTGGCAAAGGTGTCACGTACTGCGCCTCCGGACCACCCGTAGCTGCCGAATGCGCTCACGAGCCTGTTCTTCGGGCGGAGTCCGCGCAAGTATGTGAGGAACTGGGACACCGTGGGAAACATGATATTGTTCAGGGTGGGCGAGCCGATCAGGGTTCCCCTGGATTTCCAGAACTCTTTTATCACTTCGTTCATGGGAGTTTCCCTGAGCTTGAGAATTTTGTACTCAACTCCTTCATCCCGTATGCCGTGTGCCAGGGGAACGGTCATGCGCTCAGTGCTGTGCCACATGGTGTCGTAGATGATGGAAACGCTCAGGTCGGCCTTGTCATTGGCCATGGCGAGATACCATTCGATGACTTTCGCCACGTGGCTTCTCCAGATGATGCCATGATCGGGAGCGATGATATCCGGATTCACCCCCATTTTCCCCAGGTCGGCTATCCGGTCCCTGATCAGCGGACCGAAGGGCATCAGGATGTTGGCGTAGTAATCGATAACGGCATCTTCAAGCTCCGCCATGGACTGTTTTTCACAAAATTCATCATCGAATCTGCCCGAAGACGCAAGGTGCTGCCCGAACGCATCCTGGCTGAAAAGTATCCCGTCCTTTTTGCACCAGGTCATCATCGAATCCGGCCAGTGGAGCATGGGTGTTTCGATGAAAAGCAGCGTGCGTTTTCCGATTTTCAGGGTATCACCCGTTTTTACCGTCCGTATGTCCCACTTCGACGTATCGAAAAATCTATCCAGGCCCTTTTTGCCCCTTTCGGTAATGTGAATCGTCGCTTTGGGAGCGAGGTCCATGATTCTGTCGATGCTGGTGACATGGTCGTTCTCTATGTGGTTTATTACTACGTGCCTTATATTGCCGGGATCAGTGATACGCCTGATATTATTGATCGTTATATGGGAAAAGTCGTACTTGACGGTATCCACCAGCGTGATTTCATCATCCATTATCAGGTAGTTGTTATACGTGGTTCCCCGTGGAGTTTCATACCCGTGGAAATCACGTACGGACCAGTCTGCGGCCCCCACCCAGTAAACGCCTTTCTTCAGTTCGACAGACTTCATCGCATTTCCTCCCGTGCAGTAATTATCTATGTATTCATTCCGTATTTTTTGCCCCTGATTTTTTCAGGCATGCGGGGCATCGTCCGTTGAAATTAATCGAATAATCTATGAACTCAACATCCCCGTGGAGTTCTTCCGGAAAGGAAAGCCGGTTCAGTTGCTGGGCGTGAATATCGAGGACTGCTCCGCACGTTATGCAGGTCAGGTGGTGATGACGACTCGTATCGGCATCAAAACGGGCCTTTGCCTCAGGGTTGTTCACTTTCCTGGCAAGACCGAAGTTTACAAGCGTTTCCAGTACCCTGTACACGGTCGTTTTTGAAACGCCCTTCAAATGCTCCTTTACGGCATCGTAGATCTGGTCCGCCGTGGGGTGATCGGTCCTGCCCGCAAGGTTTTCAAGGATTGCCCTTCTCTGAATGGTAAGCGACAGGCCATGCTTGCGGCATGTAAATTCAAATTCCTTCTCTTTGTTGCTTGAGAAATGTTTTTCATGGCGAGTCATGGTTGGTATGATATTGCAAATGGTAATAAATGTCAAATATTTTTCTGAATTTTTTGCCGGGTATAAATTATTCTTGTCACTATGGAATAACTCTCATAATTAATCGTCGGGTATATTGTTGATTTAATGGAATAAAGCCAGTATCATGGACACAATATGCAATAAGCGCCTTCCGACGAATTTATTTTTACTATTGTGAAAGGCATCTGCAGGCAATAGTGTTGGCGGCGTTTGGCAGTTATATGCAAATAGTGTTTTGCGGGGGGGACATGGACTGGGAAAAGGCAACGAAACTGGCATACGAGATAGGCAAGTCGAAACGTTCGGAAGTGAGGTTGAATCTTTTTCGCAAGGCGGTGGAATATTCCCGGATGCGGGTTGATTGGCAATTGTCGGCTCCAGAAGAGCAGGTGCATATGGGTGAAAAAAGAAGAACGATCCATAACGAATTCATAGAAGCCTGCGACAGCATGAGCAAAAACATGCAGCAAGAAGGGGAGGATGCCTCCTGGAGGGCGGATTTGGGAGATGACCGCAAGGAAATAGGTGATTTTGCCTGCTATGTTAATCTTATACTCGGACTGGTTGCGCGGTAAGGAAACCCGGTACGAAAAGGAAAAATATGTTTACCGATGAACAGATGAGGCGTTATTCCCGACATATGCTGCTGAAGGAAGTGGGTGGAAAGGGCCAGAAGAAACTGATGGACGGCAGAGTACTCATCATCGGGGTTGGTGGCCTGGGGTCTCCGGCGGCGCTGTACCTGGCCGCAGCCGGGGTAGGCTCAATCGGCATCGCGGATGCGGATATTGTGGATATATCGAATCTGCACCGCCAGGTAATTCATACCACGAAAGATATAGGGCGGCTAAAAATTGCATCCGCGCAGGAAAAAATGGAGGCTATGAACCCTGATGTCACGGTCACTTCCTATCAGACCCTTGTCAGTGTTACGAATATTATGGATTTGATCGGGGAGTACGATTTTGTAATCGACGCAACCGACAATTTTGAATCCAAGTTCCTTATCAACGATGCCTGTTTGTTGGCTGGCAAACCATTTTCCCATGCGGGTGTGCTGCAGTTTGCCGGACAGACCATGACCGTAAAACCTGGAGAGTCTGCCTGTTACCGCTGTATTTTCCATTCCCCACCCCCGCGGGATTCGGTCCCCACATGTGCCGAGGCCGGGGTGATCGGCGTGCTTCCCGGGGTGATCGGCGCCATCCAGGCGACGGAAGCGACCGGAAGAATGCTCATGTATGACGTGCAGGAAATGTTTTTCCGCAATGTTCCCATCAGAAGAAATCCGCATTGCCCGATCTGCGGTGAAAACCCGACCATACATGATCTGTGCGATGGGAAAAACGTGGCGCCGGTCTGTGCGCCTGAGGGGTAAAACCCCTGGGAATATTTCGATTGACAAAAACCGGGCTCTCCCTTATCCTTTTTCGAAAATCGAAGAGATAGACCTTCTTATCAAGAGTGGTGGAGGGATAGGCCCTGTGAAACCACAGCAACCGGTCCGATTGGGCGTCAGGTGCTAAATCCTGCCGTAAGGCG
>JAGFXO010000177.1 GCA_017861285.1 Geobacteraceae bacterium | reverse complement strand
GTTGGTAAAAAGAGCCACCGCAAGCAGGATCAGCACCCCGGCAAGGACCGGAAACAGGAGAAATCCATAGCCTGCATGTCCCTGGACGCCGATCAGGGCGGTCGCTCCACCGGGGGGATGAACGGTGCGGGTGAAGTACATGAGAAAGATGGAAAGCCCCACGGCCGTAGCCATCGCCAGAGAACCTGAACCGAACAGCGCCACGATAGCCACTGCGATGAGGGCAGAAACAAGATGACCCCCGACCAGATTTCTTGGTTGTGCCAACGGAGAATCATGGGCCCCGAAAAGCAGGACGGCCGAAGCCCCGAAAGAACCGATGAGTAGCGGATGGCCGGCCAATTTTGTGATCCCGAGAATGGCAAGTATGGACAATACACCACTGATCGCCCCCCACAAAGCATACTTCAGTGAACACGGCGGGTACTTTCCCCTGAAACTTCCTTTCATTTTACCGGGAAACCGGGTAAGCCTTTTTTTCATGGAGATGGTCTCCGGATCAGCGGCAATAGAATGCCGGTCAATGTTGAAATCACGTTGTATCTCCGTTTTACACTAAGAACTTATGTGGCCTGGCATTTGGGCAGGCAAAATCCTTTATAAATCAGATACGATTCCCTGGCAAATGCTTTTTCCGGCGCATGAAGTTTTATCCGGCTTGTCGCCGGGCATCCTACAGAACGCAAAAGACCCCAGCGGCTTTATGACCGCTGGGGTCTTTTGTTTCTCGGCAGGAATCATTCCTGCAGCATGAGAGCAGACTGTCAGCCTTGCGTACACCCCGAGTGGACTGCCTTCCCCAGATTGCTTCTGGTGGAGAACGAACTTTTCATGACCGCTCCGCACGCATACTGGACCACTTCCATTCTGAAATTCGGCTTTATTTCGTCAATAAGTGTTTCAACTGCATCGCTGCCGCAATCGATGCACTGTTTACGCAGTTTCTTCATTTCTCTCTCCTTTTTTCTTGAATATCTCGTTTGTGTTTCTATACCAAATCCACATGCATGAACCTGTCATGAAGGATCCATGAACTTTTCAAGACACGGCAAAGGATACACGATGAAGGTCATCGCCGTGCAACATCCACGTAAAAATCATATGACAACGGATGATTGAACTTCCTGGGGAGAACAAATCATGGCCGGGGATTTATATCGCGGGACGAAAAAAGGGGGAGCATTAGCTCCCCACCATTAAGGATGCATTTGTACTACAAAACAAAAAAATAATCTACCACTAAATGCCGTGAAATGCTTTACCGCGCTTTTTCTTTTTCCCCCTGAAGATCCTGCACCTTCGTATCTTCCTGCATCTCTTTTCTGAAGCGGAAGTACTCTTCGGGTGTATTGATGTTGCGGAATGACAGAAAATCCGGATCGATACCGGATACGAGTTCTTTCGTCACCACAGTTGCCTTCAACCGACTGACGCAGTCGACAATCTTCCGGTTTCCCCTGACGAGGGCATCTTCCATGGCCGGAAGGCAACTCTTGCCGTAGATGGCGTGCAGCGGTTCCAGACCACCGTCACTCTCCGGTATGACGACATCCTGTCCGTCAATATCGTCCACCAGTCGCTTGATGAGATCCCCATTGAGGTGGGGCATGTCACAGGCAACGACGAAAATATACGGAGTCATGCTGTTGCTGAGGCCCGCATGAATGCCTGCCAGCGATCCCATGCCCGGAAAAACGTCGGGCACGGTGCGGCACGGGATGAACTTGTAGAACTCGGGTGTATTGGTGACCAGGATCACATCGGAAAATGTGGCCGATAATTGCCGGTAAATCCGTTCGATGAAAAGCTCCCCGCTGAACGGAAGGAGCGCTTTGTTGCTCTTCATCCTGGTGGAATTGCCCCCCGCCAGGATTACAGCGGTTACGTCCCGCATCGCCTTTCCCGCAACCGGAAGCAATAGCGATTCGGGATGCGTGTAAACATTGAAGCCTGAGCTTCGCAGATATCCGATGAGCGTTATCCCCGCCTCTTCGGCACGATGAACGGCGAGGTCGGTGGGAGACGTTCGGGAAACGATCAGGGAAATGCCGAGCATTGCCGCTTTTGTAACCATCTCTGTTGAAACCCGGCCCGAAATGAGCAGAACCTTCCCGGAGAGGTCGAGACCCTTGAAGAGAGCCTCACCGGCAATGCGATCAAGAGTGTTGTGCCTGCCGATATCCTCACTGTGCAGAATAATCGCGCGCCCCTCACCCACTGCCGCTGAGTGAATGCCCCCCGACTTCCGATATTCGCCGGCCTGACGCGACAATTGCCCCATAAGGGCATAGAGATCGTCCGGCGAAAATTTCGTACCGGCTTTTATTCTCCCCTGTTCTTGCGGATGCAGTTTCTCATGAAGATTGAAAGTTATGCCTGTGCCGCATCCGGTGGTGAAGGCCGGCTTGAGCTTTTCCGGCAGGTCCCCCTTGATGATGACGTTGGCAACTCCGAAATCCTCGCAGACACTGAGCATCTGAAAATCGTCCAGGTTCTTGACGAAGCCCTGCAGCCTGAGAAACCCTGCCACAAGGTAACGAATATCATGGGGGGAGGCGACCAGGGTCGCCAGTTCCCTGCCATTGACAATGAGTGAAAGGGGAAACTCTTTCACCGGTTCATGGGCGGCATCACGAATCCTGCCCTTTTCATACCTGAGGACAGTTTGAGGCCTTTTCACCGCACCTTTTTCTGTATTTCCCATGTTTCTCTCCCCATCATGGAAAAAACTGCCTTGCGAAAATAACATCTATGGACTTCTTCACACAGGTTGCTGCATTAATCTGCAAGGAAATCGCCCTGAAGGCACTTCCCTCTTGTCCTTCCTTACCGGCTGTTAGCCTTCAGATACCCTTTTGCCAGCGACGTATTGACGTGAACGACGCCTTTGTTCAGGGACTTGAACGGATAGTCGTCGGTAATTTCGGGAAGTTCATCCGCCTGCTGCTGGGTCCGGACGACCGAACCGGCAGCAACGTACCGACCATCTGCTACAGTAACACCCATAACGATGGCACCCGGCTCGATCACGCACTGCTTGCCGACGAAAGACTTGAAGACAAGCGCCTTCATGCCGACAAAAGTCTCGTCCAGGACAACAGCGGGGCCATGGATCTGCACCTGGTGGGCCATGGAGACGCGACGGCCCACATAAATGCCGTATTTTCTGCCGTCCACTTCATACATGTTCTTTTCCACCGGTTTCCCGTTCAGCTCCGTTTCGAGACCGTGGAGAACAACGCCGTCCTGCACATTCGAATCATCGCCGATAAAGATCGGCTGGCCCTCATCGCCCCGTATTGCCGCTGTCGGTGACACCATGATGTTCTTCCCGAGGGTGACGTTGCCTATTACGGACGCCAGCGGGTGAACATATGTGGTGGGATCTATCACCGGTTCGGATACCTTGCTGCAAAAGTCAGTCTGAACATTTTTTTCTATCATGCGATTCCTCCACTAAAATATTTTTTATGACTTGTATTTCCATGACACGTGGTCCTTGTGGGATATCCCGTATCGATCGGGACCATGCTGAAGGACTGCTGACATTCTAATACAAGTGAAAAAGTACCGAAAGAAAAAAATGGCAGGAAAGCAGGAAAAACCCGCAAAGCTGCCGCTGTAAAAATGGGGCCTTCTTCCGAAGGCCCCACCGTATTGAATCAAAGTTCCGCTATGTTTTCCCGTACAGAGGATTATTCAGCAGCGGCTGCTGTCTCTGCTGTCTTGTAATGGGAAACATGCTTGGGCCGCTGGAACAGGAAGGCAATCACGAAACCCGCGATGAGCAGCCCTGCTGCAATATAGAGTGACTGCTGCTTGTCGAATTTCGCGAACGCAAGGCCACCGCAAACGCCGGCAGCGCCCCAGGCAGTCAGAACGAATCCGTACACCTTGCCGATGTAGGTCGGGCCGAAGGAGTCGGCGGCAAAGGC
>JAGFXO010000070.1 GCA_017861285.1 Geobacteraceae bacterium | reverse complement strand
CCTCTGCCCCTTTTTTCCTACGGTGGCACCTCAATGATTACCACGATGGTCGGCGTGGCCATACTGCTCAATATTCAGATGCGCAGATTCATGTTCTAATTTTGAAGGGACCCCCAATGAGCGCCTTGGGTGGGATATGTCCAGCAAATAGGGTCTTGCGACTAGTTTTCCGCTATCGCATATCCTTTTCTTTTCCTGATAACAAGGTTTTCTTCCACAAGTTGAGTCAATATCTTGCATAAACGGCCCATGTCTACACCCGTCAGTTCGGCTATTTCCGTACTTGACGAGAATGGTTTTTCCAGGAGCATTTTCAGAATTTTTCCGCGGACCTGCCGGTCTGAGCCGTGGAAGGGCGCCTGCCTGGCATAATGTGCGCTCCTGCGGGAAGGGTTTGTGAACTGCTGCTTCAGCCTCGCTCCATAGTCCATGAGGGCGTAGTACCAGGTGCGGACGTCGTCGGCGTCAAGCGTTGCCCGGATGAATGGGAATATTTCCCTGTCAGGTACATCCTGCCTGTCCATGAAAAAGAAATGGATGTACACGGAACGGATGTTCGTTTCGATGAGGACAACCGGTTGGTGGAATGCGAATGCTGCTATGGCAGCCGCAGTATAGGCGCCGATACCCGGTAGTGTCTGTAAAGCCGCGGGCGAGGGGGGAAGCTTCCCGTCGAACGTGTCGATAACCAGCCTTGCCGTCTTGTGCAGCGACAATGCCCTGCGGTTGTATCCCAGCCCCTGCCAGAGGGCAAGGACTTCAGGGAACGGCGCACGGCCAAGCGCAGTGAAATCGGGGAATGCGGCAATGAATTGCAGGTATTTGCCCGCAACCCGTTCGACGCGGGTCTGCTGGAGCATGACTTCAGAGACCAGGATGCGGTAGGGGTCGTCAGTCTGGCGCCATGGCATCGGGCGCGGGTTGGCTTTGTAATTGTCGTAGATCTCCCGGCGGAACTGGAGAATGGTTTCATGGGTAAGACCATGGCGGGAGTACAAACTTTCTATTAATCCCGTTATTTCCATGTGTACAGGTATATTTTCCATTTGTTGCGTTGTCAACACTGTTTTTTGCCGGGGCGGCACTTCCGCTTGACACGTTGCCGACTTGCCGTTACCGTTTCTGTGTGCAACGCCATATTCAGCCAATACAGGCGATGCAGCCACGCCCTCTGTTTGTCTCGAAGCGGTTGATCTTCGGAGCGATTGAAAATGGAACTTGCCAAAAGCATCGTTGCAGGGAAAATAACCTTCCGTTTAATCATGCGGGCCTTTCAATACAGGAATTATCGGCTGTTTTTCATCGGTCAGAGCCTGTCTTTGCTTGGAACATGGATGCAGCATACTGCCATGAGCTGGCTGGTGTACCGTCTTACCGGGTCCGCGCTGCTTCTCGGTATAACCGGCTTTGCCGGACTCATTCCATCGTTTCTTCTGACTCCGGTTGCAGGTGTGTTCGCGGACAGGCTTGACCGCCGCAGGCTTCTGATCTGGACCCAGATGCTTGCCATGGTGCAGGCGCTTGTCCTGTCCGGACTTGTGCTGACGAATACGGTTAAGATCTGGCATATAATTGCTCTTAGTGTCATGCTTGGCGTGGTGAACGCCTTCGATGTGCCGGTACGGCATTCATTTGTGGTTGATATTGTCGACAACAGGGATGATCTCGGCAACGCCATTGCCCTGAATTCGTCAATGTTCCATGGTGCGCGTTTTGTCGGTCCCGCCGTCGCCGGGCTCCTTATCGGAACGCTCGGAGAGGGCGCCTGTTTTTTTCTGAACGCCCTCAGTTATGTTGCGGTAATCATCGCGCTTGTCGCCATGAGGATAAAATCCAGGGATAGGAAACCGGGCAGAAACCCCATTTTGCAGGAACTCAATGAAGGACTTGACTACGCTTTCTCCTCGCCACCCATCAAGAATGTGCTGTTGCTGATCGGATTGGTAAGCCTGGTGGGAATGCCGTACACGGTACTGATGCCGGTTTTTGCCCGGGATATTCTCGGAGGAGGCCCATGGACACTCGGTTTTCTCATGGCTTCGTCCGGACTGGGGGCTTTCGCCGGAACGCTTTTTCTCGCGGCGCTCAGGGATGCGGCCGGTCTGGGAAGGGTCATTTACGCCGCGGCGGTCCTCTTCTTCGCGGGACTTGTCGCGTTTTCCCTGTCCGAAACACTCTGGCTGTCCATGATGTGTCTTTTTATAGCGGGTTTTGGCCTTGTGGCGCAAGTGGCATCAGGTAACACCATCCTCCAGACAATTGTCGAGGAGGACAAGCGGGGGAGGATCATGAGCCTTTTCAACATGGCATTTCTCGGCATGGCTCCTTTCGGGAACCTGCTCGCGGGGGGATTGGCAAGCGGTATCGGCGTCCCGTCTACACTGCTGGTATGTGCGGTTGTCTGCCTTGCAGGCTCGCTCAAGTTTGCCGGGAAACTCCGCTCATTGAAAGTCTTGCCAGGCTCTCCCGGGTAGCGGTTTCGTCAGGTTTCTCAGTAGGGGGTGATTTTTACCTTGCCGTATTTGGTTCGGCATCCTATTATAGCAGACTAATATTGATGCTCATATCAGGAGAGATTTACCGTGAATGAAAGAGGATTTGTTGTTATAGCACTGGCAGCGTGCCTGCTTGCGGCCGTTGGGATCATTACAACTGCGGCGGTAAAGGCCAATGGAAATGACAAACCTGTCGCCGCGTCCGGGCAGAGCATTGAAAAGCCTGAGATCAAAGAAAAGCGCTGAGACCGAATGGCCACGGGAAGTCCGCTGCCGGTTGTGACCAGGGGCGGGCAGCACAATCACATCTGCTTGATGGTGTACCCCTTACTTCTCAGCAAATCGATAATACTCTTATTTCCCACAAGGTGCGCAGCCCCGACAATGATAAAGTACGTCTCCCCCGAATGCAGGAATTGCTCGATTTTGCCCGCCATCTCCCGGTTCCTCCTGTAGAAGAGCTTTTCGAACACCGGCAGTAGTTCCGGGGACTCGTTCAGGGCCTGCATCACTATCGATTCCATGGCCGCCGCATCGCCGGTTTGCCATGAGCTCATCAGGCGTTCAATGTCTTTCTCCACCGTTTTGATGTCCATGATGGTGTAGCGGAGGAAAAGGTCCTGCTCGAGGTCAGTGAAGCCGCTCAGGAGATTTATCTGGTAATCGAACGATTCCAGTTCGACGATTTTCTTTTTCCCCCTCGCTTTACCGGTAAAATACCTGTCGATGCCATATTCCGGGTTGTACCCGAGGCGCTGAAATTCAAGGATGCCGATGGTCAAGGCAAGGAACCAGGGTTTGAGCGTGCTGAACTTTTCTACGGGAATACCGATCTTTCCCATTTCCCGTTCGGCCAGTTCATAGGTCTGATTTGACAGGTGTAGCCGCAACGTGTCATTGCCCGAGTATGATGCTGCCCTGAGCATCTTCTTTACCAATTGCGGGTTATTACCGCCTTTTTCCGGGTCCGCTTCTACTGCGACAATATTTGCCTTGTCGAAACTTTTCTCGATGACCGGGGGCATGGGATAAAGCCCGGCTTTCGCCAGGTGGACGGACCCGAGAAGATATGCAGTGCCCGTTTTCGACCGCACCTCCCAGAGAAAACTTTTCCCTCCCTTTCCCCCACTTTCTTCCGCCGTGCTCCCGGTGGCGAAAAACAACAATGTTATCAAGAGAATAATCACCTTCATACATGGGTTCCCGATCATTTCAAGCGTTTCATCCTTACCATTGGGATTTTTCAAAACCAAGAAAGCCAAGCAATCTTTCGAAAGAGGAGTTCACCACTTGTCCGGCCGGTATACCGGTCATTTCGAGCAAAGCCACCGCTTCGTCGAATTCTCCGACTCCCTGGGCAATATGGGCATCGCTGCCAACGATTACCGGGGCGTCTGAGAGTACCAGCAGTTCCGCCAGTCGCTCGCAATGCGGCCTGCTTCCCTTGCGGCTTATGGAGAAGGAGGAGTTGTTGATCTCCAGAGCCGTCACGGTTTCCCGTGCCCCCCGTACCAGTTCTTCCAAGTGGACGGGAAATTCGGGGTTGCCGGCATGGGAGATTGCCTTGATGCGGGGGTTTTCCATGGCACGCAAAACCGCTTCGGTATTCCTGTCGATCCCCTGGTCGTCAAAACCGCAACTTTCATGCAGACCTGCCATGACAAAATCCAGTTTTGCCAGATAACGATCGGGCATGTCGATTGAGCCGTCCACGGAGATGATATTCGCTTCGACGCCACGGAAGACGCGAACGCCGTCTATCCAGGCCGGGATGAAGCGCATGGCGCCGAAATGATAGAGATGCGGGCCGCCGGGTAAAGCCGGTCCGTGGTCCGTAAGTGCAAAAGCCTCGAGTCCCTTCTGCCGGGCAGCCCTGGCAAGTTCGTTGACGGTCGAGTACGCATGGCCGGAAGCCACGGAATGGGTGTGCATATCCGCGATGATTTTCATGGCGGAACTATTCCATAGGGGCGTTCAAAAGTCAAGGATAGCGGTTGGTTGGCATTCCGAAGGGCAGCCCGCGGGGCGAAAACCGACTTTCAATATCCATCCGGGATCTCATTGGTGGTATGTTGTTTCCGTCCACCCGCGCATGCGCAGTTCCTTTTTGAGCGAAAGCATCTCCTGGCGCAGTTTCAATATCTCTGCATGGCTGGGCAACCCCTTGAACTGGTAGCGCAATAGCATATACTCACCGTGCAATTCCTGCAGACGTTGTTCCAGTTCCGTTTTTATCCGGTGAAGTTCGGCGTTCTCCGCCTTCAGTTCCGCTATTTCCTTCTTATATTTTGCGAACATGTCCATTTCTATGGTTTTCATGACCGTTCTCCATGTTTCAAGCTGTTGTCGAACATTGTGTCGAGGTCGTCGCGAGGCGTGTCGATTGCGACGCAACAGTCTCCATTTTGCATGTGACCAGAGCCGGAGATTCTTTGCATTGCTCGAACAGGCGGCATTCCCTGTCATTTGCCAGCCTGCTAACCCCCCGCTTTTATTATTTATTATAGCAGAATAATATGGTCTTGACTCGCGTTGTCGAGGTTGCCCCCTTACCTGCCTGCTGTTATACTTTCAACAGTCCAGGGAGGTGGAGATCGTGAAAGAGGCCATGTTTTACGAGAAGACGGGCGACGGTACAGTGAGGTGCGGTTTATGCAGGTTCCGTTGTCGTATTGCGGATGGCGCGAGGGGAATCTGCGGGGTTCGGGAGAATCGCGGGGGTGTCCTCTATTCGCTGGTATACGGGGTGGCGATTGCCGAACATGTGGATCCCATTGAAAAAAAGCCACTCTACCACTTTCTCCCGGGCAGCACATCCTATTCCGTTGCCACGGCAGGCTGCAACTTCCGCTGTCTTCACTGCCAGAATTACACCATTTCACAGGCCCCCCGGGAGCTGCACGAAATTCCGGGATTCGAACTCTCTCCCGAAATGATTGTAAACAAGGCCCTTGCTGCCGGATGCTCATCAATTTCATACACCTATACCGAACCGACCATCTTTTACGAGTATGCCTATGATACGGCGGTACTGGCCAGTCAGGCAGGGCTGCGAAACGTGTTTGTGACCAATGGCTACATAACATCCGAAGCTCTCTCTCATATAAGGCCGTATCTTCATGCCGCTAATATAGATCTGAAAGGTTTTTCCGCGAAATTCTACCGTGAAGTCGTCCATGCCATGCTTGGAGAGGTGCTTGATTCCATCGTTGAATACAAGAAACTCGGGATCTGGGTCGAGCTGACAACCCTGATCATCCCGAAACATAACGATTCTGACGAGGAACTGCATGCCATCGCCCGATTCATCGCGGAACAGGTCGGCGTCGAGACCCCCTGGCATGTCACCCAGTTCTATCCCACCTACAAATTGACCGATCAGCCGAGAACCCCCGTTGAAACCCTGCGTCGTGCCCGTCAGATAGGCCTCGAAGCAGGCCTGCGCTATGTATATGAAGGGAATGTCCCCGGTGAGGGCGGAGAAAACACGTTCTGTCCCAACTGTTCGGACCTGTTGGTCAGGCGGTACGGCTATTTCATCGAGGCCTTGCACGTGGAGAACGGCAGATGCCCCCGATGCAACTTCACCCTTGACGGAGTATGGTAGTGGCAGGCGCTCTTTCGGAGTCGCACCCTGGAGAGTTTGAGTTGAGCATTTATTTCAACGGTAATTATGCTGCCCTCCTTTTACCCTTTGCCCTTTGCCTTGTGTCTTGCACCTTGTGCCTCTGGATCAATCTGCCGTGTCATTCATGCCGGGAAAGCGACAGTCCATAAAGGATAATGAACGGTGCGCCCGTATAATAGTTGCCGTACGCCGGCAAAAAATGCTATAAAAAGTTCCGAATGATTTTCGGCAAAAGTTAGGGGTTCTCTTGAAGGTTTCATATCTACGTCGTATTTGGGTCACTTTCTCTGCCCATGTCATCGGCATTTACGCCTCCCGCATCAACCGGTTCGTTATCAAAGGCGATGAAAATATACCCCATGAGGGTGGAGTGCTGTTCGCATCCAATCATATTTCAGCCTACGACACCATATTTCTCCCCTGGGCGATACTGAGGAAGCATCCCATGCAGATGGTTTGGGCGCCAGCGAAGGAAGAGCTGTTCAGAAAACGTTTGTCCGGGATGCTGTACTCATCGTGGGGGGCCTTTCCCGTCAAACGCGGCAGGGACGTCCGTGCCGGCAAAGTGATTACCGACCTCCTCAAGAACCAGAAAGTGATGCTTTTCCCGGAAGGAACCAGGAATAGGCATGGCGTTCTGGGGAAAGGAAACAGGGGGGTCGGCAAACTGATCTATGACAGCCGTCCGACGGTAGTTCCCACTGCTCTTGCCGGCCTGAACCGGTGGAAATTTCCCGGGGCAGGGCAGCGGGCGGTGGTGGTATTCGGCAGCCCGATTGATTTCTCCGACCTGTTTGAAAGGGATGACTGCAAGGAAACACATATATTGATTGTCGAACGGGTGATGGAAGCGATAAGCGCCCTCTTGCACAGGGAGGAAAAATACCGTTGAGGGTGGAGATTTTCTGTGACGGGGCATGCAGCGGCAACCCCGGGATCGGGGGGTACGGCTCCATCCTGCGTTGCGGCAGCAAGGAAAAGGAGCTGTCGGGCGCGCAAGAGATGACCACGAACAATCGCATGGAAATGACGGGCGCAATTGCCGCGCTCGAATCTCTGAAACGTCCGTGCGACGTGCTGCTGACGACCGATTCCCAGTACCTGTTCAAAGGGATGACGGAATGGATTTCCGGTTGGGTAAAAAAAGGCTGGATGAACAGCAGGAAAGAAGCCGTCTTGAACCGGGATCTTTGGGAGCGCCTGCTAGAGCTTTCGAAAATTCACAGGATCGAATGGGTATGGGTTCGCGGCCATAACGGCCACCCGGAAAACGAGCGGTGCGACGCGCTTGCACGAGCTGCGATAGAAGAATTCAGGAAAAAGACGGGTCTCAAGCCTGTATGAGCCATTTTATCGTCGAAATTACGGAACAGGAAATCAAACGGGAAAAGGAAAAGGCCAGGGAACTTCGCAAGACGCGCTGGTGGAAAAACAGGGTGGCTCAAGGAATATGTCATTATTGTGGCGGTACGTTTCCGCCTGAAGAATTGACTATGGACCATCTGGTGCCGGTAGTGCGCGGCGGGAAGAGCTCCCGCGGTAACGTTGTTCCTGCCTGCAAGGAATGCAACAGCAGGAAGAAATATCTGCTGCCGGTCGAATGGGAAGAATATCTGGTGTCGTTGGGGAAGGGCGAGTGAAGGGTATGGTGCTCAACGGGTATAAAGCAGTTATCTATGACTGTGACGGGGTTATTTTCGATTCACTGGAGGCAAATTTCGTTTTTTACTCGAAGGTGCTGGAGCGATTCGGCAAACCGCCTCTGGACCGGAATGACAGGAAGATCGTCACCCTGGTGCATACCTATGCGAGCAAGGATGTCATGGCACAGCTTTTTGCCGGGGACCCGAGGATTGAAGAGGCTCTTGTCTTTGCCGGTTCCATCGATTATCGGGAACTGGTGCCGTTCATGCGCATGGAAGAGGGGTTCAGGGAAACTCTCGATGCGTTGCGGGGCAGACTGCGCCTGGCAATATGTACGAATCGCTCTACCTCCATGGAGATGGTGCTGGAGCACTTCGGCCTGACTGAGTATTTCGCGTGTGTCATGACGGCCTCACAGGTAAGAAATCCCAAGCCTCATCCCGAGCCATTGCTGAAAATCCTCGAACGCTTTTCCATTGAGCCGGGGGAAGCCCTCTTTGTGGGGGATTCCGAGCTGGACCGCAAATCCTCGGAATCTGCCGGAGTGCCGTTTGTTGCCTACAAGGCGGGGATGCCCTGTCTGGCCCGAATTGACCGTCACCGTGAGATACTCCAATTGCTTGCACCTGATGAAGGGGAACAGAAATGATCAAAAGCATGACAGGATACGGAAAAGGCGAGGCTTCCTATGGCGGCGGATGTATTACCGTCGAAATACGGTCGGTCAACCACCGGTACGGAGAGGTTTACGTAAAGCTGCCCAGGAATCTGGTTGCCTTTGAGAACGACGTGAGAAAGACTGTCTCGGAGCGGCTCAAGAGGGGCAAGATTGAAGTGTTTGTCCAGCACGAGCCGGGGGCTGAAAGTTCTCCCCTCACCGTCAATATCCCTCTGGCGAAGGCCTATTACGAAGTACTGTCAACTTTGAAAGAAACACTGGGGCTTGCCGATGAAGTGACCCTGCCGCTGATAGCCGCACAAAAGGATGTGCTGGCTGCCGAAGCCGGCAACCTCATGGATGAGACTTTGGGGGTTTCCTTGATGTCTGCGGCGAGAAATGCCGTGGAGAATCTCGAGATCATGAGAACCAGGGAAGGAGAAGCGCTCCTGGCGGATTTTCGCAAGCGGATGGAAACCATAAAGGCACTTGCTGCCAGGGTGGGAGAGCGCTCACCGGTTGTGGTTTCCGAGTACGCCGCCAGGTTGCAGGAAAGGCTGGCGCAACTCTGTGCGGATAGTGCCGTCAGTGAAGATCGTCTTGCACAGGAAGTCGCCGTCATGGCGGACCGCTGTGACATCACCGAAGAGCTGGTAAGGCTCGACAGCCATCTGAAACAGTTCGACGCGGCGCTCTCCATGGGCGAGCCGGTGGGGAGAAAAATGGATTTTCTCCTCCAGGAGATGAGCCGGGAAGTCAACACCATGGGATCGAAAGCCAATGATGCGGAAATCGCCCACAATGTGGTCGAGTTGAAAACCGAGCTCGAAAAGATCCGCGAACAGGTCCAGAACATTGAGTGACGGCGGGAGTAAGGGATTGGTGAAAAAGGAAGGCTTACTATATATCGTATCGGCCCCTTCGGGGGCAGGCAAAACCACGCTGTGCAAGGAAATAATTGACATTTTCCCGAACTTGCGGCATTCTGTGAGCTACACTACCCGTTCCGCAAGGCCCGGTGAGGTGCACGGCAAGGACTATTTCTTCGTTTCGCGGGAAGAGTTCAGGCGGATGGTTGAGGCCGGTGAGTTTGCCGAGTGGGCTGAGGTGCACGGCAACCTTTACGGTACGGCGATACGGACTCTTGAGGAGTACCGCCGGAACGGAATCGATGTAATCCTCGACATAGACTGCCAGGGAGCGCGTCAGTTGAAAGATCGCTACCAGGGTGGTGTCTATATATTTATCCTTCCTCCTGGTTTCCAGGAACTCCGCCGCAGGCTGACCGATAGGAATTCCGATTCCGCAGAGACGATTGAACGCCGCATCAGGGTGGCAGCCCTCGAGATCAGGGAATCCCGCTGGTATGATTACATCATAGTAAATGATATTTTTGCAGTCGCCGTCGAGGAATTGAAATCGGTGCTGATTGCGGAAAAATGCCGCACCGGAAGGGTTCAGGAGGCTGTAGCCGGGTTTTTTGAACTATAGATTGAGCGCGGGTTTGAGGTCATAGCCTGAAGTCTGTGTCCAATAAATGAAAGGAGCAGTTATGGCACGAGTAACCGTTGAAGATTGTCTGGAGAAGGTTGAAAACAGGTTCCTGCTGGTAATGCTGGCGGCCAAAAGGGTCAAGCAGCTCTACAAGGGGTCGAAACCTGTAATTGAGAATAAGTCCGGTAACAAGAATGTAGTAATCGCACTGCGTGAAATTGCGTCCGGCAAACTGTCGTATGAACTGACATCCCGCAAGAGCCGTTAACAGTTCGGAAGAAAGGGTGGGGCTTACGGGCCGCCGCCCTTTTTTTATGTACAACGAC
>JAGFXO010000019.1 GCA_017861285.1 Geobacteraceae bacterium | reverse complement strand
GGAGGCGTGATCCTTATGGTCGTATACACCGGTCATCCCGGAGGTGCGGAAGAGGCCCATGCAGTAAACTCTAGGCTTTCTGCGCTGTCTTCCCCTGAATTCAACGTCTGGAGCAGCCGTCTGCTCAACCGGCAGGAGAATGCTCCGTATTTGCTGCTGGTAGAAAAGGCTTCGGTTTCGTGATACACTTTTTGCCGTAAAGAGACAGCGCGAAAACCAGAGGTCGTCTTGAATATGTCTTTCATGTTTCAGCACATTCTACCGTTTCTCATTGTAGCCCCCCCGTTTTTTTACGGGCTTATTTCGCTGTACTGTGCAAGGGGGTTCTTTTCGGGCCGAACTTCCGATGCTTCATTCCTGCCTCCTGTTACCATTCTTAAGCCGGTCAAGGGAGTAGACAGGGAGAGTTTTGCAAATTTTGCCTCCTTCTGCGAGCA
Organism: Geobacteraceae bacterium; assembly: GCA_017861285.1. Lineage (GTDB taxonomy): Bacteria > Desulfobacterota > Desulfuromonadia > Geobacterales > Geobacteraceae > CAIWTU01. Next base: position 29,428 of record JAGFXO010000019.1, on the reverse strand, counting down.
GGACCACCCCCGGTTCCAGATTGTGTTTGCCGTTGCATCACCGCGGGATCCCGCGGTTGCCGTGATCGAAAGCCTCATCAGCAAATATCCTGATGTTGATATTGAACTCGTCGTTGATGACAGGGTCTACGGGTACAACTACAAGGTCTGCAATCTGATTAATGCCTTTCCCGAAGCCAAACACGACATCCTGCTCATCAGTGACAGCGATATCAGGGTTGATCCCGGCTACCTTCGGGAAGTCTGTGCGTCATTCGCCGATCCCTTGGTCGGTCTGGTAACGTCGCTTTATCGGTGCAGGCAGACGCGGGGTGTTCCCGCTGCACTCGAAGCTCTCGGTTTCTCTGCTGAAATGGTGCCCAATGTGATGGTAGCTCTCAAACTGGAAGGGCTGTCCTTTGCTCTCGGGGCGTCCATGGCGGTTCGCAGGGAGGTGCTGGAGAAAATCGGGGGGTTCCGGGCTCTGGTTGACTATCTGGCCGATGATTACCAGCTTGGCAACATGATTTTCCGGGCTGGGTACAAACTGAAACTTTCATTTCTTTTTGTTGAAAGCGTCATGAAACGGGAAAGCCTGAGCGGGATGCTCGCACGGCAGGTGCGCTGGACAAGAGCAATGAGGTTTAGCCGTCCGGTTGGGTACTTTGCTTCCGGATTTACGCAGCAGGTGCCCATGGCCTTACTTGCCCTGTTTTTTTCGGGCTTTTCGGCTTCCGGTTGGTGGGCTGTCCTTGCGCTGGCATTGACCCGGAGCATTACGGCCTGTATATACAGCCGTTTTTTCGTTCGCGACAATCTTCTCCCACGCTATCTCTGGCTGCTGCCCGTGAGGGATTTCCTGGCTTTTGTGACCTGGACATTCTCATTTCTCGGCGACCGGGTAGAATGGCGCGGCAACAGATTCCGCCTGATGCCCGGCGGAAAAATAGTCAAACTCGGCAAAGAGCGTTTTCAGCCGGATATGTGTCTGCCGCAACTCCCGCGAAGGTAGGAAATTTACAACTTCCAAAGTAGTACTCCCAACGCCGGCAACTCCGAACCAAAAACCAGGAACCAAAAACCCCTTCTCCAACTTTACTTTCCACAATACCCTTCTATACTTATCTACCATTAAAGTAAATGAGCTCGAGGACTGGTATCCAGTTGCCGGACCCAGTTCAACAAGGTTATCGTTGAGCCGGGGTACGACGAACTCGTAATAAAGATGCACATCAGGAACGGAGAGATCTCAGCACTGTGACGAAGTTTTCATTGTCTGAATTCGCATGAGTTTTTTGTTGGGGCCGATGTGACATTGGCCTTTTTTGTATCCGGCTGATGATATTGCGTCCTCTCCTTGATGCTCTGGACGGATGATTGAGATATAAAGAATTTTTTTATTTTCAACTCTTGTGCAACACGGTATAGTAACCCCTTTAACACTCACCATACACCCCGAAACGAATACTTCTTGCCCATACTGTCGGTGGTAAAGGCAAGAGATAGCCGTGGGCTGGACGAATGGCGTTACTCTGGTTTGAGTCTGACAATGATCATCGGAACCGGCATAGACATAGTGGATATATCCCGCTTCGAACACTTCCTCCGGGAGGGAAAGGACGCGATTTTCCGTCGTCTCTTTACCGCTCGGGAAATGGAATACTGCAGCGGAAAAAAGCGGAGCGCCCAGCACTTTGCCCTTCGTTTCGCCGCCAAGGAAGCTTTCCTCAAGGCATGTGGTCTCGGCCTCAGGGAGGGGCTTTCCTGGCAGGATATCGAGGTTGTCAATGACCATCTGGGCAAACCCGAATTGCGGCTTGCCGGTAAAGCCGCCGAAATAACATGCGAAAAGGGGATGAAAAAAAGCTTCACTTCCCTTAGCCATGATGGGAACTATGCAATAGCAATGGTTATTCTGGAGCAATAATGAAGTTCATTTCCGCGGAAAGCATGAGAAATGCCGAAAAACTTGCGATAGAAATGTTTGGTGTCCCCGGTCTGCGTCTTATGGAGGCTGCAGGGAGCAACTGTGCCGACGTGATCTTCTCCGAATTCGGCGGTGAAAAGTCCCTCAGGGTTGCCATATTTGCCGGCAAAGGGAACAATGGCGGCGACGGGTATGTCATTGCCCGATATCTGCAGCGGCAGGGTTGGCAGGTCCGTATCTTCGTGATGGCCAACCGCGATGACATTGCCGGCGATGCGGCAGTGAACCTCGACCTTCTCGAGAAGGAAACGGTGACATTCTGCAGTGAGCCCGGCCATCTGGGACGTTACGCCCATGAAGTGCATGCTGCGGACATCCTTGTTGATGCCCTGTTCGGAATCGGTTTCAAATCGGGCATTCAAGGTGTGTATGCCGAGGCTGTCGAACTGATAAATTCCTCGGGGAAACCGGTTGTCGCGGTAGACATTCCTTCGGGTGTCGACTCGTCGACCGGGCGCGTCCCGGGAGTTGCGGTACATGCCGATTTGACGGTCACCTTCGCCTTTGCCAAATCGGGACATGTCCTCTATCCCGGCGCTGAGTTTACCGGCCGGCTGAAAGTCGTAGACATAGGCCTGCCCGATGAAGTCTTTGCAACGGTGGAAGGTTTTGAATTCCTCGATGATGAAGCCATAAGGCCGTTTCTGAGAAAGCGTGATCGATGCGCCCATAAGGGAGATTATGGCCATTGCCTGATAGTTGCAGGCTCCACCGGAAAGACTGGTGCTGCTTCCCTGACTGCGAACAGTGCGGTGAGAACCGGGTCAGGCCTGGTAACCCTGGCAATCCCAGCAAGCCTCAACCCGATCCTCGAGGTGAAGACTACTGAAGCAATGACCTTGCCTCTCGCTGACTCAGGAAAGGGATTTTTCGGCGAAAACCATGCAGGTGAAGTCCTGCGTGCCCTTTCAGGCAAAAATGCGGTTGCTGTCGGCCCTGGAGTGGCCTTGAATCCCGAAACCGCAGCCTTGATCCGCAGGCTCGTTAAAGAAATTCCGCTGCCCATGGTCATTGATGCCGACGGATTGAACGCGGTTTCGGAAAATGTGTCGGTCCTGTTGCGTAAAAAATCCGATTGCGTTATCCTGACGCCCCATCCGGGCGAGATGTCCCGCCTTTCCGGAATGTCGGTGGGGGAAATTGAAGCAGACAGGATTGCCGCCGCACGGGATTTCGCCGGAAAGTACGGAGTTTGTGTCGTGTTGAAGGGTGCTCGCTCTGTCATTGCAGCACCCGATGGAAGGATTGCAATCAATGGCAGCGGGAACCCCGGAATGGCATCGGGCGGCATGGGCGATGTCTTGACCGGCATTATCGTTTCCCTCCTCGGACAGAGGTATTCGGCTTTTGACGCTTGCAGAGCAGGTGTGTTCCTCCATGGTTATGCAGCCGACCTGGTGGCGGACGAAAAAGGAGAAATTGGAATCTCCGCCATGGATGTGCAGGAACGTATCCCCCTGGCGTTGAAAAAACTGATGGCGGTATAGGAGAAAAACATGAAGACAGCCCGTGAAATAATGACTACGGAAATCATAACGGTAAAGAAGGAAACCTCGATTCGTGAACTGGCCGAACTGTTTACGACGCACCGAATCGGCAGTATTCCGGTTGTTGACGACGGTGGAAATCTGATCGGGATAGTGTCGGAGTCAGATCTTATCGAACAGGACAAGAATTTTCACATACCTACGGTAATCTCGCTGTTCGACTGGATAATCTATCTCGAAAGCGAGAAAAAATTCGAAAAGGAGCTGAAAAAAATGACGGCTCAGACGGTTGGCGATATTTATACTGAAGATGTCGCGACCGTAAACCCCGATACTCCGCTCAGCGACATAGCGGACATAATGAGCCGCAACAAGATTCATTCGCTGCCGGTTGTTGATGGAAACAGGATGGTCGGTATTGTTTCCCGTATTGATCTTATCCGCACGTTCATCAAGTAACCCGCAGATGCTCGCTGTAATCACACGAAACGAAGCCGAAACGAAGGCTCTCGGCAAGAGACTCGGTGAATTGCTGCTCCCCGGCTGCTTCGTGGCTTTGTATGGAGAACTTGGGTCGGGCAAAACCAGATTTGCGCAGGGTGTGGCACTGGGGGTCGGGGTTCCTCCTGACATTCATGTGACCAGCCCCACGTATACCATCCTGAATGAGTACCAGGGGGAATATCCACTTTACCATTTTGATCTTTACAGACTCGGTGGTGACGAGGATATTGCGGAACTCGGTTTCGGGGAATATTTTTACGGCAGTGGCGTGTGTCTTGTGGAATGGGCGGAGAGACTGGTTTCCGAACTGCCGGCCCAGCATCTTAAGGTGTATTTTTATCGTGATGATAACGATACCCGCAGGATCGAATTCGAATGGTGCGGTGACCGGTATGAAAAACTGGTACGATCACTTTTTCTCTGATGTGCAGGTTAACGGCTAAAAATCCGTTTTGATGATATAAATTTGATCAGGAGGAGGACGTACATGGCTCTGGTTGTTCAAAAATACGGTGGGACTTCTGTCGGCAGCGTTGAAAGGATTCGCAATGTTGCAAAACGGGTTGTAGAAACCTACGATGCCGGCAACGACGTTATTGTGGTTGTATCAGCCATGTCAGGGGCAACGAACAAGCTGGTTGCCCTTGCCAATGAAATCTGCGAATTTCCCGACAGCCGTGAGTATGACGTACTCGTGGCGAGCGGAGAGCAGGTTACCATCGCCCTGCTTGCCATGTGCCTCAAGTCCATGGGATATAAGGCCAAATCGTATCTCGGAAGTCAGATTCCCATTGTGACGGATGATTGTTACAGCAAGGCCCGAATCGAAAAGATAAGCGACAAGAAGGTCAAGGCAGATCTCAATGACAGGAACATTATCGTTGTTGCGGGGTTCCAGGGTGTTGACAAAAGCGGGAATATCACGACGCTTGGCCGTGGCGGATCCGACACGTCGGCGGTTGCCATAGCCGCGGCGCTGAAGGCTGATGTCTGCGAGATTTTTACTGATGTTGACGGGGTTTATACGACAGACCCCAATATCTGTGATAATGCGAGAAAAATAGAGAAAATTTCCTACGATGAAATGCTGGAGCTGGCCAGCCTTGGTGCCAAGGTACTGCAGATACGCTCCGTTCAGTTTGCAAAAAAATACAATGTAGATGTGCATGTCCGCTCGAGTTTTAATGATACTACAGGAACTTTGGTTACCAAGGAGGATAAAGAAATGGAGTCGATTCTTGTTTCCGGAATAACGTACGCGAAGGATGAGGCAAAGATTGCCGTCATGCGGGTGCCCGATAAGCCCGGCATTGCGGCGAAGCTGCTGTCGCCGCTGTCCGATGCCAACATCTCGGTTGACATGATCGTGCAGAATGCCAGCGAAGACGGCTATACCGACTTCACATTTACCGTAACCAAAGCGGATTTCAAAAAAGCCCTGATGATTACGAAAAAGGTGGCCGGAGACATCCATGCCAAAGACGTACAGACTGACGAAAGCATCTCGAAGGTTTCGATCGTCGGACTCGGCATGAGGACCCACGCCGGCGTGGCCACAAAAATGTTCCAGATCCTTGCCGGGGAGGGGATCAATATCCAGATGATATCCACATCGGAGATCAAAATCTCGGTCGTGATAGACGCAAAATATACCGAGTTGGCAGTGAGGGTGCTGCATGAGGCCTTCGGGCTTTCCGGCAGGGATGTGCGGGTAGACTAAATGGGGCACGAGGGGGGAGGAACAGGGTTAGGTGTTAGGTGTTAAGAATGAACCTAAAACGTAAAACCTAAAACCTTAAACTTAAAACCAATAATTCAAAACCTCGCCTTCCCAAGTTTTCGGCAACCATATTAACAGATGAATGAAGGTATGTTATGAAAACAATTAAACTTTACGATACAACTCTCCGTGACGGCACCCAGGCGGAAGATATCTCCTTTCTGGTGGAGGACAAGATCCGGATTGCTCATAAACTTGATGAGACAGGGATTCATTACATCGAGGGAGGCTGGCCGGGCAGCAACCCCAAAGACGTGGCTTTTTTCAAAGAGATAAAGAAAGAAAAACTCTCCCATGCAAAAGTCGCGGCGTTCGGTTCGACCCGCAGGGCAAAGACGACGCCGGACAAGGATAACAACATACGAACCCTTATTCATGCGGAAACCGATGCCGTCACCATATTCGGCAAGACCTGGGATTTTCACGTTCACGAGGCTCTCAGAATATCTCTTGAAGAGAATCTCGACCTTATCTACGACTCGCTGGAATACCTGAAGGGCAGGGTCCCGGAGGTTTTCTACGATGCGGAACATTTCTTCGATGGGTACAAGGCCAATCCTGAGTATGCGATTAAAACCCTGCAGGCCGCGGAGGCCGCGAAAGTCGATTGCATCGTGTTGTGCGACACCAACGGCGGCACCATGCCGTTCGACCTCACGGAAATCATACAGGAGGTCAAGAGACACGTAAAAACCACCCTTGGAATTCATACGCACAATGATTCCGAGTGCGCTGTGGCAAACTCCCTGCAAGCAGTCAACCTGGGGATAGTGCAGGTGCAGGGTACTATCAACGGATTCGGCGAGCGCTGCGGAAACGCCAACCTTTGTTCCATCATCCCCGCCCTGAAACTGAAGATGAAGCACGAATGCATAGAGGAAGTCCAGTTGAGAAAACTGACCGAGCTTTCCCGTTTTGTTTACGAACTTGTCAACCTTTCCCCGAACAAACACCAGCCATATGTGGGCAATGCGGCATTCGCCCATAAGGGGGGTGTTCATGTCAGCGCTATTCAACGCCATCCGGAGACCTATGAGCATATCAGGCCGGAATTGGTTGGAAATGCCACCCGGGTTCTCATTTCAGATCTTTCGGGTCGTTCGAACATTCTTGCCAAAGCGGAGGAATTCAATTTAAACCTCGACAGCAAGGACCCGGTAACCATGGAAATCCTCGATAACATCAAGGAAATGGAGAGCCGGGGCTATCAGTTCGAAGGTGCCGAGGCGTCGTTCGAACTTCTTATGAAGCGTGCGCTCGGGACACACAAGAAATTCTTTTCCATTATGGGATTCCGCGTCATCGCCGAAAAGAGGCAGGATGACCAGAAACCCATAACTGAAGCTACGATCATGGTCAAGGTCGGCGGCAAGATAGAGCATACCGCCGCGGAGGGCGCCGGCCCGGTCAATGCTCTGGATAACGCACTGCGCAAGGCACTGGAAAAATTTTATCCAAAGCTCAGGGAAGTGCGTCTGCTCGATTATAAGGTGCGGGTTCTCCCTGGCGGTCAGGGTACGGCATCGGCGACCAGGGTTTTGATCGAGTCCGGGGACAGGGAAAGCCGTTGGGGAACGGTCGGGGTGTCGGATAATATCATAGATGCTTCTTATCATGCGCTTACCGACAGCATCGAGTACAAACTTCACAAGGACGAAGAGACGGAGCAGGCAAACAGGTGATGGAACGCCAAAGGCGCCTTGTCCTGTTGGTAATGATGTCTTTTGCCGCAATTGTTTTTGTACTGAAAGGCCGCGGACCTTCGCTGAGCGAAGGCACCGCGGCCTTTTTTCATGAAGAGCAGGCATGTCTGACTGTCAGAATTTCGGGAAACATCGCAAAACCGGGTGTTTATACTTTCCCCTGTGATACTGACGTTTCAACCGCCATTAAATTGACGGCACCGGATTTCAGCCTGGAAAGGAACGATCACACACTGTTGAGCAGGGTTTTGCAGAACGGGGATGTGCTGGATATAGATTCCGAAAGCAACCAACCTATTGATATAACTCTTGAAAAGATGCAGGCACGGGAAATGGTTGTTCTCGGGATACGACTTGATCCTAACAGCCTGGGAATTGATGACTGGGAAAGTTTGCCTGGAATAGGTCCCTCATTGGCATGTGAAATTGTACGCGACCGTCAAAATAATGGCGATTTTGGCTCGTACAAGGATCTGCAAAGGGTCCCAGGCATTGGGGAAAATAAAATGCGGGATTTGGCGAAATATTTTTGAAGCGATGTAACTATCTGTATTTATGAAATTTTATGTTTTACAAAGGTATGGGGAACGCTACTGATGTAGTCTAAATCGAAAATTGGCATGTATGATGTATTCTTCCTTATACAATGTAATTTCATGTCGGGAGGAAAATGATTATGAAATGTCCAAAATGCAGAGGAAGAATGTTCTCCGAGAAATACTACGATTTTGTAAGGTCGTTTTATGCCTGGAAATGCACATGCTGCGGTGAAGTGCTGGATTCCACCATCCTGTCCAACAGGGCCAGAAACCGTAACATGTACATAGGTTAAGTTCCGTTCTTATAAGTGCCTTTCAAGATAGGGAGCCCCCCATGAGGCTCCCTATGTCATTTTCCAGCGTAGGGCAATCCGTGTAGATGAGACATGCATTCAGAGTATACCTTCGCCTACGTTTTCCGCAATTACCCAAGTCAAGAAATTCTTGTTATTCCATTCATAAAGCTTCGTTGAGTCCGATATTCCAGGTGTCGACCACTCTGCATATTTCGACCAGATCAATAAAGTAAATATCCCCGGTGCAGGATGGAAGTGGGAGAGCCGAAACAACGCTTGAGCGGTGGTGTTCGGGTGCGGTGTCGGATATAATGCTTCCATGAGAAATGTCGACAGGATACGAATCCTTATAGCGAGAGAAGCGGCACGGCTCATGTATGAGGAAGGGGTCAGGGAGTACCGTGATGCAAAGCGTAAAGCTGCAAAACGTTTTGGCCCGGGAAAAGCGCTTTCCCTCGGCTCACACCTTCCCACTAATGCGGAAATCCATGCCGAATTACAGGGGATTGTCAGCGTTCGCGAAGAGAAAATGCTTCCGGAACGGCTTTTTCGGCTGCGCTTCGCCGCACTGAGTTATATGGAACTTCTCGAACCTTTTCGACCGCATCTTGTTGGTTCCGTTCTGGCCGGTACGGTGACTGAAAGGAGCGATGTCGATCTCCATCTGTTTGCATCTTCTGTTGAAGAGGTTGAGGAGTATCTGGAGAAAAGAAGTATCCCGTTCGACATGGAAGTTGTGGAAATACGGAGGGGGGGAGAATTTCTCGAATATCCTCATGTTTATCTCGATGATGAAGGAATTGTGATCGAATGCACGGTCTATCCTGATGAAGATATCAATCGCATCCCCAGAAGCAGCATTACGGGTAAACCGATGGAACGTGCCTGTCTGAAAAAGCTGCGGAAGATACTGGGGGAAATGGTGACCACGAAGCCAGATAGTGATGACGCGGAATAGTTTCGAGATGGGGTGCTCACAGAGGTGATTGTGCATTATCGCGGGAAGTGACTATGGGCTGCCGGTTACCTGATTGTGCAGCGGGGTTAGCTCAATCATTCTTTTAGCCAAAACCGAAATTTCCCCAAGGAGATTTTTATCCATTTTTCTCAGCCAGCGTTTCGGGATACTTTCCATTCCGTAATAGGCTCCCGCGAGCATGCCGGCAATGGCTCCGGTAGTATCGGCGTCACCCCCCTGATTTACCGTCCTTATGAGACACTCTTCAAAATCCCTTGTCTTGAAAAAGTGGTGGAAAACCGTCTGCATAGTATCAACAACGTATGCCGTGGCGAGCCCCCGGTAGGGTTCAAACCGAAAGTTCTCATGGCGGGCGAAAAGGTCTTCCGCCTCTTTTCTCATGCTGACTTTGGACATGCCGAAGACGGCCATGTGCACAAGCCTGCCAAGAGCAATGCATGCCTCATCGGAAAGTGGATGATTATGGGTAAGGTGCCCCTGGGCAAGGGCATACCGGACAAGCATGTCGTTATTTCCAACGGTATGAAGGGCAACAGGGAGCATTCGCATGCAGGCTCCGTTACCGGCATCCCACTCATTAAAGGGAGTTTCCAGTGCCCCTTTCAGCATATAGTTCCTTATGCCGCGGCGGCAGGTGTCTCCAATGTCAACCGGTTTCGATTTGAGCCATAAGGCAAAATTTTCCGCTATACGCTCCAATGACCAGCCGTGAGCCGCATCGATCGCTCTGGCAATGCAGAGAGACATTTCTGTGTCGTCCGTTACCCCTCCCGGTTCGAGATGTAGCCATCCTCCGCCGATTATATCCTTGTGACACCCGTATCTGGCCGTGATTTCTCCTGGAGTCATGAATTCCACTGTCGCACCCAGTGCGTCGCCGACTGCAAGGCCGAAAAATGCGGCTTCGGCTCGCTCATGGATATCCTGCATATTTACGGTAATGGCCATGACGGGTTTGATGCAATAAACAAACCTCTTTGAATCGTTATGTAACGGTGCTGAAAATAAGGCGTTCCAGGCAATACTCTCGAATTGCTCCCGGATTTGTTGCCTAAAAAACAGGCAATTGCACGTTGCGTCGGCAGAATGAGGTTTTCTGAAATCACAGCATGAAATGGTAACAGACTGTTTTTCTTATGTAATATGTTCTTGTCGTTACATGGCACGATTCATGCCATGACAGAAAAGCAATACATGAATATTATTTCGCATTCGGCAATGAAGCCCGGCAGAAATTTCTGCCGGGCTTTTTTTATTCGGGATACAGGGGAGACGTGTTCTCCTGCTGTCTAAGGAGAAAAACCATGGCAACTACATGCAAGCAGAAAAACATCCAGGGTCATCCGTGTTTTGGCGGCAACTATCACAAAAACGGCCGCATGCATCTGGCGGTGGCTCCGCGCTGCAATATCAAATGCGGGTATTGTACACGCAAACATGACTGTGCAAACGAGTCCCGCCCCGGAGTTACAAGCAGGCTCCTGAGCCCGCTCGAAGCGGTTCAGAAGGTCCGTGAAGTCATGGCAAGTGAAATACTCGGTCAGGTTATCAAGGTAATCGGCATAGCAGGCCCTGGTGACCCTCTGGCGAATGAAGAGACATTTGATACTTTTTCCCGTATAGAGGACGAATTCCCTCATCTGATCAAATGTATGAGCACCAATGGTCTGTTACTGCCCGAAAAGATCGACGTTCTGAACGGATTGAACTTGTGCAGTCTTACGGTTACCGTGAATGCACTTGACCCGGATGTGGGAGCGGGAATTTATTCAAATGTTCAGTACCATGGGAAACGCTACTCTGGGAGAGAGGGTGCGCAGATTCTGATCAACAACCAGTTGCAGGGAATTCAGAAGGCGGCTGAGTATGGAATGACCGTAAAAGTGAATACAGTATATATTCCCGGCGTGAATGAAGATCAGTTTACAAAAATAAGCCATGCAGTCAAAAAGCTCGGCGCTTCCGTTATGAACATTCTTCCGCTGATTCCCCAAGCTGATTTTGCCCATGTACAAGCGCCGTCTGAAGAGCAAGTTGATGCGGTACGGAAAAAAAACGAGGAGATCATCGGACAATTCAAGCATTGCCGGCAGTGTCGGGCTGATGCGATTGGTCTCATTGGCCAGGATGTAAGAATTGCCAGGGTCGGCTGTAACGTTACCAGTGGGGTAAATGGCAGACCGTCCCATCGATAAATCCAGCGGAGATACTTCCCTGCAGTGAAAAGGTTGGCATGATGCTTGATCAATTGTCTCATAGCGATATACCGGCTTTTATGGATTTAGCCGCGGCCGAAGGCTGGATTAGTTCGGAATGGGAACTCGGATTGCTCATGGAAAGCTTTCCTGAAGGCTGTTTCGCATTCAGAGTCATTGATCAGCCGGTTGCCTTTATAACTTCCGTAAAATATGATAAAAGCGGATGGATCGGGAATCTTGTCGTTAAAAAGGCGATGCGGGGCAAAGGGATAGGTTCCGTCTTGATGAGAAAAGCACTCGAAGTCTTGCTTCGGGCTGGTGTTGAAACCGTGTGGCTGACGGCTTCTGATGCAGGCAAGCCCATATATGAACGGGTCGGGTTTGCCGAAATAGGCAAAATAATCCGATGGAAGGGGAGAGGAGAGGGCGGCCGCATACGCAACAAGCGCGAAATAACGGTGGAGGAGGCTATTGCGCTGGACAGCCTGGCATGGGGAGAAAGAAGATGCTCCCTTATCAGGGGTATATGTGCCGGGGGAGAAGTATTCGGGGCCGAAGGCGGTTTTCTCTTCCTTCAGGGCCATGGCGCATTGATGCAGGTCGGCCCCTGGGTCTGTACGGAGCACAACGACGCGCCTTTGCTCCTTGAAGCCGCCCTGGCTCATGCTGAAGAATCCCGTGAAATATTGCTCGATGTTCCTGGGGGTAATTTCGCTGCATGTGCGCTTCTTGCTTCAAAAGGGTTCACCGGAACAGGCCGGACCAGTCTCATGTTTTGCGGCGTGAAACCGCTTTACAGTCAGGACAGAATTTATGCGCTCGGAAGCATGGGAAGCATGGGTTGAGGGGGAAATGAAGAAATATGCTGATTTTTATTCAAAATGATGCTGAAGTCCCTGCCGGGACGTATGCGGAATTGCTGGCAAGGAAGCGTATTCCCTTTGCAGTGGTCGAAGCGTTCAAACGCAAGAAGATACCTCCCTTGGCTGGAACATCGGCTGTTATCGTCCTGGGTGGTTCCATGTGCGTTCATGACGTCGAAAACCATCCTTTCCTTGTAAAAGTCAAGGAGTATATCCTTGATGTACTGAATTCCGGGAAGCCTTATCTTGGTATATGTCTTGGCGGGCAGTTATTGGCCGAAGTCCTGAATGCAAGGGTCTTTTCAGTATCATGTGGCGAAATAGGAACGCATTCGATCAGCCTTACCGGTGAGGGGCTCAATGATCCTCTGTTCCGTTTGGTGCCCGGGCGGTTCACCACCTTTCAGTGGCACAATGACAGTTTTGCACTCCCGGAAGCGGCAATCAGACTTGCATTTTCCGAGGGATGTCCGAATCAGGCCTTTCGTTATGGAAATGCTGCGTACGGCCTGCAATTTCATCCAGAGGTGGATCAGCAGATCGTTACTGCGTGGTGCAATGGTTTTGATTCCGGAAACGAACCCATACAGCACATTATCAAAGCATTCAAATGTGCGGAAAATCCATACAGGACCGTATCTCTACAGATATTGCGCAATTTTCTGGATATCTCGGGTGTCTCCTCGTACCCTTCTTGAAGAATCGTTGCCCTGCGCAAAAACTGTGCAATAAGCTCATGCATGTGGCACAGTGAAGCAACTTCGGAGCGAAAATGCGCCCGGGACGGGCTTCAATGGATGGCACAACGTGTGCATTAAAGAATATCTGATCTTTATAATATTACGATACGGCAAAGAAGCCCCGCGATCATTCGGATCCGGGGCTTTTCCGTTCTGCGGAAAAGGCGGCAATCATGGACGATTTCTTGAAAAACGATGTGGTAATAGATGATACAACCTTACGTGACGGTGAACAGACCGCGGGGGTGGTGTTCAGTCGCGGCGAGAAATTGGCAATCGCGCGCATGCTGGATTCCATAGGAGTCCGGGAACTGGAGTGCGGTATACCGGCCATGGGGAAAACGGAACAGGACACCATTCGGGCACTGGTTGACATGGGGCTGAATGCACGACTTATTACCTGGAATCGGGCCGTTGTACCAGACATCAAGGCAAGCATCGAGTGCGGCATTTCAGCGGTGGATATATCCCTTCCTGTCTCCGATATAATGATTCTTCACAAAATACGCAAGGATCGCGAAGCGGTAAAAGAGCAGCTCAAAACCGCCCTGGGATTTGCCAAGCAGCATGATCTGTATGTTTCGGTCGGCGGCGAGGATGCAAGCCGTGCGGATTCGGGCTTCCTGGTGGAACTGATGCTCATTGCACTCCAGATGGGCGCTGACCGCTTCCGCTTCTGCGATACGCTGGGAATACTCGATCCATTTGCAATGTACGAAAAAGTCAAGGCGTTGCGGAATGCGGTTCCGGATCTTGATATAGAAGTGCATACGCACAATGACCTGGGGATGGCGACCGCAAATGCAATCGCCGGGATCAGGGCTGGCGCCCGTTTTGTCAACACCACGGTAAACGGTCTTGGGGAGCGGGCCGGCAATGCGGCACTGGAAGAGGTGGTCATGGGCTTGAAGCTTGCCTGCGGTATCGATACCGGCATTGATACCCATCGGTTTTGCGAAATATCCCGTTTCGTGGGAAATGCTTCCCGTCGTCCGGTTCCCCCCTGGAAGCCCGTTGTCGGCGAAAAAGTTTTTTCGCACGAGTCAGGGCTTCATGCTGACGGAGTCATAAAAAATCCCTTCAACTATGAGATATTCGACCCCTCAGAAGTCGGGCTGAAGCGATACCTGGTCTTGGGCAAGCATTCCGGGACAAGTGCGCTCATGGAACGCTGCCGGGAGATTGGCATTATTATTTCGAAGCAGGAAGCAGTTTCTCTCATGGAATGTGTAAGAACAGCAGCTCAGGAGAATAAAAGACCACTGGACGATAGCGATCTGCTCAATATTTTCACCGAACGGCACTATGCAGCAGACGGCAGTGCGCAGTAGTTACGTCTTTTTTCACAGCGTTTTTATCTGCGGCACAGGGAAAAAACACCCGCAATTCCGGGAAATTGCCGTAAATGTACGCCGGGAGCAGATATCTAAGCGCGGCGTTATGCAAAAAACAGGCATTTAGTTGCGTTCAGAACCAATTACAGTCTTCCTGGTGAATCATATTTTATCTGCCGCTGCCTAAATAATGATCAGAAATTACTATGTGCCCCCCTTCAAATCCCTCTTCTACCCTCCTGATGATTTTCATGAGTCTGTAACATGCTGAAATGTTTGATGATATTGTCGATGTAAACTCTGGCACAGGTTATGCTAATACCTTTAATCAGAAGCTGACGCACAATGGAGTGCGGGAGTGACAGGTAATGTTTTCAAGGCAAAGGCGCCGGCTCACTGAAGGGTGATGGCGTCTTTTTTCTTTAAAAATTGAAAGAAAGGGGGAAAGGGTATTTTCCGTTCTGAAATACAGGGCATATTCAGTTTAGTACTGTGCAAAGAAGTATCTCAAGAGAATAGAGTCTGGTCGTAAATTATAATGAAACGGAGGTATAAAAATGAAGCTGATAGAGGCGATAATAAAACCTTTTAAACTGGATGAAGTAAAAAATGCCTTGAATGAAATCGGTGTAATGGGGATTACGGTAAGTGAGGTAAAAGGTTTCGGACGTCAGAAAGGACACACTGAACTATACCGCGGCGCCGAATACATCGTCGATTTCATTCCAAAAGTGAAGCTGGAAATTGCGGTCTCTGATGAGATGGTGCCCAAGGTACTGGAGACGATAGAAAATGCGGCGAAGACCGGTCGTATAGGAGACGGCAAGATTTTTGTGATGCCGCTGGATGAGGCGGTGAGAATCAGGACCGGCGAAAAAGGTGGCGAAGCCCTTTAATTTTATTGAACTGGAAGGAGAATATTACGATGAAAAAGTTGAGCATTTTGTTTATTGCGATTTCACTTTGTCTGGTGAGCTTGGTTTCGGTTGCGAAGGCGGAGGACGCTGTTACTGGTGACGTATATCTCGGCATGTACAACAAGTATATTTTCAGGGGTATCGACCTTAGCGATAACAAATGGGTCGCTCAATTCGGTGCAGATCTCAGTTACAAAGGCTTTACCCTGGGATTCTGGAGCAACCTGATGACCAAGGCCGGGAATATTCTCGATACTGTACCGGTAAAAGCGGGTGACATAAGCGAGACGGATGTCACACTGAATTACAGCTTTACGCCAATCGAACTGCTGACCTTCAACGTGGGAAATGTCTTCTATTCCCTCGAGGGTGGCAACGATACCAATGAGCTTTACGTCAAGACAACCGTGAACACCCTTCTTTCTCCAACTCTTGCCATCAACTGGGATTACGACGAATCGGATGAGACCGGTCTTTTTTACACCTTTTCGCTCGGTCACACATTCGATGTCATGAAAAATCTGGGAGTTAGTCTCGGTGCGCTTGTAAGCTACAATCAGCAGAACTTTTCTGCGAGCGAAGCATACAACAACTGGCACAATTACGAGCTGAGCATCACGGCGAATTACAAGCTGCCCTGCCTGGAAAAGCTGGTGATATCGCCTTCCTATACCTATATGAATGCGATCAGCGACGAGGCGCGGGACGCGGGCGTCAGCGATCAAAGCCTGTACGGGATCAAGGCAGCGTATTACTTCTAAACCAAAATTATGTCCCGGAAGTGCTGATTCGACAGGGGACACGGAAAAATCTTAGAAACCCAATGGAGGTATTTATGAAGTTCAAAGCAAGATTGACAACATTGATGGTCGGCATGGCAGGCGTTCTGGTTCCGCTTGTAGCAATGGCTGAGGAGGCGGTGCAGGCCGCAGCCCCACCTGCCAGCGTCGCACCGGTTCTCAATACCGGCGACACGGCATGGATGCTCATTTCCTCGGCTCTCGTCCTGCTGATGCTGCCGGGCCTGGCTCTCTTCTACGGCGGTATGGTCCGCTCCAAAAACGTTCTTTCCACGATGATGCATTCATTTGTGGCGATGGGCATCGTCGGTGTACAGTGGGTAGTTATCGGCTATACTCTGTCATTCGGCCCTGATCTTGGGGGAGGTTTCCTTGGCGGACTTGCCAAGGCGATGTTCAACGGTTTGATATCCTTCAAGGACGGTGTCCCTGTTTATACACTTTTCCAGAACGTGGCTACGGAACCCGGCGCCGTCCCCGAATACATCTTTGCCATGTTCCAGGGTATGTTTGCCATGATTACCGTGGCGCTGATTTCCGGGGCAGTGGCCGAGAGGATCAAGTTTTCCGCATATTGCCTGTTCGTCCTTCTCTGGACCACTCTGGTGTATGACCCGCTTGCCCATTGGGTATGGATGGTTGATGGATGGCTTTTCAAGAAGGGAGCACTGGATTTCGCGGGCGGTACCGTGGTACATCTCTCTTCCGGTATTTCTGCCCTCGCGGTTATTCTTTTCCTCGGCAGGCGTCACGGTTTCCCCCAGGAGCGGATGGCCCCCCATTCTCTGCCTTTGACACTGATCGGCGCCGGTCTCCTCTGGTTCGGCTGGTACGGTTTCAATGCCGGTAGTGCCATTGTCGGTGTGAATACTTCCGATGCGGCGGGAGGACTTGCCACTCTTGCATTCGCTACGACAACGATTGCCCCGGCTGCTGCCGGTCTCTCCTGGATGTGCGCGGAATGGATTCATTCCGGTAAACCGAGTGCACTCGGCTTTGCCTCCGGTGTCGTGGCGGGCCTGGTAGGGATTACTCCCGCCGCCGGTTTTGTCACTCCCGCTTGGGCATTGGTCATCGGCCTCGGCGCCGGTCTGGTCTGCTACAGCGCAATCCTGGTAAAGGCCAGATTCAAATACGATGACTCACTTGATGCTTTCGGCGTTCACGGCGTCGGCGGTACTTTCGGAGCCATAGCAACCGGCGCTTTTGCGACAGTCGGCGCAACCGGTCTGATAGCCGGTAATACCGGCCAATTTGTAACCCAGTTGATCGCGGTCGTTGCTGCCGGTGCCTATGCCTTCATTGTGACGATTATTCTGGCATTCATCCTTGAAAAGACCATCGGACTCCGGGTCGAAAAGGAAGACGAGATTATGGGACTCGACCAGACGCAGCATTCAGAATCAGGTTACAACCTTTTCTAGGAAACAGTAGCGAAACAGACTTGATACTCGAGGCATGATCGGTACTGCCAGGAAGCGTAATTCAAGAGGGCCGCCTACTTCGGGCGGCTCTCCTTGTATGCGCGCCGATTTGTCATGCAAAGGAACTCGGACCGGGAGCTTTATGGACAATCCATTCGCCAAATATCTGACAAAGGATGTGCATGTTGACGAAAAGCTCATGGATCAACTGGCCTATAACGAGAAAATGGCTGAACTCGGGCGGTTGTCCGCCGGTGTCATCCACGAGATCAATACTCCGCTTTCGGTTATCGCCGCCGCCTCGCAAATGGTTCTTCAAGAGCACGAGCTTTCTGAGTTCGCCGTTGAAATGATTGAGAGAATCCATGCTGAGGCTCAACGCCTGTCCCAGTTGACCAGGGGACTTTTATCGTTTTCGAGGGAGGACAATGGAACCCGTGAAGAGACAGATGTAAACGATACACTGCGCGATGTTATGGGTTTTCTGCGGTACGAAGCGCAAAAACGTTCGGTCAGGGTGGTGGAGGAGTTCGACTATAAACTGCCGTGCATCTATGCTGATGTAAATCGCCTCAAACAGGTTTTTATCAATATAATCATGAATGCTCTGCATGCAATGCCGGATGGGGGGCAACTGCTGCTGCGTACCACACTTTCAGGGGAAATGGTCAGCATTGAAGTAGCCGATACCGGATGCGGCATGTCACGAGAAGTGATTGATAAAATATTCGAACCTTTTTATACTACGAAAAAATCGGGTCAGGGAACCGGATTGGGTCTTTTTGTAACGAGAAACAATGTGCTTGCTTTGGACGGCCGAATAGAAGTTGAAAGCAAGAAGGATGAGGGCTCCCGCTTTATCCTCTGCTTCCCTGTGTATGCATCATCATGAGAATGCCGTCAGCGGCAGGGGCTTTCCCGTGGATTATACCAAAGCTGCAGGTGAAAACTATGCGTCAGCTTGATAATTGTCTTGAAGTGGCTATCCGGGCTGCAAAGGCCGCGGGAAGGATGCAGAAAGAAAGGCTCCTGACCGAATACGTAATTGATTACAAGGGTGAAACAAACCTGGTGACAGACGTGGACAGGGAATGTGAAAAGATCATTGTCGAAACCGTGCGTGAAGAGTTTCCGGGATGCGATATTCTTGCGGAGGAAAATTCCTATTCTTCCCATGATTCACTTTTCAGGTGGATCATTGACCCCCTGGACGGAACCACCAATTATGCCCACGGTTTCCCCTGGTTTTGCGTTTCCCTTGCCCTGGAGATCGCGGGTACCTTGATGGTGGGTGTTATCTATCATCCCATGATGGACGAGTTGTTCTCAGCGATAAATGGCGAAGGGGCCTGGCTTGATGGCAAGAGGCTTCATGTGTCCCGCAATCAGCCTCTGCGCAAATCTCTGCTGGCCACAGGATTCCCGTACGATAAAACGCTGGATAACGAAAATAATTTTGAAAATTTCGTGAATTTTCAGCTTGCTGCCAGGGGGGTGCGGCGGGCAGGTTCCGCGGCCCTCGATCTTGCGTATGTCGCGGCGGGCAGACTTGACGGATTCTGGGAATGCAAACTCAATCCGTGGGATGTCGCCGCCGGAACATTGCTGGTGAGGGAGGCAGGCGGGAAAGTTACCGACTTCTCCGGCAGGCCTTATTCGTTAGGGAACCACAGGATAGTAGCCACCAATGGACATGTCCATGACGAGATGCTGGCAATACTGGGTTTCAAGGATATAAGCCGCGAACCCGGGTAGCCTCCACTACCCGTCCGATCCCGAGCATCTGGGCGGCCGTACGGTTATCGACCTTGTTTTCTTCCGCGATATTTACTACCTTTTTGAATGCGCTGACCATCAGCATCTTGAGCTTTTCGTTAATCTCTTCTTCGTTCCAGAAGTAGTTCTGCAGATCCTGTACCCATTCGAAATAAGAAACCGTTACACCACCGGCATTGGCAAGAATATCGGGAATAACGAATACCCCCTTGTCCTTCAGGATTTCATCGGCAATCGGCGTGACGGGACCGTTTGCCCCTTCAGCAATGATCCTCGCCCTGACCCCTCCGGCATTATCCTTGTGGATGGAGTTCTCCATTGCGGCGGGAACCAGGATGTCACAGGGGAGATGCAGCAGTTCATCATTGGTTATGACGTCATACCCCTCGAACCCCGCCAGGGTTGCATTTTTCTTGTAGTACGACTGTAGAGCCTGAATGTCTATGCCCCGATCGCAATAGATTCCGCCTTTGGAGGTACTGACGGCCGTTATCCTGGCCCCTTCGCGGCAAAGGTGTTTTGCCGCTGAGGCGCCGACATTGCCAAAACCCTGAATGGCCGCGGTGGCACCGTCAAGCCTCAAGTTCATTCTTTTGGCTGCTTCGAGTATCGTGAACACGACGCCACGGCCTGTTGCCTCGCTTCTGCCTTCCGACCCACCAATTTCGATCGGTTTTCCCGTTACTACTCCCGGGACAGAGTGACCGATCTGCATGGAGTAGGTATCCATCATCCATGCCATTATCTGGGCGTTTGTATTCACGTCGGGAGCGGGTATGTCCTTTTCCGGACCGATGAAACTGAGGATCTCGGCCGTAAATCTCCTGGTGAGGCGCTCGATCTCTCTGATGCTCATCTCTTTCGGATTACATTCCACTCCGCCCTTTGCCCCGCCGAAGGGAATATTCATGACGGCGCATTTCCAGGTCATCCAGGCGGCAAGTGCCGTCACTTCATCCAGATCCACATCCGGATGAAAACGGATGCCCCCTTTGGCGGGCCCCCGCACGGTATTATGCTGTACGCGGAACCCCTTGAAAACCTTCAGTCTCCCGTCATCCATCATCACCGGCACGGATACCATCAGGGAGCGTTCCGCGTGTTTCAGCTTTTCAATGAGATTCGGATCGCATGCAAGATATCTGGATGCCTTGTCTATCTGGGCCAGAACCATATCCAGGGGATTCAGTCTCTTTTGTTCTTCTGAATGCATCGTTTTCTCCCGAAAGCGCAGTAGTAATGGTCATCACAGATTAATTTTCCCTTCCTCCATGAGACGCTTGAAGGCGGTCAGAATGTCAGGGTCGAATTGACTTCTCGTGAATCCCTCCATAATCTTTATGACTTCGGGATGCGGCATTCCTTTTCTGTATGGCCTGTCCGAGGTCATGGCGTCAAAGGCATCGGCTATCGTAATTATTCTTGCCTCGATAGGGATGTCCTCAGCAGCTATCTGGTCAGGATAGCCGTTGCCGTCATACCATTCGTGGTGATGTTTTATCCATTTGATGATCTCACTGAATTCGCCTATGTTGGAAAGTATCTCGGCCCCTTTGGCCGGATGCTCCTTTATTTTTTCAAATTCATCCGGTTGCAGAGCCCCGGGTTTGTGCAGAATGCTTTCCGGAGTCCCGATTTTGCCTATATCGTGCAGGAAAGCGGCCAGTTCGACCAGCCTGGTTGAAGTTTTAGGCATGCCCAACTCATCGCAAATGGCCACGGATATCCGTGCGACCCTCCTGGAATGACCATAGGTGTAAGGGTCTTTGGCATCTATGGCCGATGCGAATGCTTCCACCGTGCAGATGAACATTTTGCTGATTTCTTCATAGAGCTGTGCCTTGCGAATGGAAGCCGCGATTTCGGATGCAAACATCCCCATCAGTTTTAATTCGCGCGACCAGAACTCTTCGCCGGACAGCTTGTCACAGGCGAGCAAAAGACCTATGGGCCTGTCATCGCTCATGAGGGGGACAAAGAGGACGGATTTTGCCGGATACGGCAAACGGAAACTACAGTCCCTCTCAATGTCGCAAACGGTTACCGGATGGCCCTGCTGCAGAACATCGCCGAGAAAGCCGGTGTTGCTTTCAGCTGTGAAACTGCACGCTATGTCCGCATCCTTCCCCATGCTGAATTTTGCGGTGAGGCGGTTGGAGTGCGCATCATGGAGCATGATGGATATATTGGCGGGGGAAAGAAACTTGCCGGTTTCCTCCAGGACCCGCCGGCATATGGCGTCCACATCCATTTCGCTTCCCAACTTGCTGGAAAGAGAATACATGAGGGAAAGTTCCTCGTACACCCGAACGATTTCCGAGGAAAGATCCTCTATTTCGGTTTCGAATTTGAGGAAATTTTCCAGGCAGTATGCAATTGCCGAAGCAACCTGCTCATCCTTCTGAAACGTGGCAGGGACGGCCAGCTTTCCTATTACGTCCGTCATGAATCGAATGGGAACCGTTCTGCTTGCTGTCTGCCTCAAGGACTGAGTGCAATTGGCAGGGTGAGTGCTTTCCGCATTGATGTTGAATAGGACCTTGTCGTTGATGTCAAGAAATGCCAGGGGGACATTGAACTTCCCGGAGAGCGTCTTGACAATCAATTCAAGCTTTTCACCGGCAACGGTGTCGAGTGTACCGTTCATTCGATTTTCTCCATCATAGTTTCTGGACTCTTGTCCTGGTTTTCCGTGTATGAAGCTTCAATTTCCCCTATAAGTTTGTATAGACCGTCTTTTCCCGAGTTCTGGCTTGCCCTGTCGAGAGTTACCGTCTTTACATACTTGTAGAGAGATGTGCCGAGAATACGCAAAAGCGGGATGTTTCTCGTGCGGGGGTTGGATTTCAGAGCCGACACGATCTCTTCAACCTGGTTCCGGCGGAAAGACCCGATAATAAGCACTTCAGGCGCCGATGCGCCGCAGGCCTTCACCGCGGGCGCTCCTGCTCCAAAAAGGATCGTATCGTATCTCGCCGTACCGAGCAGGACCTGCAGAGTCCTCGATTCTTCCTGGTCGGGTGAAACTATTGCTACTTTGAGTTGTAAATATGCAGGGAGACCAGAATTGAGCGGATTTGGGAGCTTTTTGCCCATCTGAGGAGTTCGAAGAAATTATCCCAGTCATCCGAAACGTCCAGTACGATAAGACCCGGTTTCATGCTCCTGGTAATCTGCAAAGCCCTGCCGGGAGTATCGGCGCCAAGGGTCTGATAACCGAGCTCTTCGAGCTTTTTCCGCAGCGCTCGCCGGATGGTGATATCGTTGGCAATGACAAGGATCGGCCTGTAAATCGCATTGACATGTATGTCGGTAGTGCGAGTTTCCTCTTTTCGAGACGGTTCATTCCCCGGCGCAAGAGGAATAGTAAAGAAAAATCTGCTTCCCCGGCCAAGTTCGCTTTCTACCCAAATCTTTCCGCCGTGAAATTCGACAATTCTCTTGGAAATGCTCAAGCCAAGCCCAGAACCCTTGGGGCGATGCAGGACAACATCGGAAATCCGGTAGAATTCGTCAAAAATTGCTTCCTTCTCTTCCGGGAAAATTCCCTCCCCGGTGTCCGCTACATAAAACTCGACAAAATCCCCCTGTAAGCGGGCGCCCAGGGTTATTGATCCTTCTGACGTGAACTTCACAGCATTGTTCAGGAGATTTACAATAACCTGGATCATCTGGTTTCTGTCACCGTGAATATAGGGTATGTCCCTGTCTACTTCTACTTCCAATGAGAGTCCTTTTTCGATTGCCATCGGTTTTACTATCTTTTCGCCCTCTTCAAGCAGACGGGCAGGGTTGACCGTGCTCATGTTGAGTTCGACCTTCCCGGCCTCTATCTTCATCAGATCAAGCACTTCGTTAACCAGAGTCGAAAGTCTTTCGCTTTCCATGTTGATAATCTGGATGAACTCTTTGCTTGTGTCGTTATCGATGTCGTCGTAATTCAGGAGAATTTCCGAATAGGAGCGGATTGACGAAAGCGGGGTGCGCAACTCGTGTGATACGTTTGACAGGAATGTCGTCTTGTTCTTGTCGTATTCCTGCAATTTCTTGTGGGCCTCGGACAATGCGTCGAGGGTGGTCTGAAGGTTCATGTTCTTGTAATTGAGGGCATCACTGAGGCTGTGGAACGTGGAAATTGCGTTTTCGTACCGGTCCCGTTCCCGGGATATGGAACGGGAGACATGGACCGCTGCAAGGGAAGTCAGGAAATATGCCGATATTTCGGCGAGAAAAACCGGCATGTCCGGTATCGGTTGCCTGGTGAAGAGAGACAGTATGGGGAAGAACAGGGTTGCTGCAAGTCCGGCGACGAATAAGACATTTGGTGCTAGTTGCCGGGATAAAACCAGGATCAGGGGGAAGAAAACGAATCGGAAGGGACTCTCCGGCCCTCCCGTGAACAGGCATAACGGGAGCAGGGAGACCATGGGCAGCGAGTAAAGAAAAGCCTTTTTTCTTCTATCCATTCTTTCGGCTTTCAAGTATTGATTTGACTTTTGATACTACCTCTCTCGGACTGAAAGGTTTTGTAATAAACTCATCCGCGCCTGCCGACAAACCTCTTTGTTTGTCCAGCTCCTGTCCCCTGCAGGTGAGGATTATAACATGCATATGCTTCAGCTGTTCATCAGATTTGATGATCTTGCAGATTTCATCACCGTTTTTCTTCGGCATGATCAGGTCCAGGAACACAATCTTCGGTCTGTATTCCGTTACTGCCCGAACCGCAGTTTCACCGTCCAGAGCCATTTCGACACTGTACCCTTCTTTTTTGAATATAAAATTGAGAGCCCTGGCAATATGCGGTTCATCATCAGCTACAAGGATGTCGATTTCAGGCATGGATCAAACCTTTCTTTGGCGTGCAACCGGCATGGGTGGCAGGTTCGTAAATTTTCTGAATCCTATCATATTTGTTCCACAATTCAAATAGTTCAGAAACAGTTTTTGAAGATAGTAATGAAATTCGCGTAATCGTGCGAATGAGTCGATATGGTTGAAGTGTCTGACGCATTATGCTATTATCTAATCGTAATATATGGGAAAAGCGGTTAAATGCCGCGGAGCGTTTGTTCGACGTCGAAAAAACGAAAATGGAGGGTGCAATGAAAACCATAACCGAGACTGTCATCAGTGAAAGTTCTTGCAAAACATTTGCCAATGCGCTTAATACCCTCGATCTGGCTGAAACTTTGCGGGGTGAGGGTCCTTTCACCCTGTTTGTTCCAAGTGACGAGGCCTTTGCAAAGGTGAACCTCTCTGATATGCTCAATGACGGCAAGAAACTGAAGGAAGCTTTTACCTACCACGTTCTGGAGGGAAAGTATATGGCTGCCGAGGTAGCTGTTATGGAGCATGCGCATACCCTGAATGTAAAGCCTCTGACTATACGTGAAAAAGATGGGGAAATCCTGATTGACAACGGCAAGATTGTCAGATCGGATATTGAATGTTCCAATGGCGTCATCCATGTGGTGGATGCGGTATTCCTGCCTCAGCTCTCCGGATGGTATGGGGACAGCGGATGCTGCTGATCCGTCTTTCCATGCAGAGATACGAAACGACGATTTGAGAAGCGTCATTAAACCCTGAATGCCGGATGGGCCGTTCCAGAGAGCAATCGGCCTTTTTTTATCCGAGCGGAACTGGTTTGATGCGGAGTCCTTTTCCCTGTGAAGAGATATGGATAAATGCGATTTCCGTTTTTTTGTCTCCCGGGGGAAATTGCGTGTAATCCCTCCTGAACCTGTGGACGAAAGTCCGTACCTTGCTTCCTTTTTCCACCATGACTGTTTCGGCTATCTGTTTCATGGATATGGCTGTTTTTGTTGCCCCGACACCTCCTTTGTCCGTTCTCATAAAAGAGGGAATATTCGCCGCGGAGGGATATTCGCATAGGCAGAAATCGTAGCAGAGGGCATCTGCGAGCAATTCCGTCACTTCCGCTTCGTAGCGTCCCGATGCGAAACTCCAGAACCGTTCGAAGTGGCTTCGCTGCGACAGAGCAAACGTCTCCGTCTGCTTTTCAATGAATAGGGACATGGAGTGGAAAAAGTCGGACAATTTTTCCTGATTGCCCACCGCTTCCAGTACAGTCCGGAATTTCCCACTGTTGAAGTAGATGTCGAGCAGTCTGGAGATAGATTCTATGCTGCTTATGTCGAGAAATGAGAGATGCCTGCTTGCTAGAAGCTTGTACGGCGGGTAAGAGGAAAATGAATACCCGTTTTGCAGGGCAATTTCCCTCATGGGAGTTCCCTTGAGCACTTTGAGCGGTTCGACCTGGATGTGGTGCGGTCTCAGTTCGAGCAAACGCTGGAGAGAATCGAGAAATCCTTTGTAATCCTCCAGGGGAAGGCCGGCAATCAGGTCCAGGTGGATGGTTACGCCGGTTCTTGTCAATAGTTGTTCCACATTTGCATAAAGCCTGGTGAAGTCGGTTTTTCTTCCCACTGTATCCAGGGTCCCGCTGTCAATTGACTGAACTCCGATTTCAAAACGGAACATTCCATCGGGCACTTTTTCCAGAATCCTGATATTTTCCTCCGACAAAAGGTCGGCGGCAATTTCAAAATGAAAACGGCATTCCCTGTTGCGTGTGACAATGAAGTCCCATATCTCATTGGCCCTTTTGCCATCGTAATTGAAGGTGCGATCAACCAGTTTTACCGTTGGGCTTTGGTGCTCGATAAGACACAAAAGGTCCTGTCTGATCCTCTCCATGGAGAAGGAGCGAACGCCATCTTCCAGTGAGGACATGCAAAATGCGCAGGAAAACGGACATCCCCGTGATGTTTCGTAATACACGAGCGGCTTGTCCATTGCTACCAGGCCCGCGGTGAAAGGGGAGGGGATACTGTCCAGTTCAACGACGGGTTTTCCTGCAGGTTGCACAACAATAGCTGAGCCGTTGCGGAAGGCTATACCCGAGGAAATTGATTTTATAGTGTTTTCAAAATTTCCAGTTTGACGTAACCCCGTAATCAGCAGACGGAATATTTCTTCCCCCTCGCCCCTGATAATGCAGTCGATTGCCTCGTTGTCGCGCAGTATTTCCTCCGGGGTATAGGAGACTTCCGGTCCTCCCAGGATTACCCGGCTTGACGGCTGGACCTTCTTCAGGTCTGAAGCGAGCTTCATCGTCTGTTCGATATTCCAGATATAACAGGAAAATGCGACGATATCTGCCCGTTCCGCAGCAATATTGCGCAGCAAATGTTCGTGCTGTTCGTTTATTGTAAATTCACGAACGGCTATCTCGATGCCGTCCGTGCCATGGCATGCGGCGGCAAGATACGGCAGTGCCAGTGAAGAATGGACATATTTCGCATGCAGGGTTGTGAGCAGAACTTTCATGTGCCTGATTGTAGCGGATACGTTTTTTCAACGCCAGAAAAAGTTGGAATTCGGTGTACGGCTACCCTGTTGCCAGAGGTACTGTTTTTTGTTAGGGTATTGCTGCAATGTTTCTTGCAAGCGCAAACCTCCGTAATCTTCCGACAGGGATAAAGTTTTTGGGGTTCGGTTTTCGTCTTTGCCCAGCCGTGGAAACTTGGTGGCAAAATAGTCTCCCAGCAAAGGATAAGTTCTTACATTATGAAAAATAGAAAAATGCCGAAACTGCTGTATGCCGATGCGAAGGGAAACATCTTCGATCATCCCGATTTTGTCATGGCGGGTATGAACGGGACGGAAGCGGTTATTCCGGAAAATGTCGAACTGATCCCGCTTCCTGAGGACAGCAGGCTTTTTACCATTCCCGATACCCCGCCGTTGGCATGGGATGGAAAGCAACGAAAATTTGTCTCCCTGCCGACAATACGGGAAAATGGGAGAAGTAAGAAGGTGCAGGCAGTGTCGGCGTTCATGGCACCGGGCTATGTCAGGACACTTCTGCCGGCGTGCGATTACAGCCGCAAGAAGGTCCATCTTCCGCTCTGGTCCTATACGGCGGTCGGCTGGGACGAAGAGCGGGACTGTTTCGTGGTTGCGGCGAGCCGGGTCGATACCAATGAAAACTGGAACCCATCCAATTACGATGACCGGAAACTGGATCCCCTGGTGCGGAAGCGGTTGCGTGAAATGCCCGATAACCGGCTTCTGGAGCAGCTTGCGCGCTGTGCTGTCGATTACCACTGCTTTGCCGCCAAGAATCTGTTTTTCCGCCGCTGGGAGGCACCGATACCAACTTCCCCGTCGTGCAATTCGCGCTGTCTGGGTTGCATCAGTCTTCAGCCTTCGGACTGCTGTCCATCGAACCATGAGAGGATACAGTTTGTCCCCACCCCCGAAGAAATAACAGAGATTGCCGTCCCCCACCTTATGCAGGCCCCCGACCCCATTGTCTCATACGGGCAGGGATGCGAAGGAGACCCAATTCTTCAGGCTGAAACCGTTGCAGAAGCCACCAGAAAAATGCGGGCCGCCACCTCTTGCGGGACCATCAACTTCAACAGCAACGGTTCATTCCCCGAAAAGGTCAGAATGCTGTGCGACGCAGGCATGGATTCCATGCGTTTCTCCATGAACTCCGTGCGGGAAGATCTATACAACCGCTACTACCGGCCGGTCGGGTACGCCTTTGCCGATGTTGCGGCATCGGTGAAGATTGCAAAGGAAAGGGGGCTTTTCACCATGATCAACTACCTGGTTTCGCCCGGTGTCAATGATCACCCCGATGAAGTGGAAGCGCTCCTGGAATTCATCGAGGCAACAGGCGTTGACATGATCCAGATGCGCAACCTGTCAATCGATCCCGATTTTTACAATAAGCGCATGGGAGTAAAAGGCAGGGGGATCGGCATGTACCGGATGATGGAAAGGGTGAAGAAGGAATTTCCGCGCATCCAGTACGGATATTTTAATCGCACCAGGGAAAATTTTTATCCTGAGGGTCTTGAGAAGGGATGGCCGATACAGGGGTAAACGTATTGATACTGGTTTGGTAGTGCTTTATATCTTCGCATAAAGTAGGAGAATTACGGTTTTACAGTTCTGATCCTGCCCGATGCGGCAACTATCACCTGGTATTTCGTAGAAGAATCGTCCCTGATGCAGACCGTGCCCGCGGAAGCGGTCCCGTTCGGGCTGAACCCGATGTTTGCATCGGTGCTGCTGGTGCAGTCTCCCGTCTTCATTGCCACACCTCCGGGTAACGTAACCCAGTCCTGTTTCACCGTTGTCCAGGAAGAGCTTTCATAGGCCCTGTTGCCCTCTGTTATGCGGTATCTGTTACCGGAGGGGTTGCATTCCACCCTGTTCTGCCGGTTCAGGGTTATCGCATTGTTCCTCGCTGTACGCAAAGCCGACACGATCCCCTCAGCGGCTTCCTTGTATTGCAGGTTACGTCTCCAGTCGATAAATGATGGTGTTGCCATTGCAAGAAGAATAGCCATCACGGAGATTACTATGAGCAGTTCGATGAGTGAGAATCCGCCGTTTGTCTTTAATGGGTCTAAATGATTTTTTGTTTTCATGTCAGCGAGCCACTCCAGATGGGGCTGTAATATGTAACGAAAATTGCTGAAAAGATTTTGCCCCTTCGCTATCCTGGGCGATCAGTTCAATGTCATGATTTCCGGTATCGTCGGTTCCGACAGGCCACCTGATGGCTCCGCTTTTGCTGTCAATGGTCATCCCCTTCGGACACTTTGCCAGCGAGTAGTTCACTGTATCGCCGTCGGGATCATGAGCCACGGCATTGTAAGTATACAGCTTGCCCTGAAATGAGGCAGGAGGAGTCGATGTGAACACAGGAGCTGCATCCGGGATCATGAGAGCCTGAGTCGTGAATGCTTTACCCGTTCCCGTGCTATCATAGGGTGCTATCACTGCCGAGATCCTGTCTCCCTTTTTAAATCTGCTCCCCTTGAGCACAAGAGAGTCATCGAACGTTTCCTCCCCGTTTACCTTCCATGTGCAACGGTACTGTATTTCGTCACCGTCTGCATCTATGCCGCTTGGTATTGCCGTTACGTCAACGCCCCTGCAGATATAGTCGGGTGCCAGCTTCACAGCCCCGATTTCGGGAGGGCTGTTTGCTATGGTAACCGACGCTTTTCCTTCCTTGCCCCCGGCAGTTACAACGACCGATATCGTATCTCCTTTTGCAAAACGGCCCCT
>JAGFXO010000176.1 GCA_017861285.1 Geobacteraceae bacterium | reverse complement strand
CATGCGATCGAGGTCCAGCGTGACACCCGTGAGAATTTCCCGGCAGGCCGCAACATCCTTTTCGATGGCCTTCTTGAGGTCGCCTACATCGGAAAATTTTCGTTCGTCCCTGATTCTTTCTATGAAATGAATTCGCAGCTCACGGCCGTAAATGTCTTCCTCGAAATCGAGAATATGGGCTTCCACGGTCAGCTCACCATTTTTGAACGTCGGGTTGAACCCGATATTGCAGGCCCCGTCATATATCGTGCCGGAATACTCCACCTTCACCGCGTAAACACCCGGTTTTGGAAGCAGCTCTTCCTCGGGGACGACATTTGCGGTGGCAAAACCGAGCGCCCTGCCGCGCTGAAGCCCGGAAACGACCGGGCCGCCAATGGAAAAATATCGTCCTAGGAGAGGCTTCCTGAGCAGATGCACATCCCCTTCGCGTTTGCGGCCGAAGGCATAATCATACCCGATAATGATTTTTTTCATGCCGATGCGGTCAACAAGGATCTCCCGGACGAATTCCCCGGCCGAAATCCCCGCAAATTCCCTGGAAAACGGTATGCTGACCAGATAATCGATACCGGAGGATTCTATCAGCGCCTCCTTCTGAGAATACGTGGTGATCAGCTTGAAGCTCTTTGCCGGCGCGAGCACTTTCAGGGGATGGGGGAAAAAGGTGATTGCGACTGAAACGCCGTTCCTGTCCCTTGCCGCCTGCCGAACCCTGCGGAAAATTTCGCAATGGCCGCGATGCACGCCGTCAAAGTTCCCGATCGTGGCGACGGGATCCGGAAGATTTTCAGGGATATCGTCAATTTTTCGGATAATTATCATGTGTTAGCCTGTTCTGCCGCCTCTGTCTTCTTTCTTCCCCCGAAAACGAAGACTACCCAGATGCTCGCCTCATACATGAGATACAGAGGAGCCATAACCACGAACATGGTCACGAGGTCAGCATGAAAAGCGGCAATAATCGAGCTTGCAAGAAGCGCATATTTGCGGTTCCTTGCCAGCAGTTTCCAGGTCACCAGGCCTAAACGCGATAGCAGAAGGGCAATGATCGGCAATTCGAAAATAAGCCCGAAAATGAGGATCAGTCGCAGGCAGAAATTTACGTACGCACTCAGGTTGAACCAGCTTCTCAGTCCTTCCGCCTCATAGGAAAGGGAAAAATTGATAATAACGGGCCATATCACGATCAGGAAAAACAGGGCTCCGATACAGAAGCTGATGCTGGCAGTGGTGACAAAAGGCACCACCAGCCGTTTTTCCTTGCGTGTCAATCCCGGTGATATGAAGAGCCACAGCTGATGAAAGACCACCGGCAGAACGAGGACAAAACCGGCAAGGATAGAAATCTTGCACTGGATGAAGAAAGGCTCCAGGGGGGCGCTGTAATTGAGTTGCCGTTCTTTCACCGTCACCGCGGCATCCTTTTCCAGCCCGTACCGGCTGTAGATCGAAGGATAGCGCTTCTTTGCTTCTTCATACACCTTTTTCTTCAGGTCAGTCAGGTAGGTGCGCCCCGTCAAAGGTCTTTCGATGAAGGACAGAACCTCATCCGAGAAGTTCCATGAAACCCCCATCCCGATGAAGATAGCCACAACAACGATGATGAGTCGTTTGCGCAGTTCGACCAGGTGTTCTATGAATGGTAAGAGCTTTTCATCCGCCATATGCTTCCTTCGTACACCGGGCCGTAAAAGTTCATGCAAAACGGACGCAAGATTATCATAGCAGGGCAAGCGCACGCAACTGCTTTCACGGTTGTTCCCTTCACGGTTTTTTCCGTTTCCGCCCGCGACTGGCAACAGGTCCGGCAGTGCTTTTGGCGGCACTTTTCTTCCCGGATTTCGCTTTTTTCCCGGTGGAGTCCGGCTTGCGGGATTCTCTGCGCCCTCCTTTGACGGGTTTTCTTTCGCCGATACTCGCGTCCTCCTCCTTACTTTCGATCAGGGTGAAATCTATCTGCCTCTTCTCCGTGCTTACCAGGGCCACCTTGACCCTGACCCTGTCGCCGATGCGAAACATCTGGCCGGTATGTTCGCCGGCGAGACAATGCTGCTTTTCCCGATAGTGGTAGAAATCCCTGACCAGGGTGGAGACATGAACAAGCCCCTCCACGAAAAACTCCAGAAGTTCGACGAAAAATCCGAAAGTTGTCACCCCGGAAATGAAACCGTCGTATTCTTCCCCCGTCTTGTCTTTCATGAATTGCATTTTTTTCAGTTCTATGATCTCGCGCTCCGCCTCCATTGCCACCCGTTCACGTTTGCTCGTATGCTCTGCAACCTCCGGCAGGGCATGGGATATTTTTTCCAAAAACCGATCCTTCATTTTCCCGGAAAGAACCGATTTCAGGATTCTGTGGACAACGAGATCCGGATATCTGCGAATGGGGGAGGTAAAATGTGTATAACACGACGATGCAAGGCCAAAATGTCCCTCATTTTCAGGGCTGTAGCGTGCCTGCTTCATGCAGCGCAGCAGCACCTTGTTCAGCATTTTTTCCTCAGGCTTCCCCTCCACATTTGCCAGAAGCCTCTGCAATTCCTTCGGATCCACTCTCTCTCCGGTCATGGGAAACTCATACCCGAAGTTATAAATGAATTCCCTGAAATCCTGCAGTTTTTCCGGATCGGGATTTTCGTGAATCCGATACAGGGATGGCACATTCCTGCCCCGGATATATGCGGCGACCGCTTCATTGGCGGACAGCATGAATTCTTCTATGATCCGGTGGGCGATATTTCTTTCCGCTTTCAGAATTGCCTCGGGCTTCCCCTGCAGGTCGAGAATTATCTCCGGCTCCGGAAGGTCGAAGTCGATGCTTCCCCTTCGTCTCCGCTTCTCCATCAGCCTGGAGGCCAGTTCTTTCATCAGTCGCAGGTCTTCCGCAAACTCATCATACCCGCCGCCGGCAGCCAGTCCGTCACCTTCCAGCATATCCCTGACAAGAGTGTAGGTGAGCCGTGCACCGCTCCTGATGACACTGTCATAAAAGTGCGCCTCGATCATCTCCCCACCGGAATCGAACAACATTTCAGCTGTCATCGCCAGCCGGTCAACGTGAGGATTGAGAGAACAAATACCGTTCGAAAGCTCCTCGGGAAGCATCGGAATGCAGCGGTCGGGGAAATACACCGACGTACCCCGCGCATACGCATCCCGGTCCAGAAGGGAGCCCTGCTTCACGTAATGTGCAACGTCGGCAATGGAAACCCATAAACGGATGGCACCATCTTTCTCCCTCCTGACCGATACCGCATCGTCGAAATCGCGGGCTGTCTCACCGTCGATGGTAACGGTCAGGTTTCCCCTGAGATCTTTTCGTCCCGTGACATCGCCGGCGTCGGGAGCTTGCGGGACTGCGGCTGCCTCTGCAAGTGCCCCCGGGGAAAAGACATGGGGCAACTCATATTTGCTCAGGATTGTTTTAACCTCCACGTCCGGGTTGTCAGGCCAGCCGAGGACCTCGACGATCCGGCCTTCAGGATTGCGGTGTGGAGCAGGATACTCGGTTATTTCCGCAACGACTGCCTGGCCGCTTTTCGCCTTGCCGTATGCATCGGCGGGAATGTAGATGTCATGATTGATGCGCTGTTCATCAGGGATAACATAGCCGAAGTTCCTCGAGGCTTCGAAGCGCCCGACTATCCGTGTATAGCCGCGTTCCAGGGTACGGATAATTCTTCCTTCGCACTTTCCGTGCCCCCTGTCAGATTCCACGCGCACGGATACCCTGTCTCCGTGCATGTTTTCCCGCAAAAAACGCGCGGGTATAAAGATATCTTCGCCCCCCTCCTCGGGTGATACGAACCCGTATCCATCCCTGTGGCAGGAAAGCCTGCCGGTGACGACATTGATTTTCCCGGCCAGGACATATCTGTTTTCCCTGGTCTTGATAATTTCCCCGCTGAGGATCAATTGATTCAGGATATTCTTGAAATCCGCCTTTTTTTCTCTGGTTATGCCAAAAAGGTTCGACAGTTCCTTGAATGTAAGGGGGGTGGTAGCGTTTTCCCGCAGGAAGCGGACGATCTGTTGATCATGTTTCTTCATAGTATCCTTTTTGTATTTGAATGCGAAAACCGTTGCATTCGGCTGAATGATGGGTTTAGTATAGGGGACCGTGCGGAGCGATCCGCCCTGAAATACTATAGAGGAGTGTAGCATGCTTTCCCGCCTTATTGTTGCTGTTATTGTACTTTTTTCTATCGCCGCATCGTCGACGGGAGCTCCGTTATATCCTCTGAACGATTCAACCCTGCTGGATACGGTTCATAAATTGAAGCTGAAAAATTATGCCGGAGCCCGGGAGAGTGCCCTGAAGGCTCCGGCAACCCCCGAAAGGAATTTCATTCTCGGCATAGCATCCCATC
>JAGFXO010000175.1 GCA_017861285.1 Geobacteraceae bacterium | reverse complement strand
AAAGGATAAATGCTTAGGTTGATATCATATTGGAGTTCAAAATGGGCAGAATGATCCAGATTATTCATAACTCGCTGGTTCAGGGCGAAAGCGTGGTTATGGCAACAGTAATCAGTGATTCAGCACAAGGACACTTGGCAGGAGCCAAGATGCTGGTGTGGGCTAATGGTAATTCTTATGGCACCACTGGCGGAGGCCTTTTGGAAGCAGAGGTGCTCAAAGCAGCCACTTCAATGTTTGCAGAAAAAACCAACCGTATCCGGGTACTGGTATTCCCCGGAGAAACAGACACATACATGAAGCATCCTTGTGGGGAAGGGATTAAGGTATTTATCGAGCATATCCCTGCCAATGCGGAGAATATAAGAATATTCCAGAAATTGCTCACATCTCAGCAAAATGGAACGAAATCCACGCTCCTCGCCAGCGTTTTTACCTACGGTGAAAATCACAAAAAATATGTGCAGAGAGCGGTCGTTTGTGCGGACGGTTCCACATTCGGCGAGGTGCAGTGTCCTGATGAATTTCTACCAGACCTGTTAAAAAAGACGCACTCAGTCTCCTTGCCCGTACTTGAACATCTGAGCGAAAATTGTTTTTTCATAGATCCGTGGATAATTCCGCCTACCGTCTACCTGTTCGGTGCGGGCCATATAGCTCAGGAAGTGGCAGAGTTGACTGCAAAGGCCGGGTTTAGAGTCATTGTATTGGATGACCGGGCAAAGTTTGCCAATAAAGAGCGGTTTCCAATGGCTGATGATATCGTTGCACTGGATTCTTTCGAGAACTGTCTTGCAGGGTTGGCAATAAATGAAGAAAGCTATGTTGTTGTTGTTACCAGAGGACATCGGTACGATAAAACTGTTTTGCGACAGGCACTCAGGACACAAGCCGGATATATTGGCATCGTTGGCAGCATGAGGAAACGCGATTCACTTTTTAAGGAATTACTATGTGAAGGCTTCAGTGTTGATGAGCTGATTCGGGTATATTTCCCTATCGGCATTGACATCCATGCTGAAACCCCGGTGGAAATATCAGTCAGCATCGTATCTCAGCTTATTCTTTTGCGAGCGCGAAAAACATCGGTCAGAAAACAGCAAATTCGCCGCTTGCCGGCGTTGCAATCTATTCAGTGGACAGACAACCATGACGAAAAAATAAGCAATATGATCCTGAAGGAAGAGAACGTTCCCCCCAAAAAGCAACTTGAAATGTGAGCCTTCAACAGAAGCAACCCTACATTAAAGTGAGATGAGACTTGAAAACACAACGATTGTAATATGTGATTGTTTATTTATGATGCTGCACATCTATCTCTGCAAAGGAGCTGTAACGATGAAATTTTTTACAACAGGAACAATGGCGGTTATTTTGGTGTTATGCATGACGGTGTCGATGGCAATGGCTGCGGATGTAAATCTGTCAGTCGCCGCGAGTATGAAAGATGTTGTGAACGTTCTTACTGACAATTTCACCAAAAAGAATCCGAGTGTGAAGTTCATCAAGAACTATGGCGCTTCCGGCGCGCTAGCCAAACAGATCGAGAACGGTGCACCTGCCGACATTTTCATTTCAGCGAATATGGAGTGGATGGACTATCTGAAGAACAAGAAACTGATGGATAACCAAAGCATCGGTACCTTCGCCTATAACGAGCTGGTTTTCGTGGGCAAACCGGGTCTAAAGGTCAAGAGTCTACGAGATCTGGCGAAGCTGGAAAGAATTGCAATCGGAAGCCCCAAAAGCGTTCCGGCGGGGGAATACGCCATGGCTGCACTAAAGAAAGCCGGCGTAGAAAAAGGCCTTGATAAAAAGCTGGTCATGGCCAGGGACGTGCGGGAGGGCCTCATGTATGCCGAACGGGGGGAAGTCGACGGTGCTTTTGTCTACAAGACCGATGCCCTTGAACAGGCCAGAACCGTCGCAATCCTCTTCACCGTGCCCCAGGAACTCTATCCGCGGGTTACGTACCCCAAAGGATTAACGGCGACCGGCAGCAAAAATGAGTCTGCCGCGTCTTTCTTCCGCTTCTTGAACTCGACTGAAACCAAGAGTGTCCTGGTGAAAAAAGGTTTTGCGGTTAAGTAATCATGGTGTCCTTTACCCCTGCCGATTATTCCGCGATCTATCTGTCGATGAAGGTAGCTGTGACCGCCACACTGCTGTCACTGCCAGTCGGGTTTGCCTTGGCCTGGCTCATGACCTTCCGGCAGTTTCGGGGGAAGGTGGTTTTGGATGTTTTGATCAACCTTCCCCTGACCCTGCCGCCGGTTGTCGTGGGTTACCTGTTGTTGCTGTTGCTCGGTCAGAAAGGATGGATCGGGCAACACTTGCTCCAACCGCTCGGCATTAAGCTGATCTTTACCTGGAAAGCAGCGGTCATCGCCACGGCGGTGGTCGGCTTTCCACTGCTGGTACGTGCAATCCGCATAGGATTGGAAGGAATCGATGAGGGGCTGATCCAAGCCTCCCGCACCCTCGGCGCCGGGACCTTCGACACCGTTATGACCGTTGTCCTCCCACTTTCATTTCGGGGGATTCTGGCCGGCTCTGCCCTCATGTTCGCCCGCGGACTCGGCGAGTTCGGCGCCACGATCATCGTAGCCGGAAACATGCCCGGCGTAACTCAAACCATACCGCTCGCCATTTACGAATATGCAAGCTCCCCCAGCGGGGATATCATGGCACTGGCGCTCTGTCTGGTGTCCATATCCCTTTCGGTGATCATACTGCTTTTTCACGAGTTCCTGTCCAGGCGGTTGGTCAAGGTGGACTGACATGGAACTACGGGTAGATTTGAAAAAAGAACTGGGTATTTTCTCATTTGCGGCGAACTTTACTATCCAAGGAGACGCGCTTGGGATTTTCGGCCCCTCTGGGAGTGGCAAGTCTACGCTTGTCAAACTCATCTCAGGACTCCACCAGCCTGACAGCGGCGTCATTATCATCGACGGGGAAACGCTCTTCGACAGCTCCAAACGGCTGAGCGTTCCCGTAGAGGAGCGACGGATCGGCATGGTCTTCCAGCATCCCCACCTGTTCCCACACCTCAGCGTGAAACGCAACCTCCTGTATGGGTACAGGCGATGTCCTTCCAAGCACCGCAAGATTGAACTCGCTGACCTGATTGACGTGCTCGAAATCGGACACCTGCTGGACCGTGGAGTCTATAATCTCTCAGGGGGTGAGAAGCAGCGCGTCTCCATTGGCAGGACCGTCCTTTCCAACCCCCGCCTCCTTCTCATGGACGAACCTCTCTCCGCCTTGGACGACAGCCTGAAATTTCAGATCATTTCTTATCTGAAAAGCGTCAGCAAGCGGTTCAAGATTCCCTACCTGTTCATCTCACACTCTCTCGTGGAAATGCGTCTTATGTCCGATCAGGTCCTGGTCGTTGAAAACGGGGGGATCTCCGATCAGATGTCAACCGAACAACTGGCGCTGTCAAGAATGGGACAGAGCCTGACCGGTTACATCAACATTCTGGAGCTGAAGGATCCGCAACTCCGCGACGAGTTGTGTGCCTATCCGTGGGGTGACGGTGAACTTCTTATCTCTGCCGGCAATGGCCAGGCGGGAAGTCTGTTCGAGCTCTCATCAAGGGATATCATCCTCTTACGCGGATTTCCGCATGCAATCAGCGCGCGGAACCTGCTCAAATGTACTGTAGCGGACACCTTCCCATCCGGGCGGAGGCTCGGGGTGAAACTTGACTGCGGCGGAGAACACTTGGTAGCCGAAGTGACGCTACCGGCCGCCAGGGAACTGATGATCGAAAAGGGAAGCGAACTCTACGCAGCCGTCAAAGCCTCCTCTTTCAGACGTATGGTTTAGATTGGTCGTCCTAGTCGAACAGGTCACGGCGTCAGTCTATGAGAATTCCTGTTGAATCTTTTGACGTGGGGTACATAATCGGCGGGCAATCGGCGCAAACCTGGTGTTGGACAGGACAGTGTCGGGGGTGCGGGTCGTTGTCCCAAGGGACGTCACCGGAAAAATCTGAAATAGGGGAGGTATCCATGCAC
>JAGFXO010000174.1 GCA_017861285.1 Geobacteraceae bacterium | reverse complement strand
ACCAGCAGTTCCGTCAATCTTTCCATATCGAAAGGGTATTCCGGTATCACACACCGATCGACGACGCCGGCCATGGCGGGGTAGAGGGCGGTAAACCCCGCGTATTGACCCGGTACCTGCACTACCAGCAGTGCTTCGTGTGAGCCGGCAATCGTTCTCAGATTGTTGGTCAGTTCTATGATTCTCGTGCAGCAGGTGCTGAATCCTATGCAGTAGTCCGTACCGGGAACGTCGTTTTCTATGGTTATGGGTATGCTGATGACATTGACCCCTTCTTCATGCAATCGCGCGGCATATCGCAAAGTGTCGTCGCCGCCTACGATGATCAGGCAATCAAGCCCGAGGAACTCGAGATTCCGGAGTATTTCCGGCGTCAGATCGTTTGTTTCACCATTGTAAGTGTTTTTCAGGTGGGGTGGGACTTTCGACCGGGGCAGGTTGTCCGGCTGGACCATGGACGTATGCAGGATGGTTCCGCCGGTGCGGGCGATCTTTTTTATTTCAACGGTCAACGTCTGGAACTTTTCACTGTTGTCCGCATCCTGTTCCGGCACCAGATTGATCAGGCCATCCCACCCCCTTCTGATCCCCACCACCCGGTATCCGGCATCGATTGCTTTTACCGTCAGCGTAGCAATAACCTGGTTAAGCCCCTGGGCGTCGCCACCCCCCGTCAAAATTCCAATTGTCCCCATATAATCAGGCATACAGGTCTGAGCCTCCCGGTTCATCAGCTGCGATTGAGTCCTCTTTCCTTCTTATAGAGTAACGTGGCGGGGTTGTCAATCGGATACACGCGTTGCATACGGGGGAAATTGGGGTATGCTGGAGAAATGAGCGGCGAACAGCAGAAAATGAATCAAATAACGCAAAAAGTTCGATGTTCTGACCTCAAGGGTGACAATCCTGCAATATTTCAGGGGTAGGGTCAATGGATTTTTCATTTACTGATGAACAGAAACTTTTCCGTAAAAGGGTGCGGGATATCTGTGAACAGACACTTTCGCCACGGGCTGCCGAGTTAGATGAAACGGGTGAAATCCCGCGGGAGGTCATCGAAGATTTCGGAGCTGCAGGGCTTTTGGGTGTTACCGTGTCGAAGGAGTTCGGCGGCTCCGGGGAAGGCTTTGTCAAGGCGGTCATCATTGCCGAGGAAATAGCCAGGTCCGAGATAAGCATGGCTGCTGCGGTGTATTTCGTGGTGGAGGCCGGATGGGGTTTTATCCTGGACAGGTACGGAGGCATCAAGGTGCGAGCGGAGGTTCTGCCTGATGTGGTGAAAGGGGGGAGTTTTTTAGGCATAGCTTCAACGGAGGCTTCCGGAGGATCGGACATAGCGTCCACATCGACCACGCTGGTGAAAAAAGATGGAAAGTTGATGGTGAACGGCACCAAGGCCTACATAAGCGGGGTTCAGGAGGCCGCCCGGTACGGGGGAGGTTATGTGACCATCGCCAGGAGCGATCCGGAAGGTGCCCGCAACGGACTTTCCCTCTGTTACCTTCCTGTCAGGGACCAGCCGGGAGTCACGGTTACCAGCCAGAGGCAGATGGGCAGGGAGGGGATATCCAACGGATTCATCAGGATAGACGGCGCGGAAATTCCTGAGCATTACCTGATCGGAGAATGGAACAGGGGCTTTTTTTATGCCATGGAGGGCTTCAACTGTGCCAGGCCTCTTGTGGCCGCTGCCTGTATCGGAGCTGCCGGCAAGGTCCTGGAAGTCGGTACCTCATACCTGAAAAAAAGAAAAGTCTTCAAAACTCCACTTGCCGGTTTCCAGGGCATCCAGTTCCAGCTTGCGGAAGATTATGTCAAACTGGAGTCGTCGCGGCTTCTTGTCTATAAAGCGGCATGGTTGCTTGATCAGCTTTATGGGGGAGTGGAAATCGACCGCAAGGAAATAAACAAGGCAGTGGCGGCAGCCAAGATTGCCGCTCCGACCGCGGCTTTTGAAATCATCAAAGATGTAATGATGTGGCACGGAGCCTACGGCTATACCAGGGCTGCGGGGCTCGAGCGGGGACTGCGCGGAGTCGCTTCCTACCTGATGGGCGCGGAGGGCGCCCAGAACATCATGAAGATCATCATTGCCAGGGATGTTCTGGGGAAGGAATTTTTCTGAGTCATCATTTCCCGTCTTTAAACAGTGTTTTCATGAACTGGCGGTTCATTCGGGCGATATTCTTGACATGAATCCCCTTGGGACAAACCGCCTGGCATTCGTAGTGATTGCCGCAGCACCCGAAACCTTCCCTGTCCATCGCTTCCACCATGTCACGGACGCGTTTTGCGTTTTCGACCTGCCCCTGGGGCAGCATCGAAAGATGAGAAAGCTTGGCCGAGGCAAAAAGCATGGCCGAACCATTGGGGCAGCCCGCGACGCATGCCCCGCAGCCGATGCATTCGGCGGCGTCCATGGCTTCATCAGAGTCTTCCTTGGTCACGGGAACAGTGTTGGCATCGGGTACGCCGCCGGTGCTTGCCGAGATGTAGCCGCCGGCCTGAATCACCCGGTCGAGGGCGCCGCGGTCGACGATGAGATCCCTGATGACGGGAAAAGCGCGCGAGCGCCATGGCTCTACGTAGATTGCGTCCCCGTCGGTGAAATGCCTCATGTGAAGTTGACAAACTGTCGTGGTGGTCTGGGGCCCATGGGCGACCCCATTGATTACCTGGGAGCAGGTCCCGCAGATGCCTTCGCGGCAATCGTGGTCAAAGGCGATCGGTTCTTCCCCGCATTTTGCAAGGTCTTCATTGACAACGTCCAGCATCTCGAGGAACGACATGTCCGCAGTAATGTTTTTTGCTTCGTAACGGCACAATGCGCCCTTGTCGCCGGCGTTCTTCTGTCTCCAGACATACAGTGTCAGATTCATTACTTGTAACTCCTTACTACGGGCTTCAGGTATTCGAATTCCAGCGGCTCTTTGTGCAATTCGGGCCTTGCTCCGTCACCCTTGAACTCCCATGCCGCAACGTATGAATAATTCCTGTCGTCGCGCCTCGCTTCACCTTCCTCAGTCTGGAATTCTTCGCGGAAATGGGCGCCGCACGATTCGTTGCGGTGAAGGGCGTCATGACATAAAAGTTCTGCGAACTCGAGAAAGTCTGCCAATCTCATGGCCTTTTCCAGCGACTGGTTCAACTCGCCGCAACCGCCGGGTACAGTGACATTCTCCCAGAACTCCTCGCGAAGGGCGGGAATCAGGTCCAGTGCTGTCAGCAGTCCCTTTTCGGAACGGGACATGCCGCAGTAGTCCCAGAGGATTTTGCCGAGCCTGCCGTGAAAATCGTGGACAGTCATTTTTCCGTTTATCGACAGCAGCCTGCTGATACGGTTTTGCACATCTTCGCCCGCCTCGCGGAATGCTTCATGGGTTGCCGTAACCTTCCCGGGGCTGGTTCCGGCAAGATAATCGGCTATGGTAAAGGGAATAATGAAGTAACCATCCGCAAGCCCCTGCATCAGGGCGCTGGCCCCGAGGCGATTGGCGCCGTGGTCGGAGAAATTGGCCTCGCCGAGCACGAACAGGCCCGGGATGCTGCTCATCAGGTTGTAATCCACCCACAGGCCTCCCATTGCGTAATGGGGTGCGGGGTAGATGCGCATGGGAGTCCGGTATGCGTTTTCTCCCGTGATCTTTTCATACATTTCAAAAAGGTTGCCGTACCGCTCCCGGATGACGTCTTCCCCCAACCTGGCAATTGCCGATGAAAAGTCAAGGTAAACTGCATGGCCGGTGCCGCCGACCCCCCTTCCCGAATCACATGCCTCTTTGGCCGCCCGGGAGGAGATGTCGCGGGGGCTGAGATTGCCGAAGCTCGGATACTTGCGCTCGAGGAAATAATCCCTTTCATTTTCAGGGATCAATTCGCATTGACATTGCACCCCATGGCATTGGTCGAGAGATAAAAAACATTGCTGTACCCGCCGGTGGCGAGAATTACCGCATCGGCCGCATGCGCCCTGGTTTCTCCCGTGACGAGGTCACGCACCAGAATCCCCTTGGCCTCACCGTCGACAAGCACAAGATCGAGCATCTCCGTGCGCGGATACAGCTTGACGTTCCCCAGATGAACCTGTCTGGACAACGCCTGATATGCGCCGAGAAGAAGCTGCTGCCCGGTCTGCCCCCTGGCATAGAATGTCCGGGAAACCTGCGCTCCGCCGAAGGAGCGGTTTGCCAGATAGCCGCTGTATTCGCGGGCGAAAGGCACCCCCTGGGCTACGCACTGGTCGATGATGAGGTTGCTTATCTGGGAGAGGCGGTAAACGTTTGCCTCCCTGGCCCGGAAATCCCCTCCCTTGATGGTGTCATGGAAAAGCCGGTAGACGCTGTCTCCGTCACTCGGGTAATTTTTGGCGGCATTGATTCCCCCCTGGGCCGATATGCTGTGTGCCCGGCGGGCGCTGTCCTGGTAACAGAATGCCTCGACGTTGTAACCCAATTCCGCCAGGGTGGCAGCGGCGGAAGCCCCGGCGAGGCCTGTCCCGACCACGATGACAGTAAATTTCCTCTTATTGGCAGGGCTTACCAGCCTCATTTCATGGCAATGTATATCCCATTTTTCCGCAAGCGGTCCGAATGGAACTTTTCCGTCAAGTATCACGGTAACTCCCCCTATATATTCAATGTGCCGAAAAGAAATGCGACAGGTATGGATGTGTATCCCGCCAGCAGGACACATGCGGCTGCCCGGCCGCTTTTTTCGATGACCGGCAGGGTTTTCCCGTTGTTCAGGCCAAGCGACTGAAACAGGCTCTGGATGCCGTGGTATAGATGCAGGAGCAGGACGATCATGGCGGAAACATATGCAAGGGAAATGGATGCTTTGGCGAAACTCAAGGCAACCATGGCGAACACGTTCGGTCGTCCGAGGGGGTCAAGCAGGTTGGAAATGTCGGGGTTCGTGACCCGCAGGGTGAAATGGAGCAGATGATAGATGATGAACACCGCAAGCAGCAACCCCGACCAGATCATGGTCTCCGCCGGTAGGGAAGTCCTGACGTTTTTCCTGCATGCGTAACTGACCGGGCGGGCTTTGCGATTTTCCAGGTAGAGGAGAGTCCCCGTGCAGATATGCGTCAGCAACAGGATCGCCATGACCAGACGGAAACTCCATACAAGGGGAACCAACTGGTGGAGTTTTTCGGCGTAGGTATTGATTGCGGCTGGTCCCGCATAAATGGACAGGTTGCCGATCAGGTGAACGATAACGAAACCGACCATGCCGAGGCCGGTGGCGGCCATGATGTATTTCTTTCCAAGCGAGGTTTGGTACCAATGCATGCGGAATCCCCTCAAAGAATTATTGAAAGATTTCTAACAAATCCTGTATACAATTCGTGAAGCGACAAAGAATAGCAGAGAAATTTGTGCTTATCAACCACTTTTCGCGTGCTCCGGTAGAGAGGCGGTTGTTATGCAGTGAACTGTGCCGTGCGGGAGAATATGAGTAATGTCAGCCGTGAAAACGTTCGATGGGAGGGGTTTTTAAATGTCTTAAACCGCTGCGTGCACGAATAAAAATCCCCTCCATGGAGAGGGGATTGTCGGAGCATGGCTATATGGTTTTCAGATTACCCGAAGATATCGATAATCTTTTTCGCCAGAGGGTTGACGACACTGTAATGCACTTCAACACCTTCTCTCTTCCCGCTAATGATCCCTTTGTTCTTCAAAAGGGCCAAATGCTGGGAAACCGTTGCCTGGGGAAGTTCGAGGCATTCCCAGATATGCTTTACGTTGCATTCCTTGGAGCAC
Source organism: Geobacteraceae bacterium (assembly GCA_017861285.1). Lineage (GTDB taxonomy): Bacteria > Desulfobacterota > Desulfuromonadia > Geobacterales > Geobacteraceae > CAIWTU01. The sequence goes on along the minus strand of JAGFXO010000174.1, from coordinate 1,911 downwards.
AGCCCCGCCACGATCTTGAGTCGCACCGGATGCCCCAGGACTTTCAGAATTTCCGCTTCCGCGACATAGTCTCTATTCTTGTCAAATTTCATGTGAACCTTCCTTTTACGGCAAAAAAATCCGCTTCCATGTATATTTCTAATATAATGAATTGTCAAGAAAAAGCTGTGGATTCACCGGTTAAGGAAGGATTGAATTATTTTGATGAGCCACAGGAAAAACCCTTCAATTTGTGATTAAATCTCCACGGGAAAACTCTGTTTGGCGTGGAACGAAATCACCTGTAGAGCCTGGAACTAAAATGGCAGGATGCATGATGCCCCGTCTCCTTTTCCTCAAATGGCGGCGGGTACTCGGCGCAGAGAGGCAACTCCGCGTAGGGGCATCGGGTGTGAAAGGGGCAGCCCGCCGGTGGTGCCAGAGGTGTGGGGATGTCCCCTTTCAGGAGGATTCTTTTTTTTCTGGAACCTTGGTCAATCTGGGGCATTGCCGAGATGAGGGCTTCGGTATACGGGTGCAGGAACCGGGTAAAAACGGCCTCGCTTTTGCCGCTTTCAACGATTTTCCCCAAATACATGATGACAATTCTGTCACACATATGCCGTATAACGGAAAGGTCATGGGCTATAACGAGAAACGAAAGGGAAAATTCCGATTTCAGCTGATGGAGGAGATTGATGATCTGCGCCTGCACGGAGAGGTCGAGTGCCGATACCGGCTCGTCGGCGACGATGAGGCGCGGAGACACGGCAAGTGCGCGTGCAATGCCTATTCTCTGACGCTGTCCGCCCGAAAACTCGTGAGGGTATCGATGGTACTGTTCTTCCGCCAGGCCGACCTTGTTCATGAGGTCTATGACTGTTTCCCTGTATTGCTTTTTGCCGGCCAGGCGATGTATCGTCAGAGGCTCGCCGATTATGTCTCCGACCCGCATTCTCGGGTTGAGTGAGGAATAGGGGTCTTGAAAGATCATCTGGACTTCCTTACGGAAGCAAATGCTTTCCGACTTGTCCAGTGCCGTGAGTTCCTTGCCCCGGTATCGGATAACACCTTCATCAGGCTGCAGCAGATTTACGAGCATTTTCCCGACAGTCGATTTGCCGCACCCCGACTCGCCCGCCAGGCCGACACTCTCCGCTTCATGAAGGCTAAGATCGACGCCGTCTACGGCTTTCAGCAGGGCTGGTTTCGAAAAAGCGCCAGTCTTTACGGAAAAGAATTTTTTTGTTTGTGAGGCTTCCAGGAATGGCTTCATGCAACCTTCCAGCATCGGACCAGATGCCCGTTTCCCATCTCACGCAGCTCGGGCGGGTGTATCGCGCATTCCCAATCTTTTTTCGGGCAACGATCGCAGAATCCGCAGCCCTGCAAGTCCTGCAGAAGGCTGGGCACATGACCGGGTATCGTTTGTAATGGTTTGCCGGGCAGTGACCTCTGCGGCAGCGAGGCCAGGAGTCCCTCGGTATACGGATGAAGGGGGTTCCCGAGCAGATCGCCGGTTTCCGCCGATTCGACGATTTTGCCGGCGTACATGATTGCGGTGCGGTGTGATCTTTCCGCCACTATGCCGAGATCATGGGTGATCAGGATCAAGCCGGTATTATGTTCGGACTTCAGTTCGTCCATAAGTTCGAGAATCTGTGCCTGAATCGTCACATCGAGAGCGGTGGTCGGTTCGTCAGCGATGAGCACGTGGGGGTTGCAGGCAAGTGCCATAGCTATCATGATCCGCTGTCTCATACCGCCGCTCAACTGGTGGGGATAATCCCCGTATCTCGCCGCAGGGGAAGGAATACCCACTTTGTCGAGCATGCCGACTGCCTGTTCACGGGCTTCCCTGTCCGAAAGTTTGAGATGGAGCCGGAGGCCTTCCGCTATCTGTTCTCCGACACGGAAAACCGGATTCAGGGA
>JAGFXO010000069.1 GCA_017861285.1 Geobacteraceae bacterium | reverse complement strand
TGCGGCTACCTCTGCCAGGTGTTCGTCATTGAGCCCGGAAAAGAGCAGGGATTTTTTCAGTATTTTGAGATGTTCCATGGAGTGATTCCCGAATCTGATATGGTGATCGAATGACGTGCAATAATTGCTATGAAGATTTTTCTTTTACGCATACTATAGCGGCTGTGCCCGGCGGTGTAAAGCCGAATTCGAAATTGAAGCGGCAATCACCTTCCGGATTGATTTGCCTGCCGGAAAAGGTGTAGTAAGCTATCCACGGGGGGTATGAACTTGTATGGCACATGATCATGATATTGTCATTCTGGGATCCGGCTCAACTGCGTTTGCCGCCGCTCTGCGTGCACAGTCCCTGGGAGCGAAGGTGGTAATGATCGAGAAGAGCATGCTCGGCGGGACATGCATCAACTGGGGATGCATACCGAGCAAGACGCTGATCCACTCCGCACTGTTTTACCGGGAAGCGCGTCTCGGGGCAGGTCTGGGGCTTGGCCTGGAGGAAAACGGAATAGACTTTGGCCGGCTCATGGCGCATAAGGACGAAGTGGTTAAATATCTGCGCACCAGCAAATATCTCGATGTCATCCAGGCCGTTCCCGGTCTCAGGCTGGTACGGGGAACCGGCAGATTCGTCGCCCCCGGGACGGTTGAAGTGGAGGATGAGACAATACGCTGCGACAAGATACTCATTGCCACGGGCGGTTTTCCCCGTGTGCCCAATCTGCCCGGGCTTCATGGGATTGATTATCTGACAAGCAGAAAAGCCCTGTTACTGAAGGAATTCCCCGCATCACTGATCATTGTCGGCGGAGGGGTCATTGCCCTCGAACTGGGGCAGATGTTCTCTCGCCTGGGAACCAGGGTGATTATTCTCGAACACGGTCCGCGTGTCCTCCGTTCCGTCGATGAAGAACCGGTGCTGGCGCTGCAAAAAGCCTTGTTTGATGAAGGGGTGGATATCCGGCTCAATGCTTCGGTTACCGGGCTTTCCGTGGTGGATGGACAAGTTGCGGTTACTGCCGAAATTGGCGGCAACCGTGAGGATTTGACTGCTGAGAGGCTTTTGCTTGCGGTCGGTACTGCTCCGGCTTCGTCCGGAATAGGGCTGGAGAATGCCGGGGTTGAGGTTGACGCCAAAGGATTTATCACGGTGGACAAGACGATGCGGACCACGGCGCCGGGGGTCTGGGCGGCCGGAGATGTGATCGGCGGGATGATGATTGCCACGGCCGGGGCAAGGGAGGGAATTGTCGCCGTAGACAACATGCTCAATCCCGGGTGCGAGTGCGAGATGGATTACCTGTCCACACCCATGACCATATTTACCGATCCGGAGGTGGGTCTTGTCGGACACGGAGAAGAGTCGGCGAGAAAGTCCGGCTTCGAGGTGATCACCAATACCCTGCCGGTTTCCGCCATTCCGAAGGCACATGTTACCGGACACACTGCAGGCGCCATAAAAATCATCGCCGAAAAAGGGACCGGGCGCCTGCTTGGAGTGCATCTTTCCTGCCACAGGGGGGCTGAACTCGCCAACGAAGCGGCCATGGCCATCCGTTTCGCCCTCACCGTCGAGGACCTGGCGAGCTCTCTTCATGTCTATCCTTCCATGGGAGAGGGGTTGCGCCTGTGCGCCCAGGGATTCACAAGGGATGTGGCCAAGCTTTCCTGCTGTGCGGAATAGCCCGTCACCCTTTCTTCCCGGTTTACAGCTGCATGACGATGCCGCCCCAGGAAAGTCCGCCGCCGAAACCCATCATCAGTACGAGATCTCCGGCTTTTACCGTTCCGTTGCGAAGATTTTCATCCAGGACCAACCCCACCGAGGCCGAAGCGGTATTGCCGTATCGGTCGAGATTCAGCAGAAACTTCTCTTTGGCGATCCCCGTTTTCTTCGAAATAATATCTATGATGCGCACATTTGCCTGGTGCGGGATAATATAGTCAAGATCACTGGCCTTCAACCCGGCTTTCGCGGTTACTTCTTCTATGACCCGGGGGATTATATCCGTGGCGAAGATATACACGTTCCTGCCGTCCATCTTGAAGGTGTTTTCCCGCGAAGCTATCGTTTCCGGAGTAATCGGTTTCCGCGAGCCGGAGGATGGCACTTGAATCAGTTCCCAGCCGTTGCCGTCGCTTTTGATGAATGCCTGCAGAATCCCCGTCCGCTCGGTGGTCGCTTCAAGGATCAGTGCGCCTGCGCCGTCGCCGAAAAGGGTGCAGGTCGACTTGTCCTGGAAATCAAGGATTTTTGAATAGGTATCGGCGCCGATAACGAGGACTCGCTTGTACTTGCCCGATTTGATGAGGCTGTCAGCGGTATCGACGGCATAGACGAATCCGCTGCAGACGGCGTTCATGTCGAAGGCGACGGCATTGGCTGCGCCGATGTTTTTCTGGACAATACAGGCGGTTGGAGGAAGAATCATGTCGGGGGTGGATGTGGATACAATAATACAGTCCAGTTCACCGGGTTCGATACCGCCGGCGTGCAGGGCGTTCAATGCCGCGCGGGTGGCGAGATCCGATGTCGCCTCGCTGTCGTGGACAAAGCGTCGCTCGCGGATCCCGGTGCGGGAAAAAATCCAGTTGTCGGCATCTTCGACAAGGTATTCAAAAAAACTGTTCGTGATGACCCTGTCGGGAATGCTGCTTCCCGTGGCCAGCACCTTTGAATAGAACATACGGACCCCGTTTTCATCGTATACAAACAAGGCCCCTTGCAAGGGGCCTGTTTTTCTATATAGTTTTATTCCATAAAAAGACGCTTTTTGTCAAACCATATATTACTCAGGTATCGTGAAAAAATCCTTTTGCCAGGTCAGGTTAAGGCGTGCGTTCTTTCCGCCCGGCCAGCAGGGCATCAAGAACCCCATAAAGCCACAGGCCGAAAAATATGCCCAGAATCCATTCAATGGAGGGTGTTTCCGCGATCAGCCGTTTCGCAATTGCCGACGGATCCGGGGTTTCGGAAATGCCGTTGGTAAGGGAAAGCTCGTATACCCCCTTCAGGACGAGGGCCAGCGCGACAAGAAACAGAAGGTTTGCGCCAAGTATCATGAGGTAGCCTTTCAGCTTGCATCCCTTGTAAATCTGTCCGAGGCCCGGGAAGATGAAGGCGGAAAGAAGGGTAGCTTTTACGTTCTTTTTCATGCCGATTTCCTTTTCTGGATGGTGTCCGAGAAGCCGCCGTTGGGGGCATTTTTATCACAAAAGAGATTGTAAGGGAAGAACGGGGTTTGACGACGACAAGAAAATGTTGCTGAGGGGTGCGGATTTTGCTAATAGATACAAGTATGGAAACCAGTGAAAAGCTGAAAAGAAGAGATGTGTTGGCCGGCCTGCTGAAAGATCCCGAGGAAGAGGTTAGGGCAGCCGCGAGCCGGGCCCTTGAACGGCTCGAAGGTCTTGGAAGCCTCGAGGAGGTTTTGGTTTCTCTGAAGAAGGGGGACCTGCCGACAAAAATCAAGGCGCTGTATGCCCTGGGCAGGATAGGCGGCGAGCAGGTGCTTCCGGCTCTTGTCTATTGCGCTTCCAGGCCGGAGGCGGATATAAAATCCGTTGCCATCGAAGTTCTTGGAAGCCTGGCAAATGCCAAGGCAATTCCAACCCTCGTTGAGTGTCTGAATGAGCCGGTCCCCGCGATACGCGCAAAAGCCATCGAGGCCCTGGGAAACTTCAGGGACCCTTCGCTCGTAAAGCTGCTCGCCCCGTTCCTCAGGGAAAATGACGGCCTTCTCGATGCTGAAGCCGCCAGGGCACTGGGAAAAGTGGGAGATTCCTCAATGGTTGATGCATTCATCGAATTGTCGAAGTCACCTTTTCCAAGAACCCGGGAAGCGGCTGCATTTGCCCTTGGAGAGGTTCCTTTCGAATAAGGTGGATGCCGCTGCCTGCAGGGATGCCAGGGCGTCTGCCGTGCACTTCATGGCGATTCGCTCGTTTTCCCGGTAATGGAATGGATGGCCTCGCTGCAGACGCTGCCGAGAGTTCCACCGCGTGAACTCATGGCCCGCAGGAAATCGAGAGAGGATTCATCGCCTATCCGGCCGATGGTTTCGACAATGGAAACCTTCAGTTCTTCCCGGCGCCTGGCAGCGAACAGATACCTTTTCCCCGCTGTTTTCATCAGATCGGGGAGTATCCTTCCGGAGCCGATGAGCCCTATTGCCTGAAGCGCTTCCTTTTTCAGCTGCAGGGACTTGAGGAAGATATCCCTCCTGTTGACAATGCCCATCAAAGGGTCAGTCGCCGTGTCGTCTTTCAGGATTCCGAGGGAAAATACCGCCTGTCTGACTACTGAGGGGTTCTGGTCCGACAGAAGTTCAATGAGCATGGCAACGGATTCCGGACCCCCTGCCTTTGTGAGGCACCTGATTGCCTCTTTTCTCACCCTTTCATCCTCGTGGTAGATGGTAGGTCTCAACTCCCGAACCCATTCATTGCACCCTGTTTCGCCCAGGATGGTCAGCATTCCCCGCACTACATACCACCTGTGATCTTGCAGTGATGCCACGAGCGACGGAACCGCCGGTCGCCCGATGCGCATCAGGGCCGTGGCGAACGCCTTCCGGGAGTGAATGTCTCCCGCGCTGTTGAGCCGTCTGATTAAAGGCCCCACCGCTTTTTCCCCGAGTTGGCGCAAAATGGTGTATACGGTTTCCCTTGCGTCCAAGTCCCTCTCTTCCAGTCGGTTCATAAGGTAATTGATCATTTCCTCGTCAGCCATGCTTTCCAGTGTGGACTGTGCGCAATTGCGCTGCGGGCCGCTTTTTGCGGTGTGTGAGTGTTGCCCGATGAGAAAGAGGGCTATCGGCACGAGGTCATGGTAAAGGCCCTGTGCCTTCAGTGTCCCGGTTTTTGACAGGAGCATTCCTGCAAGGGTGACGTAGCGTTCGTCGCCTTTCTCCCCCTTCATTGCGGCAATAATTTCGTCGATTTCCATGTCTTCCATTTCGTCGACAGGCAAAAAATCAGAGGGAGAAGGGTTTTCCTGAATTTCTTTCGCATCCAGCAACTGCTCGCCGGTATCGGATTCGGATTCCCCCTTCTTGGTGAAAACCGATGAAATATCGATTTCGTTCGTTATGACACCACGTATTCCCCGGTCCGCAAGAATCTTCTCCATGCCCCCCTCAGCGACGATCTTTTGCGGATCGGCGGTAAGAAGCGAAAGGAAACCGTCAAACTCTTTCCTGGAGAGATCGGGAAGGAAACTCAGCCTCTGGATTTCCCGTACGAAAAGCTCTTTGGCGAGGGATGCGGCAGCCAGGGTTTTTTCGACCTGTATCCTGTCTGAGGCCGAAGAAAGGCCGTTTCGGGCAACAAGAAGGGACAGTTCATTTCCATTCATTGTCACGAGAAGAAGCTGATACGCCTTGCTGATGATTTCGTTGCGAAGCGGGTGATTTTCCGGGTAGAAGAAACTGGCTTTCAGGGCTTTGTATACTTCGGCAATGAAGTCTCCGCCTGAGTTCGAAGAAAGCTTCGATTCATGGAGCCGTGCCGGAATCTGGCTTGTTGTCTTTGACATAGGCAATACCCACGCGTGAATTGGATGAATTTTATCTCATATATTGGTTATTTGTCAAATCATACCATCGTTAATGCAGAAAGTGTTCCGACTTTCCCGCCGTGATTGACAGTCTCAGGGAATAACGATACTATCGCAAAAATTCAAGGACGTGTGGAGAAACAGGTGAAAACCAGGACCCTTTATTCTTGTCAGAAATGCGGATATCAATCGGCGAAATGGCTCGGCAAGTGCCCCGACTGCAATGCCTGGAACAGCATGGTTGAAGAGGTTTTCAGCGGCAGGTCGACGCAGGCGGATGTACCGGGTCATGAATCAGTGCCGGTGCCGATCGGAGAGGTTTCAGGCAATGGCGAAGAGCGGTTTTCATGCGGCATCTCGGAATTCGACCGGGTGCTCGGGGGAGGGCTTGTGGCAGGCTCGCTGGTTTTGCTCGGGGGTGATCCCGGCATCGGGAAATCTACCATCATGCTGCAGGCCATGGACCATCTCGCCCGTGAAAAGGGGACCGTACTCTACGTATCGGGAGAAGAGTCCGCCCGCCAGACCAGGATGCGCGGAGAACGGTTGAAGGTTTCCGCCGCCGGACTGTACATCCTTGCCGAAAACTCCCTGGAAAAGATACTTCTGCATGTGCAAAAACTCAAGCCTTACGTGCTTGCAGTCGATTCCATACAGACTGTCTTCACCTCCGCTCTCGAATCTGCGCCCGGAAGCGTCAGCCAGGTCCGCGAAACCGCGGGCAAATTGATGATGCTGGCAAAGAGGTCGGGCATTCCGACCTTTATTATCGGGCATGTTACCAAAGACGGTTCGATTGCCGGGCCGCGGGTCCTGGAGCATATGGTGGATACAGTGCTCTATTTCGAGGGTGACGCCGGCCATCCTTTCAGGATTCTCCGGGCCATCAAGAACCGCTATGGGTCTACCAATGAAATCGGGGTTTTTGAAATGGGGGAAACGGGGTTATGCGAGGTTGGCAATCCTTCGGAACTGTTTCTCTGCGAACGCCCTCTCGGGGTTTCCGGTTCCGTGGTGGCGGCGACGATTGAAGGAAGCCGTCCTTTCCTCGTCGAACTGCAGGCCCTGGTAACGGCATCGTCACTGGGTGTTCCCAGGCGTACCACCATCGGTGTTGATCATAACCGCCTTGCTTTGCTCGTGGCCGTGCTGGAGAAAAAGGTAGGGCTCAATCTCTCCGGCCGGGATATCTACCTGAATGTGGCGGGGGGCATGAAGCTGAATGAGCCGGCGGCTGATCTCGGCATTGTTGCCGCGGTGGCGTCGAGCCATCTTGACAAGGGTATTTCGCCGCAAACCATGGTCATTGGAGAGGTCGGCCTTGCAGGGGAGGTCCGTGGCATAACACAGCCCGAAATCAGGGTGCGTGAAGCCGCCAAGCTTGGATTCAGCCGCTGTATTCTCCCCTCCGGTAATCTCAGGAAGATGAAAGTGGATGGTATGGAATTGACGGGGGTTGCATCGGTGGAAGAGGCCCTCGAGAATCTGTTCTGAAACTGAAAGGTTCTGTTAAGTTAAGAATTTGCTTTACTTACACAATAATTTCCCCTAATATCGCAGGAGTTATAACGTTATGGAGAAGGCCATGGAAAGTGAAAAAAAAGAGTATTTCAGAGCTGTTCTGCAGGATGAGATGAGAACTCTCCTTGAAGAAGCGGGAAAGACCGTTTCCGAAATGACGGCTGACAACACCAATTTCCCGGACCCGAATGACCGTGCAACCCAGGAATCCGATCGCAGCTTTGAGCTTCGCATCAGGGACAGGGAACGAAAGCTGATCAACAAGATCAGGGAAGCTTTGGAGAGAATAGACGAAGGCACCTTCGGCACCTGCGAGTTGTGCGGTGAGCAAATAGGTGAAGCCCGTCTGAAGGCCCGTCCCGTAACGACTCTCTGCATTGATTGCAAAATTGAGCAGGAAAAAAAGGAAAAACTCCAGTAATTGCATCGGTGTCGCCACAGGCCGATTAACTTGGCATTTCGCTGTTAATACCAGGCATCAGGAGCTTTTATGGCTATCCGAGGCAGGTACAGACTCTTTAGCTCAATAGTCCGGATAGCAAGTTCTGAAAACCTTTCATTTAATTCCCGCCTCAAATCCATCGCCATAAAAATCAACAATTCGCTTGGTGCAATAGCCACCACACTGTATATTCTTGATGAGGGAAGGCGCTGCCTTTCCCAGATGATCCGGCACGATGACCCCGAAGAAATCCACACCTGCTCCATACCCCTCGGAGAAGGGGATGCCGGTTCGTGTGCTTCCTTCAAGTCCGCCATCCTGAAATGGGAAAATGGACTGCGCGAAGAACAGCCTGGGAAAGCCTCCCAGCGCACATTGCTTTGCCTCCCCGTGCCTTCGGGCAAAAAAATCAATGGGGTGATTTCCCTGGAGATGGGGAAAAATATTTGCTTTTCCGCTGATGACAACGAGTTCTTGCAGGACATAGCCTTAATCCTCGGCAGCCTGATTCAAAACAGGAGGATTATTGAATGGTCGAACAAAAGGGTTCAGAATCTGATGACCCTGAATGAGCTCGGCAAGATAATCAATAAACCCGTTTCCTTCAAGGTCCTTCCTTCATTTATCCTCGGTGTGTGCCACCGGTACACGAATGCCTGCTGTACCGTTCTGCGGATCATCGCATATGAAAGTTTCCCGTCCGGGGTGCTGAAGAAATGCCGACGAAAGTTTCAGGCGGTTCTCCCTTCTCTTCTGGAACTTGAAGCCAGGTATGCAGAGAAAAGTCTCTCCACTGGGGCACCTCTTCTTACGACCGACATTATTGCAGATGAGATCCTTCCGCCTTCATGCGTATGTGTACCCCTGTACTATGAAGCAACGGTTATCGGCACGCTCACTTTCTTTGGCAAGCAGATGGATGACGGTACATTCGGCAACTTTGACGAAGAAGACAGGGAACTCTTTGAAAGTATTGCCACTTCCGCAGCCTCGGCTCTCGGGATCGCAGCCAGAAGCCGGCAGATGAATCTCCTTGCAGGTGAGAACTCCAGGAAAATCAAGGAGCTTTCCCTACTCTACCGGATCAGCACTGCCATGCATTCGACGACCAGGCTCAATGAACTGATCTATCTTGCCTTGAATGCTCTCGTTTCAGATGAAGACCCGATATTCGAACGGGCCATGCTTTTTCTGGTCAACGAAAGGGCGGGCGTAATCCAGGGGATGCTGGGGGTTGACAGCGAGACATCGAGAGCGGAAAAAATGGCTGTGGATGATGGGAGGAATATCCTTTCTCCCGGATGTGAAACTTCGGGAGGGTATGCCGCCGGAGAGGGGGAGTCAGAATTAGCGCGGAAAGTCAAAGAATCCAGGATGCCGCTGGATAAGAAATCCAATATGTCTTCACGGGCAATTCTTGAGAAAAAGCTTATTCACGTGAGCGATGCGGCCAGGGAAAAACGCATAGACCGGGAATTCCTGGAACGTTTCGCCATTAACGAATTCGCCGCGGTTCCCCTCATGGCTAAAAATGAAGTGGTGGGTCTGGTTATCGTCGACAATCCTTTGACCCGCAAGAGTATAACCAAAAGCGATCTCCGCTTTTTGCAGCTTCTTCTCAATCAGGCCGGTATCGCAATCGAAAATTCCATGCTATACAGCCGCATAGAGGATGCTCATCGTGATTATCGGGAAGTTCAGCAGAAACTTATCCAGGGCGAAAAGCTGGCCGCCATAGGGGAGATGGCGGCTTCCATCGCCCATGAACTGCGGGGCCCTCTCGTTTCCATAGGCGGTTTGGCAAAACGGCTGGAAAGAAAATTTCCCCATGATTCGTACGAATGGAAGTATGCCGACATAATCGCGCGAGAGTCCGATCGTCTGGAAAAAATGCTTACAGATACACTGTTTTTTTCGAAAAAGGCAGAGCTCTCTTTTGCGTCATGCGATATTAACGCTATCCTTGAAGAGTCTCTGGCGGTTGTTGCCAGCCAGCTGGAGTTAAACAGGATCAGTGTAAAGTTGCGAACTCACCCTGAAATAGGCCCTTTTTGCGGGGACTTTCTCCAGCTCAAACAGGTTTTCATAAACCTCTTTTCAAATGCCGCCGAGTCGATGAAAAATGGCGGAGCGCTGTTCATCGTCGTTTCGCCGGCGAGGCTGGAGGGAATGGATGCGCTGTACGTAAAAGTGTCGGATACAGGGGGAGGGATTCCTCTTGAAGTCATGGGCAACATCTTCAATCCATTCTTTACGACAAAGGAGCACGGTACCGGTCTCGGGTTGCCCATATCCCACAGAATAGTTACCAATCACGGTGGCAAGATCCTCGTCTATAACCGTCTCGGATCCGGAGCGCAGTTCAAAGTGATCCTTCCGCTTCAACCGAAAATTCCCCATGCAAGGTGAAGTGCATCTGAACCAACAATAAACCCGTCCCCCGATCTGGTGCATCTTTGCTCTGCACGCTGCGGGAAACGGGTTTTTGTGCCCGATGTCCGAACATCCACTGCCGCTACAAATTCACACACGCCTTGCTGTCAATATCCGCCAGACATGCCTTGCTGCCTACGGTATCCGTCAACATCACGGCTATTTTTTTTATGTCGTCACGGCTGCCTTTACGGGTTGCCTCTTCAAGATCCTTCCGCACGTTTACAGGGATGTACCCTTCTTCTATGAATAGGTCGATCTCTGTGCCTCTGGTAACATGAATTGAGCCCGAATAGTCAACCACCATTCCGTCGCTGAATTCGTATTTCATCTTTTACCACCTCCATGTCATATTGTGGCACAATCCATATACAAAAACCAGAATTATGGGTGTCGGGCAGGCTGAAATATTAAATTACACAAATCTTTCCGCCTGCATTGGGCAAAACGCATCGCTACAAAAGACTTGATTTTTGACAAAAAAGTCTGTAAACAAAAGCCTGATTATAAGAAAATATTTCCGAAAGCACCCGGAAAATATCCTGTGGGGATGTAGCTCAGCTGGGAGAGCGATGCGTTCGCAACGCATAGGTCGGCGGTTCGATCCCGCTCATCTCCACCAATAATAACAGGCACTTGCAAAGAATATGCAAGTGCTTTTTTATTTATTTGTGCTTAGTGTAACCTC